>NZ_RSAJ01001000.1 GCF_003933965.1 Streptomyces sp. RP5T
GAACCCCTCCGCCTCGGCCCCTCCGACGACGCGGAATGGGCGGCCTTCACCGCGGAGGCCCTCCTCAGGGCAGGCGACGACACCGCCCTCGGCGACCTCACCAGAGAACGCCGTACGAGGGCAGCCATCGACCTCACCTGGAACGCCCTCGCCGCCGAGGTCGCCGCGGCAGCGGACCGCGCACCCGAGATCGAGTCCGCCAGGATCCCGCTGCGCGCCCGCATCTCCGTGCGGGCCGGACTCGGCAACCTCGCCACCGGCCTGCGCCCGCCCGCCACCGGCCACGACAACCCGCACTACTTCGACGACGCGGCCTGCGTCAGAGCCTGCGTCCTCGCCGTCGCCCACCCCGGCGACCCCCGACTCGCCGCGGACCTCGCCGAGTTCGACGCCCGCTACACCCAGGACGGGGACGGTGTGCACGGAGCGAGAGCGATGGCCGCGGCCGTCTCCCTGGCCCTGACCGGCGCCCCCGTCGAGGCCTGTGTGGCCGCGGCCCTCACCGAGCTCCCCGAGGAGACGGAGATCGGCCGCAACGCCCGCCACGCCCTGCACCTGGCCCGGACCACCGGCCCCGCCTTCGCGCTGATCCCCGCCCTGGAACACGAGATCGTCGATCACGTCTACAGCTACGGCATCGCGGCCGCCGAGACCGTCCCCGTGGCCCTCGCCCTGGCCACCGCCGCCCGGGGCCGCATCGCCGAGGCGGTCCCCGCCGCGGCCTGTCTGTCCCGGGTGGCCGACTCGGCCCCGGCCCTGGTGGGTGCCCTGACCGGCGCCCTCGGCGGCGCCACCGCGATCCCCGCCACCTGGCGGGACACCTGCCGCACCCTCTCCGGCTGTGCCCTGCCCCGCCTCACCGGCACGGACCTGGTGGAACTCGCCGGACTCCTGGAAGCCGCACAACCGCCCCTCCCAGGAGGATGATTCGGGGCATGACGCCCAAAAACCAGGAAAGCACCCTCCAGGAACGCATCACCGGAGCCCTCGTCGGCGCGGCCGTGGGCGACGCCCTCGGCGGCCCGGTCGAGGGCTACTCCCCCGACCAGATCCTCGAACGCCACGCCGGCCGCGTCGACGGCATCGTCGGCCCCTGGAACGGCGACGCCTGGCGCACCGCCCGCCCCATCGCCCCGTACCACAAAGGCGACGGCCACGTCACCGACGACACCTTGATGACCCACGCGCTGATCCGGGTCTACGACCGCGTCAGGGACCACCTCGACGCCTACGCGATCGCCGACCACCTGGTCCCCGACCTGATGACCACCCCGCGCTGGATCCCGGAGCTGGAGGCGGAGGCCCTCCCCCTGCAACGCGTCTTCCTCGCGGAGAAGTGGCTGGTCGCCCGCCTCCACTACGGTCACGTCGACCCCCGGGAGGCAGGCGTCGGCAACATCGTCAACTGCGGTGCGGCGATGTACATGGCCCCGGTCGGCCTGGTCAACGCGGCCGACCCGCGGGCCGCCTACACCGAGGCCCTGGACATCGCGGGCGCCCACCAGTCGTCGTACGGCCGGGAGGCGGCGGGAGTCCTCGCGGCGGCGGTGGCCGCGGCCTGCGAGCCGGGCGCGACCCCCGACTCGGTCGTCACGGCCTGTCTGCGGCTGGCGAAGGACGGCACGCGGACGGCGATCGAGAAGGTCTGCGAAGTGGCCGCCCGGCACCCGGACTTCGAATCGGCCCTACGGCCCCTGCGGGACGCCGTGGCTCCCTACGACACGGTGGGCCCCGACTAC
>NZ_RSAJ01001001.1 GCF_003933965.1 Streptomyces sp. RP5T
GTTCCGGGGGCCGGGTGGAGGGTGATCGTGCCGCCGGAGGCGTCCACGAGGTGCCGGACGATGGGCAGGCCGAGGCCGGTGCCGTCGTGGTGGGAGTCGGAGGAGCGCCAGAACCGGTCGAAGGCGCGCCCGCGGTCGGCGTCGCTCATGCCGGGGCCCTGGTCGACGACGTGGGGTTTCGGAACCGGCGGGCCGCGGATGCTGTGGCAGGGCGGGGCCGATCGGCTTTTACTGGAAAGTGAGGATCACCGGGACAGGTGACCGAAGCGCTTCGCCAAGGCAGGAGGTCGTGCCATGGACCCGCCTCTGCGAGAGCGCGACCTGCCGCACCTCGTGGTCGACCGCCCAGGTCGGCTGCGCGGCCGGGTCTTCGTCCTCGACGACCAGCCGATGCTGGTCGGACGGGACTCCGACTGCCAGATCCAGGTGGGCGATCCGGGCGTCAGCCGACGGCACGCGGTGGTGTGGCGGGCCTCGGGGCGGACCACCGTCGAGGATCTCGCCTCCACCAACGGCACCATGCTGAACGGTCACCCGGTGCTCGGGCAGCAGGAGCTGCACTCGGGCGACGTGCTGGATTTCGGGCCCTTGGAGGTGCATTACGAAGAGCCGCGCCCCGCCGACCGGACCGTTCAGGCGCCGAAGCCCGGAGCCGGTCGTGCCCCGGGCGGCACCTCGGACACCATGCCGGGTTGGGGTCCCGCCCCTGATCGCGGGCCCAAACCCTACGGCGCTGCTGCGGCCGCAGGCCCGCCCCCCTCCTACCCGCCGGGCCACTCGACACCGCGCGAGGCGAACCCCACACCGCCGGGCGGCGAGCGGCGGTTCGACATCGGGGCACAGCAGGCGGACCGGCTGAGCAACATCGCCGGCAATCAGTACAACTACGTTCAGCAGGCGCAGCGCGAGAGCTTCTTCAAGGAGATCGCCGCGACCCGTACCAGGGCACGACGCCTGATCATGCTCGGCTTCCTGGTCTTTCTGGTGGGGATGGGGATCTACGGCTGGGTGATCATTCGATTCATTGCCGGGACCAACGACAGCATTTCGTCGGGGAGTTCAAACTTCGACTCCTCCCCGGAGCTGCTCGGACCGAAGGTGGCCGGGGTGCCGGTAGGGGCGATCGGGTTCGCGATGGCGGCCATCGGGTCGGTTCTGATGGTCATCGGGATCGTTCTGCACATCGTGACGACGTCCCGGCGCCGCCGCTTCGAGGTTGCCGAGCGGGAGGCGTCCTGGCGGCAGGGGTGAGGAGATGGGGAGCCATGGCCTTCAACATCGGCAACCAGCAGGGCGGCGTGGTCAACAACGTCGCCGGGAACCAGACCGTTCACGGTGGCCAGTCAGCCGAGTTCACGGCGGGCGGTCAGGAGGTGCGCGGCCTGGTCCGGGACCTGAGGGCGTCGATCGAGCAAACGCCGTTGCCGCCGGCAATCGAGCCCGAGGTTCGGGCCGAGCTGGACTCGCTGGACCATGAGGTGGCCCGGCCGGAGCCGGACCGGGAGGCAGTGGCGGGCCGACTCGGCCGGATCACCCGGCTGCTGTCCTCGGCGGGTGCGCTGGCCACGGCCGGCACTGCGCTGATCGGGCCGCTCGGAGCGCTGGCGGGCTGGCTCGGCGCGCTCGGCCAGCCGATCCTGCGGGCGATCGCGGGTTGACGGGAGAGGACTGACGGAGGGGGCTCAGCCCCGGATGCCGGACGAGTGGGCGGCTGCGCCGTGCCTGCCCACCCCCC
>NZ_RSAJ01001002.1 GCF_003933965.1 Streptomyces sp. RP5T
GTCCAGGAGCGCAGGGGTCTTGCGTACGCGTGAGGCGTCGAGGAGTTGGGCCCAGTCCGGGCGGCGGGCGGCGTCCTCGGCGACGGCGTGCAGGACGGTCCTGAGCGTGTCCCCGGTCTTGGGGGAGGGCGGCTTGCCCGACGTGGACGCGATCCGGCCCTGTTCCCACTGCGGTCCGGCCGGACCTTCCCATGCGAGCAGGTAGCCGGTGTGTCGGGCGGTGCTGTTGCGCAGCCGGGGCAGGGAGTCGGCGGGCGGGAGTGCGGCCATGGCGTCGGCAGATCCGAAGCTGGCACGCAGGGCCGTGAACTGGTCCCAGTGGTGCGGGTGGTGGGTGCCGGTGACGTGGACGGCGCCTCGCAGGGCGCCCCCGAGCGTGTAGACAACGGCGTCACTGCCTCGGGGCTCGGCGCGAGCGTGCACACGTCCCGAGGGGGTTTCGATGATCAGAAACAGCAGGTCCATGCAGGCTCCTTCTGAGGGTGTGGTGGGTTGGCGCCGGAAGCGGGTTGCCGCCCGCTTCCAACGATGATAATCATACGCTTTCTTGGTGATGCAAGCAAGCTGCTCAGTCGTGGGAGAGCTGTACGGGTACAAGGATCTGCCGGTGATATCCCTCGTCCTTCTCACCGGTCGCGGTGATCGCGAAGGGTGCGTGGTTGCGTCCTTCACGCTGGGGCGGCAGGTGCAGGGTGACGGACTCGCTGTCGAACGCGGCCAGTGCTGCCAGCAGATAGGCACCCGTGGTGATCAGCGGTGCACCCCCCAGCGGTGCGGCTTCCTGCGCTTCGCACGCTGCGGCTACAGCCGAACCGGTGGCTCGGTCCTGCTCGTCCTTCTGTGGCAAGCGTGGGACAACGCGCAGGACCCCTGTCTCGTCGTCGCTGTGCGTGAGGATGACCTGGGCCCACTGCTCGGCTGCCCCCTTCGCCGTGGCCACCGCCCGTGCCTTGCTGACGGCCCGGATGAGGTCCTTGCGGGGCAGGGTGAGCGTTCCGCTGTCTGCGACGGGCGCGAACACGGAAGGGGGAAGGACTCCGTCCAGCCGCCATGCAGTGAGGGTGGTGGATCCGAACTCCAGCGTGGCCACCCCCAGTTCAGGGGTCGTAAGCACCTCGGCAGTCGTGACGGTCTCGGAGGGCAGACCGAGTGCCACGGGCCCCTTGTAGGTGCCGCTGAACTTCACCATTTGGCGCAGGACGTTGCTCGGGATGAGCGCGCGGTAGGCGCACGTCTCCGCGTGGTGGTCCCAGGGTTGGGCTGGCATGACAGTCTCGGCGGCGCGGTGCCGGTCTGTAGCCCTGAGCCGCAAGGTGCCGGTGCACATGCGGAGTTCCACGCCCGTCAGAATCGGCAGGATCTCGTCCTTGGCCGCGACCGGAAGTACGCGCGTGAGCTGGCGGAAGAACTCGCCTCCGTCGACGGTGGCAACGGTGGGCGCCACGGGTGGCGCGGCGGTCACTGGTGTGGCGAACGAGCGGACGGGTACGGCCACGTCCGGCGTGGCCACGGTCGCGCCGTTGAGATCGATGGGTGTGCGTGCGGCCTGTGCCTGGCTGTCGCCCTTGACGGCAGCGTCCAGCACTCGGGTCAGTTCGCGGTGTTCGTATGTGCTGCGCCCGGTACCGCCTGGCTCGGCCTCGACAACCACAGTCACGGCGATGTCGGTTCCGCCGTCCGCGTAGGGGCGGTAGGCGGAGGCGGTGAGCTTGCTGCCCTGGGCGG
>NZ_RSAJ01001003.1 GCF_003933965.1 Streptomyces sp. RP5T
GTGGGGAGCGGGGGCTGGGGCGTGATGGTGTAGGCGATGGTCGTCAGGGCGTCGAAGTTGACCGCGTCCAGGTAGAACTTGCAGACCCGCGGATCGTCCTTAGAGACGCCGAACGGCACGCCCACGCGGTGGATTCGGATGTCGCCGTTCTCGCCGGCGGCCGACGCGGTCGGCGCCGCCACCCAGGACGCGCCGGCCGCGGCGAGGGCGGTGAGGACGACCGTGGCGCCCGCTCGGACGCGGAAGGTACGTGGGAGTGTCAGGGTGGGCATGCGCGCTCCTCCGAATTCAGACGATTTCCATACAAATCGCTCTTTCGGCAGCACTCTCCTCGATGCCCGCGACGCTCCCCCGCATCGGCGCCCGGCGCGCCGTCAGATATCGCTCGTGCGGCGCAATCCCGGGCGCCGGAGCCTCTTGCCGACGGCCGGTCCGGCCTCTTCGGACCGCTCCGGAGAGCGCAGCGCCACCCCCGCCGACACCAGCAGCAGCGTCCCGAGCATCACGAACGGCGCGGCGGTGCCCGCGAGTCCCGCGACCAGGCCCGCGGTGGCCGGTGCGGCGACCTGGCCGAGGCGGTTGCCGGTCAGCCGCAGGGCGAGGGCGGTGGAGCGAGCGCCCTCGGGGGCGGCCTGGACGACCGTCGTCATGGACAACGGCTGGCCGACGCCGAGGCAGAAACCGAGCAGGGCGAGGATCACGGCCAGCGCCCACACCGGGACCGGCAGGGCGATGCCCGCGCACAACAGGGCGGCCAGCAGACACGTCACGGTCAGGAGCGACGCGCGCCCCAGCAGCCGTAGCAGCGGGGTCAGCACCAGGCGGCAGGCGATCGTGGCCGCCGCGCGCAGGCTCAGCAGCAGGCCGATGACCGAGGGGGCGATGCCCCGGTGCTCGCCGACCACCGGGAGGTACGCGGTGAGGATGTCCGTGGCCGACAGCACGGACAGGCTCACGAAGATGCCCCCGGGCACGCCCCGGGTCCGGAAGATGCGTCCGACGGGGATCCGGTCGGCCTGCCCGGTACGGGACTTGGCCCCCGTGTCGCGGTGCTCGATGCGCCACAGCGAGGTGAACGCGACCGCCGCCCCGGCGCCCGAGACGAGCAGCGCGAGCGCGCTCGTGCCCGCCATGTCGGGGCCACCGATCAGGGCGCCCGCCGCGACCGGGCCGACCAGTTGGCCGAGGGAGGCGCCGATGGTGAAGTGACCGAAGTTGCGGTCCTGTTCGTGCGGGGCGGACTGCCGGGCGACGAGGGACTGGGCACCGATGACGAAGCAGAGGTGGCCGAGGCCCATCACCCCGCTCCAGACCGCCATGGCCCACAGGGAGTCCGCGATGCCGCTGAGCGCGCAGCCGCCGGATATCAGCACCACGCCGACGGGCAGCAGCGGCGCGCACCGCCCGTGGTCCGTGCGGCGGCCGAGCGGTACGGCGGCGAAGAGCGGAAGCAGCGCGTACACACCGGCGATGACACCGATCGCGCGCTCGTCGGCGCCCAGCGCGAGGGCCCGGTAGGAGACGGCGGGCCGCGCCATCGACACCGCCCCCTGCGCGAAGCTGAAGGCGATGACGAGGCGGAGCAGCCAGCCGCGGTTCCCACCGGGCGCCATGATCAAGTCCTCCGTGAACGGGAGTTCCGTGGAAGGGGGTTCCGTGGAAGGGGGTTCCGTGGAAGGGGGTTCCGTGGAAGGGGGTTCCGTGGAAGGGAGTTCCGT
>NZ_RSAJ01001004.1 GCF_003933965.1 Streptomyces sp. RP5T
GGCGGGCAGTGTCGGCCGTCCGGAGTGCCGCATGACAGATGTCATGCCGGACGGCACCGACGCCCGCAGCGCCGGCAGCAACGTGACCCCGACCGCCCGTGCCGCCGCCCCGGCCGACGCGTCCGTCGGCCGCGACCGGTCAGCTCGGGTTCGTGTCGATGACCCCGATGCGCTCGGCCGCCGTCTTGCCGCGCAGCGCCTTGCGCAGGGCGGAGGCCACGTCCTCGGGCAGCACGTCGCGCTTGCCGCTCGCGCCGTTGATCTGCACGCCCGCGAAGGTGGTGCCGTACGCCTCCTTGAGCGCTTCGAGGTCGTACGTCTCCACGAGCTTGCCGTCGACCGCCTTGAAGCCGAGGATCTTCGGCAGGGACAGCGAGCCGAACTTGATGCTGTGCGCCGCGTCGGTCTGGATGGTGACGACCTCGGACATCGCGGGCTCCGCGAACTCCTTCATCACCCGGTCCACCTCGGCGTTGGAGACCGTCGGCTCCTTGGTGGTCGTCGGCAGCGTCACCTGGCCGGCGGTGCCGGTCTCCACCTGGGTGCGGTACGCCTCCTCGACCGCGGCGGTCGACCTGGCGACGTCGATGCCCTTGCCGGCCTTGCCGTACACGGCGACGGCCTTGCCGTTCTGGAACTTGATCGTGCCGTCGGTCGCCGAGCCGGCGCCGCCCGAGGCGTCCTCCAGGGCCGCCTGGAGCTTCTCCTCGTCGACCGGCATGACCGGGTCGACGACCCGGTGGTTGCCGAACAGGGAGCCGATGACGGAGACCGGGTTGTAGTCGCTCTTGGCTGCCGCGGCGACCGTGGCCTGCTCGTCGAGCTGGAGTCCGGCCTGGTCGGGCTTGAGGGAGACGGTGTCGCCGCCGACCGACAGCTTCAGCGCCTGGTTCACCCGGCCGCCGAGGGAGTCGTCGAGCTTCTTGACGGCGTCGTCGCGGGTGCCGCCGCCGATGTCCACGCCGAGCACGGTGGTGCCCTTGGGCACGTCGGAGCGGTTCATCAGCAGACCGGCGCCGTAGGCACCGACGCCGAGGAGGACGACGGTGCCGCCGACCATCGCCAGTTTGCTGCGGCCCTTCTTTTTCTTCTTCGACGCGGCGGCCGGGGCCTGCTGCGCCGGGGTGTCGGGCAGCTTCGGGGGCGTGCGGCCGTCGGTGGACTGGCCGAAGGGGGCGTTCTGGGCGCCCGACGGCACGACCGGCATACCGCTGGTGACGGTGTGCCCGGAGACGTTGTCCGGGACGCCGTAGCCGGGGGCGCCCGGTTCAGGGGCCGGCTTCTGCGGGGTGAGGATCGCGGTGTCGTCGCTGAGGCCGCCACCCGAACCGAGACCGGCACCGGGAGCACCGCCGGGGGCGGGCGCGCCGGGGCCGCCCGGACGGCCGAGGGCGCCGGGGCCGCCCTGCGCGGACGGACCGGGCTGACCCGGCCGGCCGCCGGAGATCCCGGGGCCGCCCAGGGGTCCGCCGGGGCCGCCCTGACCACCGAAGGTGTCGGGGCCGTTGAAGGACTCGCCGCCGAAGGGCTCGGCCCTGGCGAAGGGGTCGGGTCCGGCCGGCGGCACGACCGGGCCGTCGCCGGTGACCGGGCCGCCCGTCGGGCCCGCGGGCCCCTGGGAGCCGCCCGGGCCACCGGGGCCCTGGGGGCCGCCGAAGCCGCCGCCGTAGTCGATCTGGCCGCCCTGCGCGCCCTGGCCGCCGTAGTCGATCTGGCC
>NZ_RSAJ01001005.1 GCF_003933965.1 Streptomyces sp. RP5T
GCCCGCATGACCTCTGTCGCTGCCCGTACCGCGCTGGATCTCACCGCCGGGCTCCCGGTCCACGACCTGGAGGACTTCTACCGGGACCTGCACCGCCACCCCGAGCTGTCGTGCGAGGAGCACCGTACGGCGGCCCGGCTCGCGGAGCGGCTGCGGGCGGCCGGTTTCGAGACCACCGAGGGCATCGGCGGCACCGGTGTCGTGGGCCTGCTGCGCAACGGCGACGGGCCCACCGTCCTGCTGCGCGCAGACATGGACGCGCTGCCGGTCGAGGAGCTGACCGGGCTGCCGTACGCCTCGCTGACCCCCGGGGTGATGCACGCCTGCGGCCACGACCTGCACGTGGCCTGGCTCGCCGGGGCGGCGAAGGCGCTCGCGGACGGGCGGGACGCCTGGTCCGGGACGCTGCTCCTGGTGGGCCAGCCCGCCGAGGAGGCCGGCGGCGGGGCGGCCGCGATGGTCGCCGACGGGCTCTACGACCGTTTCCCGCGCCCGGACGTCCTGCTCGGCCAGCACGCGGTGCCGGGCCCGGCGGGCCTGTACGCGCACGTGCCGGGCCTGATCATGTCGGCGACCACGGACGTGGAGATCGTGGTGCACGGCCGGGGCGGACACGGCTCGCGCCCGGAGACGACGGTCGACCCGGTCGTCACGGCCGCCTACATCGTCACCCGCCTCCAGACGGTCGTCAGCCGGGAGATCAAGCCGCGCGAGTCGGCCGTCCTGACCGTCGGCCGGATCGAGGCGGGCACGGCCCCGAACATCATCCCCGCCACCGCCCGCATCTCCCTCAACCTGCGCACCCAGTCCGAGGCGGTCCGGGACCGGATGCTCGCCGCGATCCGCCGGATCGCCGAGGGCGAGTGCCATGCGGCCGGGTGTCCGCGCGAGCCCGAGGTCATCCTCGGCGGCTCGTTCCCGGTCACGGTCAACGACCCGGACACCGACCACCGGATCGCCGCCGTGCACCGCGAGGTCTTCGGCCCCGACACCGTCTTCGACTCCGGCCCGGCGATGGGCAGCGAGGACTTCCCGAAGCTGGCGCTCGGCGAACTGCCGTACTCCTACTGGTTCGTGACCTGCACCCCGGCCGCCACCTGGGACGCGGCGCCGGGCGCGGACCTGATGGAGAAGTTCGACGCCGTCCCCAGCAACCACAGCCCGCACTTCGCCCCGGACCTGTCGACGGTGGCGCCGGGAGTACGGACGCTGGTGTCGGGGGCGCTCGCGATGCTCGGCTAGAACGGCGTGGCCTGAAGCTCCCGCAGCTGCTTGCGCACGTTCTCCAGGGCGCCGGGGCGACGGCCCGGGACGCGGGTGCGCAACTGGGCGAGCAGCGCGCCGAGTTCCTGGGCCCGGGACTTGTCGCGCACCTGGCCCCACTGGTGGTGGGCCCGGTCGACGGCCTTCTCCACGCCCGGCGAGTCCGGGGCCTGCCCGGCGGCCAGCCGGGTCTCGGCCACCGTCAGCCAGATCCGGCAGCTGCGCGCCGAGTCCCTGGCGAACATCGCGAGATCGGCCCGGACCTCGGACCAGTGCAGGGCCTGCTCGGAGGCGGGACCGTGGGCCCGGCCGGCGGCCTGCTCGTACGTCGCGGCGAGCGCGTCGGCCTCCTGGTGCCGGCCGGCCTGGACGGCGGCGGTCACCCGGACGTGCGGATCCTCGGGCTCAGGAGGCGCGGAGGCGGCCCCTGCCTGCGAAGCCCGCCCCCCGGAC
>NZ_RSAJ01001006.1 GCF_003933965.1 Streptomyces sp. RP5T
GATCAAGGAGGGGCCGGGTCAGCTTCTCCATGCCCGGCAAGTCGAGCGCGTGCCGGGCATGGTGGAGGCGCACGTCAAGGACTCCGACGTCTTCCCCCCCGGTCACGCTGGACCGGTCGATGCGCCGTGCTCCACGACGACGAGGGTCGCCCGGCCCGGCGGACGGCCTCAGGTCGCTGCCGCCGGCACCGGGCCCCGGACCTTCGTCCCCCGGGCCCTCCTGAGGCACGGCCTTTCCAGGGCGTAGTACGACAGCAGGGCCGCCAGCAGCGTCAGCAGCACCGTCGCCGTCAGCCTGCCCTCCTTCACGTCGAGGGAGGCGAGGAGGCGTACGACCGGGTAGTGCCAGAGATAGATGCCGTAGCTCAGGTTGCGGCCCACCCAGGCCAGCGGGGTCAGGGCCAGCAGGCGGGACAGGCGGTCCTCGGGGCGCAGTTCCAGGGCGGTGACCAGGGCGGCGGAGAGGGCCGCCACGGCGAGGAAGCCGATCGTGTACCACGCGGCCGTCCAGCTGCCGAGGTCCTCGGTGACCGGAATCCGCCAGGCGACCAGCCCCAGCAGGGCGAGGGCCGGCCAGGCGAGGCGGGCGGACCAGGTGCGCAGCAGGGCCAGGCGGGGATCGTCGGACCGCAGCCGGGCCAGGGCCACGGCCACCAGGGCGCCGGCGAGCAGCTGGTCGGCGCGGGTGTCGGTGCCGTTGTAGATGCGGTGGGCGGCGTCCGGGTTCCACAGGACGCAGCGCCACAGAAGGGGCAGCACGCACAGGGCCGCCGTGCACAGCAGGACCGTACGGGCCCGCGCGCGTCGCAGGAGCAGGAGCAGGACGATCGGCCACAGCAGGTAGAACTGCTCCTCCACGCCCAGCGACCAGGTGTGCGCGAGCGGGGCGGTGAGGTCGGAGTAGGGGCCGGGCTCCATGGCCCGTACGACATTGGTGAGGAAGGCGGCCGTGAACCCGGCCGCCTGGAGGGAACCCTCGAAGCCCCACAGGTCGGTCGTCGAGGCGAGCAGCACGCAGAACGCGCTCACGGCCAGCATCGCGGGGACCAGTCGCAGCCAGCGGCGGCGGTAGAAGGACATGAGGGAGATGCCGCCGCGGCGGACGTACTCGGCGATCAGCAGGCGGGTGATGACGAAGCCGCTGATGGTGAAGAAGACGTCCACGGCGACCGCCCCGCCCGGCAGCACTTCGGGCTCCACGTGGTGCACGACGACCAGCGCGACCGCGAGGGTGCGCAGTCCGTCCAGGCCGCTCACCCGGCCGGTGCGGGACACGGCGGACGGAAAACCCCGGCTCGCACGGGGTGCGACCGGGGCCGGTGGTCTGTGGACGGCTGTCGAGGAGTCCGCTGCCTCCTGTCCGTCCTGCTCCGTTTCCGCCGCGGCTGTCGAGTCGGGTGCCTTCGCCGTGAAAGAGATCTCTGCTCACCTGCCCGCTGAATCGAGTGATCCCCGTGCGCCTAACCGGAAATCACGCTCGCATGCGTCGCTGGGCGTCGGCTGTGGCGAATCACCGCCGGATCACAGCGGCCAGACAGGAAAGCGGGGGCCGGGGCCCGGGCCCCCTGGCCTGCGCGCACGGCGCGAGCCAGGGGGACGGCCCGGGAGCACGTCCACTCGGTGTGGGTCCGCGCTCCGGACGGCTGTGTCTGTGCGAAAGGAGCTCATCGGGCAGCACTGACCGACCACGCCGCGCCATCCGTGGGGCGGGGGT
>NZ_RSAJ01001007.1 GCF_003933965.1 Streptomyces sp. RP5T
TGGCGTCGGGCGGGTCGGTCGGGCGCGATGGTGGGGGTGTGCTCGTTGCGGGCGGAGGAGAGTCAGGGTCTGCCGTGTACGACGGATCCGGACGAGCTGGTGGAGTGGATGCGCGGGCTGGAGACTGTGACTGTCTTCGCCACCTACGCCTCGGTTGGCATGGGGGTCCTGCAGCGTGCGCACGCTGCAGGGCTGAGGGTGTGGAGCCTGATGATCATTGATGAGGCGCACAGGACCAGTGGGGATGGTGCGCGGCCGTGGGCGGCCGTGCACGACCAGGTCCAACTGCCCGCGGAGCGTCGGCTGTACATGACGGCGACGCCGCGGGTGTGGGAGGCCGAGGGCGAGCGGCCGCGGTTGGTGGCGTCGATGGAGGATGGCTCCCCCGTTTTCGGGCCGGTGGCTTTTCGGC
This sequence comes from Streptomyces sp. RP5T, assembly GCF_003933965.1. Lineage (GTDB taxonomy): Bacteria > Actinomycetota > Actinomycetes > Streptomycetales > Streptomycetaceae > Streptomyces. Next base: position 413 of record NZ_RSAJ01001007.1, read on the forward strand.
TGTCGCTGTCGGAGGCGGTCGGGCGGGGCATTGTGGCGCCGTATCAGGTGCTGTGCCTCGACATCCGCGACCCTGATCTGTACGCGGCGCTGACGAGCGAGGACACCGGTTCGGATGCGGTGCGCGGGGCGCGGCTGGCGGCTGTGCAGACGGGGCTGATGCGCGCTGCCGTCACGGAGCGCTTCCGTCGCGTACTCAGCTTCCACAGTCGGGTGGGTGAGGCAGAGGCGATGGCGGCCTCGGTGCCGGTGACCGCGGGCCGGCTCGCCGCCGACGACCCTGACACCTACCCGCCCGTGGAGCAGGTGTGGGCAGAGTGGCTGTACGGCGAGCACGCTCCCGGGCACCGTCGTCAGGTGCTGGATGAATTCGCCTCAGAATTCCTGGGTGCGCCCGCTTTTGGGGGTCGGGATGTGCGGGCGGAATTGCGGGTGCTTTCCTCCGTCCGTGTTCTCGGAGAAGGCGTGGATACTGCCGAATGCGACGCTGTCCTTTTCGCGGACGCACGCGGGTCAATGGTGGACATCGTGCAGATGGTCGGACGCGCCCTGCGGCTGAATCCGGATCACGGGAAACTGGCAACTTTGATCGTTCCCGTGTTCCTCGGACCGGACGAAGATCCCAATGATCTCCTCACCTCTGACGCCTACAACAGCCTGTCGAAGGTCCTCGGAGCTCTGCGGGCGCACGATGCGCAGACGATCGAGGCGCTCGCCGATTCCCGGCTGCGCAACAGCAGTTGGCGGTCTCAGGACGGCGACGACATCGTCGACGGTCAGGATGACCGCGCCGGCGAGGGCGAGGGTGAAGAGGTCTATGAGCAAGACGTCGTTCCGGCGGTTGGGGCCGCGGCGGCGCGCGTGCTGCGCTTCACCGAGGAACGCGACCCGGCCGCGCTCACGCAGTTCGTGCGGCTGCGGGTTATCGACCCCGAAGGGGCGTACTGGCGGCGCGGTATCGAGGCTGCCACGAGGTGGCTGCGCGAGACCGGTGAGAGCGAGCTGCGCGTGCCGTTCACGTACGTCACGCCGGAAGACTGGGGAGCGTTGGGCGGGCATCCACTGGGGGTATGGGTGGCCGATCAACGCCGCTACTACCGCGAGGAAACGCTAGACGCCAAGCGCGTGACTGAGCTGACGAAGCTCGGGATGGTGTGGTCGGTACACGCCTCCACATGGGACGCCGGCCTCGCCGTCGCACACGACTACGCAGCCGTCCACGGCCACTTCCTGCCGCCCACGACCGCCGTATGGGGCGGGGACAGCTTCCCCATCGGCGTATGGGCCAAGAACATGCGAGC
>NZ_RSAJ01001008.1 GCF_003933965.1 Streptomyces sp. RP5T
TCCGCCGCGAACGCCTCCAGGTCCTCCCGGACCCCGGCCATCTCCTCAGGTGTCACGCCATTCCAACGACGCTCGTAGAGCAGCGGACACGCATACACAAATGAAGATGACCAAGCCCTACTAGGGGAGCGACGCGGAACACCCCAGCACGGCCAGGGGCATTGAAGTGGACTGTGTCAGAAACGTCGGTCATGGCCCTAAAAACGGTGCGGCAGCCGGGGGCGGTGGCCTCACTGAGCGGACAACACGCTGCGTCCGGGGGAGGCGGTCATCTGCCGACGGCCGGGTGGTGTGGGCGTCCAGGTCCTGCTACCAGACCGCGCCGTCTGGCCACAACTCCTCTTCGCCGACCAGGGCCTCCACCCAAAGGGCTGCCCTACCGAAACTGCCTCCCGCTCGCCATCGGGCCGGTCAGCACCCTGCAGCCCGCACCGGGGTGCTGGCCCGCCGATACCGGTGCACGGCAAACGAGTGCCGCCGGTATCCAGTAGGGCTCCGGTGCGCGGCTTTCGATGAACACGACGCGCAATACCGCCAGGTCAACTCGCCAGCCCTCTGCCACGGCGAACAGGTCCCAGCACTACGACGGATCTTCGTGCAGAACTAGGTTTTCGACGCCCGGGATCGGCTGAAGTGGCGGGAGCCCGAGGTGACGGTGCCGTTGGTGTGGGCGGTAGGTCGATGTGGTGGTGCCGGGCCCCTGGCTTGCGTCGGCCGGGAAAGTGGCAGGCAGCGGCCGGGGTCGATGTCGCCGAAGAGTGCGGCTGATGCGGCGGGATGGACCACAGGGCGATGGCCCACCCCGCCAAGCCAAGCCGTGTCAGTGCTGGTTCAGCTCCGCGAGCATCAGGGTCGGGTCGTTCCCGGCCAGGTTGGCACCGTTGGTCACAAACGCCCGATGGCCTCGTACGACGACGGCCGTGGTTCCCTGCATGCCGTCCTTGGTGTCCAGCAGGGTCTCATGAGCGTCGTCGGCGCCTACGCGCACGAGCTTGTTGGCCTGGTTCAACGCGGCGAGGATCTCGGAGCCCCTGCCGGTGAAGTCGAAGTCGTCGATGCCGTCCAACTGCGTGGCCCGGACCTCGGCGCGGCCGGAGCGGCCGTTCCTGGCCACCGGGATACGGACGATAGTGCCGCGGTCGGAATTGCTGGCCCACACGGCGCCGTCGTGGATCTTCATGCCGTTGGCACCGAAGAAAGCACTGGGCGCCAGTGCCGGGTCTGCCGACCACACGGTGGCCGCTCCCCCCTTCAACGGGGCCTGCCAGATCCGCCCGCCGGCGGAGTCGGTGACCATGAAACGGTCCCTTTTGCCGTCGATGACCAGTGCGTTGGGGAAGGTGTCGGCAGGCAGCGGTACGACGAGCCGGGGCTCACCCGAGCGCCGGACCTGCCAGATCCCGGTCAGGCCGCCCTGCCCGGCGCAGTAGAGAAAGTACACGGCGCCGCTGTCCGATCGGGCAACCCCGGTGACAGCGGCTGCGCCGACGACCGGTGCGGTGGTGCCGCCGTCTGGGGGCAGTGGCATGGTGGCGAGTACCCGGACCGCTCCGTCCTGCGCGACCCGCACCACCTGGCGTGACTGGATCATGCCGATGACCACGCTGCCGCCGGGCTCCGGTGCGATGCTCTCGGCGACCTGGCCCGCGGCCCGGTCGAAGTGGACGAGTACGCGTACGTTGTCAAGGCGGGTGCCGGCAGTGGGGCTGGGG
>NZ_RSAJ01001009.1 GCF_003933965.1 Streptomyces sp. RP5T
ACCCGCACCTCCTCCCCGCTCCACGCGTGCGTGCGGGGCGACGATCACCGAGAAGACCAGGGGAACGAACGACCATGACCACCACGGACACAGCGACCCTCCTCGCCGCCTACGACGACCAGATGCGCGGCGCTCCCCCGACCCCGCCCACCGGGGTGACGTACCAGCAGGACGGGCCGCTGCTGCGGATCGTCGGGCAGTTCCGCGGGTTCGTGAGCGGGCCGCGCGACCTGGGTGTGGAGGGTGAGGCGCTCGACGAACTCATCGCACGGCAAAAGGACTTCTTCGCGGCGCGCGGCGAGGCGCTCGAATGGAAGACCCGCTCCCACGACACCCCGCCCGACCTCACCGAACGGCTCCGCGCCGCCGGTTTCGCGCCCGAGGAGCGGGAGACGGTCCTGGTCGGCCGGGCCGCCGGAATGGCCGTGAAGGAGCCCGGACTGCCGGACGGCGTCACCGTGCGCCGGGTCACGGCAGACGCGGACATGCACCGGATCGCCGCGATGGAGTCGGCGGTGTGGGGCCAGGACTGGAGCGCGCTCGCCGACGACCTGATCGGCCGGGTCGCCACCGCGCCGGACGACATCGCGGTGTACCTCGCCGAGGCGGACGGCGAGGTGGTGAGCGCGGCCTGGCTGGTGTTCCGTCCGGGCACGGAGTTCGCGAGCCTGTGGGGCGGCTCCACGCTCACCGCGTGGCGGGGCAGGGGCGTCTACCGCGCCCTGGTCGCCCTACGGGCCGCACTCGCCGCCTCCCGCGGGGTCACCTTCCTGCACGTGGACGCGTCCGACGACAGCGCCCCCGTCCTCCGCCGGCTCGGCATGCACGCGATCACCACGACCACGCCGTACGTCTGGACGCCGTCGGCCGGGTGACGCCGCCGCGGTGCGCGGAGTCACCCGCCCGCCACGGCGGCCCGGCGCCGTACCAGTGGCCAGGTCGCGATCCCGATCGTCAGGGCGATCGGGTGGCCCCAGTCGGTCAACGGGTCGGTGAACGCGATCAGGTCGGTCACCAGCAGTCCGCCGAAGAGGGCGAGCAACGGCCAGCGCAGCCAGGGCCGCAGCAGCCCCACCAGCGCGCCGAGACTCGCGGCCACGCCGAAGCTGACGCCGTAGTCGAGTCGGTGCAGCGAACTGGCGGGCAGGTGCCCGGCCAGGACCGCGAGACCGACGGGGACCTCGGTCGCGAGGGTCGCCCCGACGTGCCCGAGCAGGAACACCCCGGCCGTGCGCACACCCCCGATCCGCCGCTCCAGCACGGTCAGGACGAACAGCAGGGCGAGCGCGTACGGCGAGAGGATCCCGCCCGCGATCCACAGCGCGCTGGCCACCAGCACCAGTACGGGCGTCCGCACCAGGTGGGCGACATCGGTGCTGGAACCCTGGTGCAGATCGTGCACGAGGGCGGGGTCCAGATGCGCGGCGACCAGCGAGACGACGGCCAGGACGGCGCCGTAGCCGAAGGTGAACGGTGTCCCGGTGGGGGTGGGGAGCAGCCGCCGGAGCCGGGGGACGCGAAGTCGGTTCTGCGCGGCGGCGGTTGGCGGTGTCGTCACCGGTGTTCCGGTGACGGCCGTCCCGACCCGTTCCCGCTGCCGGGGCATCGCGTCGAGCAGCCCTGTGCCCGTCGGCGCTTCGGGGGCGGGCGCGTCGGAAGGGGCTGGCGGCACGGTCCGTTCCAAGGTGAGCTGCTCCTTCCGTTCCACCC
>NZ_RSAJ01000100.1 GCF_003933965.1 Streptomyces sp. RP5T
CCCCAGCAGGCGCGTGGCCGCGGCGATCGCCGAGCACCGTGCCGACGTCGTCCACCTGGCCAGCCCCTTCGTCCTCGGTGTCCGCGGCATGGCCGCCGCCACCCGGCTCGGCATCCCCGCCGTGGCCGTCTACCAGACCGACCTCGCCGGATACGCCCGCACCTACGTGCACGCGGGAGAAGCCGCCGCCTGGCGCCGTATCCGCTCCGTCCACGCCGCCGCCGACCTCACCCTCGCCCCGTCCAGCGCCTCCCTGCGCGACCTGGAGGCGCACGGCGTGCCCCGGGTCAAGCTGTGGCCGCGGGGCGTGGACACCGGCCGCTTCCGCCCCGACCTGCGCGACGAGGCACTGCGCCGGCAGCTCGCGCCGAACGGGGAGATGATCGTCGGCTATGTCGGCCGGCTCGCCCCCGAGAAGCACATCGAACTCCTCGCCGACGTGTGCCGCCTCGCGGGCGTCAAGGTCGTGGTGGTCGGGGACGGGCCGAGCCTGCCCCACCTGGAACAGGCGCTGCCCGGAGCGGTCTTCCTGGGCCGTCGCATGGGCGACGAACTGGCCAGGATCTTCGCCTCCTTCGACGTCTTCGCGCACACCGGCCCCTTCGAGACCTTCTGCCAGACCGTGCAGGAGGCCATGGCCGCAGGCGTGCCGGTCGTCGCGCCCGCCGCCGGCGGACCGCTCGACCTGGTCGCCCACGGGCGCACAGGTTTCCTCGTCCCGCCGCGCGACCCGGCCGCCGTACGGGACGCCGTACGGTCCCTGGCCGCCGACCCCGGCATGCGGGCCTCGTTCGGCGCCGCCGCGCGGGCCCTGGTGGAGGGCCGCACCTGGGCGGCCGTCGGCGACCAGCTGATCGGCCACTACGCCGCCGTGCTCAGCGGCCGGAAGACGGCGGTGGCGGCATGAGCGGACAGTCGCTGCGGATCGTCCGCCTCGCCAACTTCGTCGCTCCCGCCTCGGGCGGCCTGCGCACCGCCCTGCGCGAGCTCGGCAAGGGCTACCGGGCGGCCGGACACGAGCCCGTGCTCATCGTGCCCGGCGACCGTGCGAGCGACCGCCTGACCGAGCAGGGCCGGATCATCACCCTGCCCGGCCCGCTGCTGCCCGGCACCGGCGGATACCGCGTCCTGGCCGACAAACGGCGCGTGGCCCGGCTCCTGGCGGAACTCGCCCCCGACCGCCTGGAGGTCTGCGACCGCACGACCCTCAGGTGGACCGGCAAATGGGCCCGGCGCGCCCGCGTCCCCGCCGTGATGGTCTCCCACGAGACCGCCGACGGCGTGCTGCGCACCTGGGGCCTGCCGGAGGGCGCGGCCCGGCGTGCCGCCGACGCCCTCAACGTCCGTACGGCGCACACCTACGCGCGCGTGGTGTGCACCACCGAGTTCGCCGAGCGGGAGTTCGTGCGGATCGGCGCGCGCAACGTCGTCCGGGCCCCGCTGGGCGTCGACCTGGTCGAGCGGCGCCCGGGGCTGCGCGACTCGGGACTGCGGGCCCGGTACGCGCGCGAGGACGAGACGCTGCTCGTGACCTGCACGAGGCTGTCCGTCGAGAAGCGGCCGAGCACGGCCCTGGACGCCGTGGAGTCCCTGCTGCGCCGGGGCCGGCGCGCGGTGCTCGTGGTGGCGGGGGACGGCCCGCTGCGGCCGCGCCTGGAACAGCGGGCCCGGGAGCGGCGGCTGCCGGTGACCTTCCTCGGGCACGTCGCCGACCGCGGGCTGCTGGGCGCCCTCCAGGCCAGCGCCGATGTCAGCCTGGCCCCCGGGCCCGCCGAGACCTTCGGGCTCGCCGCGCTGGAGGCCATGGCATGCGGAACCCCGGTCGTGGTGAGTGCCTCCTCCGCGCTGCCGGAGGTCATCGGATCGGCCGGAGCCGTCGCCGCCGACCGGGGAGAGGCCTTCGCGGACGCCGTGGACACGCTGCTCGCACGGCCCGAGGCCGAGCGCCGCGAGATCGCACGCGCGCGTGCGGAGTGCTTCGGGTGGGACACCGCGGTCCGGGCGTTCCTCGCCGCGCATGACGCGGAGGTCCTCGTACGGCGTTCCGTGCCGGGGGGCGTGGCATGAGCAGGGGTGCGTCATGACGGCCGTGCGCTTCGTGGCCCTCGGCGACTCCCTGTCCGAGGGCGTGGGCGATCCCGTCGGCGGGGGATGGCGCGGCTGGGCCGAACTGCTCGCCGACGGGCTCGCCGAGTCCGTGGAGTTCACCAAGCTCGCGGTGAGCGGGGCGCAGACGCGCGATGTGCTGGAGCGGCAGATGCCGGTGGGGCTGGGGTTGCGGCCGGACCTCGTCTCGGTCGTCGTCGGGGTCAACGACACCCTGCGCTGCACGTTCGACATCCATGCCGTGGCCGCCCGTCTCGACGAGGTGTACGCGGCGTTCACCTCGCAGGGCGCCGTCCTGCTCACGGCGTGCCTGCCCGACCCGGGCACGATGCTCGGACTGCCCGGCGCCCTGGCGCGTCCGCTGGCCCGGCGGCAGCGGGCGGTGAACGCGGTGGTGCACGCGCTGTCCGAGCGGTACGGCGCGGTGCATCTGCACGCGGCCGAGGGGTCCTGGACCACCGAGCCCGCGATGTGGAGCGCGGATCGGCTGCATCCCGGTGAGCGGGGGCATCGTCAGCTGGCCGTGCGGTTCCACGCGGTGCTGGCGGAGCGCGGTCTCGCGACCGGGGTCGCGCCCGCGGCCGAGCCGGAGTCTCCCGTGCCGACGAAGTCGGCGAGTCTGCGGTGGCTGGCCACGGCGGGCACGGGATGGGTGATGCGGCGGTGCACCGACCTGCTGCCGCAGTTGGTGACGCTGGCGGTGGACGAGATGCGGCATCGCGCGCGCGGGACCAGCGCGCGGCTCGATCTGCGGACGGCTCACGCGGTGTCCGCGGCTCTGGCGGCGCTGTCCGTGCGGGAGCAGCGGGCCGGAGCGGCTTGAGCGCGTCGGCGGTGCCGGTATCGCTGTCGGCTCGGGCGGGCGCGGCGGTGGGGCGTGGCCGGCCGAGCCGTTCCCCGCGTCCCTAGGTGGCGGGCCGGCGCCGTACCTCCACGAAGCGCACCGGAATGCCCGGTACCGCCTGGGCCGCCGCCGGCAGGTCGCTCTCGTGGACCACTCCGATCACCGGGTAGCCGCCGGTGGTCGGGTGGTCGGCGAGGAAGACCACCGGCCTGCCGTTCGGCGGGACCTGGACCGCCCCCAGGACCATGCCCTCGCTGGGGAGTTCACCCGGCCGGGCCCGCTCCAGGGCCGGCCCTTCCGTGCGCAGGCCGATGCGGTTGCTCGCCGAGGACACCTGGAAGGTGTGCGAGGTGAAAGCCCTTACCGCATGCGGGGTGAACCAGTCGGCTCGCGGGCCGAGAGTGACGCGCAGCACGAGTTCCGCGGGGGGCGCCGGCTGTGGCGCGGTGTCCACGCGCGTGTGGAGCGGTGTCGGCGTGCCCAGGGGGAGGACCGCGCCGTCCGTGAGGGGGGTGGGGCCCAGACCCGACAGGAGGTCCGTGGAGCGGCTGCCGAGCACCGGCTCCACGGCGATCCCGCCGGAGACGGCCACATAACTGCGCAGCCCCGACACGGCCGCTCCGACGGTGAGCAGGGCTCCGGCCGGTACGCGCACCGGAGCGCCCCAGGCCGCCGCGCGGCCGTCGACCGTGATCCGGCAGGGGGCGCCCGTGACCGCCACGGTGACCGTCGAACGGGGGCGTACCGCACAGCCGTTGAGCGTGGTCTCCAGGACGGCCGCCCCGGGGCGGTTGCCGACCAGGCGGTTGGCGAGCTCGGCCGCCGGACGGTCCAGGGCGCCCGAGCGGGGGACACCGAGGTGGGCGTGGCCCGGGCGGCCCCGGTCCTGGACGGTGGTCAGTGCTCCGGCCCGGACGACGGAGAGGGCGCGGTCGGTCACGGTGCCCCCACGAACCTCACGCGCGTGCCCGGCGACAGCAGTGCGGCCGGTACGCGCGCGTGGTCCCACAGAACGGCGTCCGTGGTCCCGATGAGCTGCCAGCCGCCCGGCGACGAGCGCGGGTAGACGCCGGTGTACGGGCCCGCGAGCGCCACCGAGCCGGGCGGGACCGCCGTGCGCGGGGTGGCCCGGCGCGGCACGTCGTAGCGGGCGGGCAGGCCGGTGAGGTAGCCGAAGCCGGGCGCGAATCCGCAGAAGGCCACCGTGAACTCGGTGCCGGCGTGGACGCGGGCCACGTCCTCGGGGGAGACGCCCCAGTGCGCGGCCACGTCGACCAGGTCCGGTCCGTCGTAGCGCACCGGGAGTTCGACGACCTCACGCGGGCGCGGGGGAGCGGGCGGTACCTCGGAGGCGGTCAGCTGGGCGGCCAGGCGGACCGGGTCGGCGAGGCCGTCGAGGAGGACCGTGCGGGCCGCGGGGACGATCTCGCGGACCGACAGCGAGCCCTCCGTGCGGCGGCGCACCAGCTCGGCGTGCAGGGCCTGGGCCTCCTCGTCCGAGGACACCTCGACGAGGAGGGCGCCGTTTCCGACGGGCAGTGCTCTCATACGAAGGCCTCCACCCGGACGCCCGAGTCCACGAGGTGCTTTCTCACCCTCCGGGCCAGTTCGACCGCGCCCGGTGTGTCGCCGTGCAGGCACAGGGAGCGGGCCTCGACCTCGACGAGGACACCGGAGTGGGCGGTGACCGCGCGATGCCGGGCCAGGCTCAGCGAGCGTTCCATGACCGCCTCGGGATCGGTGACCACGGCACCGTCCAGGCCGCGTGGCACCAGGGTGCCCTCCTCGGTGTAGGCGCGGTCCGCGAAGGCCTCCGTGACGGCCTCCAGCCCGGCCTTCACGGTGGCCTCCAGGAGGCGGGAGCCGGGCAGCCCCAGCACGGGCAGCGTGGCGTCGGCGAGGAGCACGCCGTCGACGACCGCCGCGGCCTGCTCCTCGTCGTGGACGACCCGGTTGTACAGCGCGCCGTGCGGTTTGACGTACGACACGCGCGTGCCCGCCGCCCGGGCGAAGACCTCCAGGGCGCCGATCTGGTAGGCGACCTCGGCCGTCAGCTCGGCGGGGGGCACCTCCATCGCGCGCCGCCCGAACCCCGCGAGGTCCTGGTAGGAGACCTGAGCGCCGATGCGGACCCCGCGCGCGGCCGCGAGCTCGCAGACGCGTCGCATGGTGACCGCGTCCCCGGCGTGGAACCCGCAGGCCACGTTGGCGCTGGTGACGACGGACAGCAGCTGTTCGTCGTCGGTGAGCTCCCAGCGGCCGAAGCCCTCACCCAGGTCGGCGTTGAGATCGATCGAGATCATGTCGGTCCCGTGTCCCCTTTCAGGATGCTCGATGCGGTTCGGCATGTCTCAGGCCACCCGGTACTGCTCGTCCCGGGCGTCCGTGAGCAACATCTGCCCCGGTGCGTGCGTGATGGCGAACGGCGGGCGCGAGGCCATCACCGCGGCCTGCGGGGTCACTCCGCAGGCCCAGAAGACCGGGATGTCGTCCGGTTCGGCGTCCACCGGGTCGCCGAAGTCGGGGCGGCCCAGGTCGTCGATGCCGAGTCCGGAGGGATCGCCGCAGTGCACCGGGCTGCCGTGCACGGCCGGGAGCAGGCTGCTCTCCCTGAGGGCAGCGGCCAGGTGCTGCGGCGGCACCGGGCGCATGGACACCACCATGGGTCCGTGCAGCCGCCCCGCGGGACGGCACTGTCGACTGGTCACGTACATCGGAACGTTCCGGCCCTGCTCGATGTGCCGGATCGGGACGCCCGCCTCCGAAAGTGCCCACTCGAAGGTGAAACTGCACCCGATCAGGAACGAAACGAGGTCCTGACGCCAGTGTGCGCGCACGTCCGTCGGCTCGTCCACCAGCCGGCCGTGCTCCCACACCCGGTAGCGCGGGAGATCGGTGCGCAGGTCCGCGCCCTCCGCGAGAACGGTGGTCGGGTCGCCGGCGTCGGTGACGTCGAGGACCGGGCAGGGCTTGGGGTTGCGCTGGCAGAACAGCAGCATGTCGTACGCCCAGTCGGCGGGCACCGAGATCAGGTTGACCTGGGTGTGGCCCGCGGCGACCCCGGCGGTGGGGCCGGTCAGGCCCGCGCGGAAGCGGGTGCGCGCCTGGGCCGGGCTCCACGCGTGCGCGTGCTCGTCGACGAGGGTCAGGGGGCGGTCCTCCGTGCGGTTCACGTGAGCTCCTTCCCGCGGGTCTCCGGCAGCCCGAGCAGGGCGAGTGCGGCGATGCCGTAGCCGAGGGCACCGAAGACGAGTGCCCCGCCCACGCCCCAGCTGTCGGCCAGGAAGCCGACGGTGGTCGGGAAGACCGCGCCGACCGCGCGGCCCGCGTTGTAGGTGAAGCCCTGCCCCGAGCCGCGTACCGCCGTCGGGTACAGCTCGCTCAGGTAGGAACCGAAGCCGCTGAAGATCGCCGACATGCAGAACCCGAGCGGGAACCCGAGGACCAGGAGCCAGGTGTCGGCTCCGCTCGGGATGTTGCCGTAGGCCACGATGCAGACGGCCGACAGCAGGGCGAAGAGCCAGATGTTGCGGCGCCGGCCCAGGCGGTCGGTGAGGTAGCCGCCGGTCAGATAGCCGAGGAAGGCGCCGGAGATGAGGAAGGTCAGATAGCCGCCGGTGCCGACGACCGACAGACCGCGGTCGCTCTTGAGGTACGTCGGCACCCACGTGGCGAGCGTGTAGTAGCCGCCCTGGACGCCGGTGGACAGCAGCCCCGCGAAGATCGTCGTACGCAGCAGGTCCGGCTTGAAGATCGCCGTGAACGAGCCCTTTCCGGCGCTCTTCTCGCGTACCGCGATCGCCTCGGGGGCGTCCTGGACCGTGCGCCGCATCCAGACGACCAGCAGTGCGGGCAGCGCGCCCGTCCAGAACATCACGCGCCAGGCCGTGTCCGGGTCGAAGACCGAGAAGACCAGCGTGTACACGATCGCGGCCAGGGCCCAGCCGACGGCCCAGGAGCTCTGGATCGCGCCCAGGGTGCGTCCCCGGTGCTTCGCGCTCGCGTACTCGGCGACCAGGATCGCGCCGACCGCCCACTCACCTCCGAAGCCGAGTCCCTGGAGGGCGCGGAAGACCAGCAGCGACTCGAAGTTCGGGGCGAAGCCGCAGGCCACGGTGAAGACCGCGTAGGTGACCACCGTGATCATCAGCGCCCGGACCCGGCCGGCCCGGTCCGCCAGTACCCCCGCCAGGGCGCCGCCGATGCCGGAGGCCAGCAGGGTGACGGTGGTGAAGAGGCCGGTCTGACCGCTGTCCAGCCCGAAGTAGGCGGCCAGCGCGACCATGCTCAGCGGGAGCGTGAAGTAGTCGTAGGAGTCCAGGGCGTAACCGCCGAACGCGCCGGCGAAGGCGCGGCGACCGCGTGGGCCGAGAGCGCGGAACCAGCCCAACGCCCCTCCGCCGTCGCGGTCTTCGGGGGCTGTCGGGTGATCGGTCAGGGCCTGAGGGGGCGGGGTCGTGCTCATGGACACCTCGCAGAGGGAGGACGGAGGTCGCGGAGCTGAACCGTGCGGTGTGAAGCACCGTAGAGGATCGTTCAACGATCCTTCAATACCCGTGTTGTTTCGTTCTCGTGACTGCGGTTGAATTCCGGGCATGGCAGAGCAGCTGAGCGGACTGGCCGACGACCGTGCCCTCCTGGGCCGCACCAGCACGGCCGAGCGGGTCTCGGACATCCTCAGGAGCCGCATCGCCGAGGGCTACTTCCCGCCGGGCACACGGCTGTCGGAGGACAGCATCGGAGGGGCACTGGGGGTCTCCCGCAACACCTTGCGCGAGGCGTTCCGGCTGCTCACCCATGAGCGGCTGCTGGTCCACGAGCTCAACCGCGGAGTCTTCGTGCGCGTCCTGGCGGTCGAGGACGTGGAGGACATCTACCGCACCCGCGCGCTCGTGGAGTGCGCCGTGGTCCGCGGCCTGGGCGATCCGCCGTACGCCCTGGACGCCCTCGCCGAGGCGGTCGTGGAGGGGCAGCGGGCGGTGCGCGAAGGCGACTGGAAAGCGCTGGGCACGGCCAACATCCACTTCCACCGCGAACTGGTCGCCCTCGCGGGCAGCGACCGCACCGACGAACTGATGCGCAGCGTCTTCGCCGAACTCCGCCTCGCCTTCCACGTCGTCGACGACCCCAAGGCCCTGCACGAGCCGTACCTGGCCCGCAACCAGCAGATCCTCGGGGCTCTCCAGACGGGCGACCGCGGGGAGGCGGAACGCCTGCTCTCCGTCTACCTGGCCGACTCCCTGCGGCGCGTGGTCGAGGTGTACAGGCGAAGGGTGGGCGAGGACGCTTAGGGGCGCGGGGAACTGCGCGACCGGCCCCCACCGGCCCGCGCACGCGGGACAGCCGGTGGTCGCCCGCCCCACCGCCGGAGGCGATCCGCGCCGTTTGGGGAGTTGTCAGACCTAGGACCTAGTCTGTGCACCGTGACTTCGCCTGCGACGACGGACAGCGTTCCGCCCCAGTTCAGCGCGGGGCCGCGCCCCGCACCGGGCCCGGCCGCCGACGAGGGACTGGCGCGTCGGCTGCGCGCGCTCGCTTGCACCGCGCCGCTGCACGACCTCGACGCCCGCAAGGCCAACCTCGCGGGCGAGTACTCGGTGTACGGCATGGCGGAGGTGGCCCTGTCCGCCATCGACCTGGTCACCCTGAACATGGACTTCGACACCGGCGCCGACCACGACCAGATCGTCGCCCGCCTCATCCCGCGCATCGCCGCCCAGGCCCCGCAGCGGCCCGTCGCCGAGCACGAGCGCGTGGCCCGCTGGGTCCTGGAGAACCTCATCAACGTCGGCAGCGTCGACCGCGGGTTCCGCGCGGTCTACGGCACGTTCGCACCGGACGGGACCTATGTCCGGCGGGACTACGACTTCAAGCTGATCGAGGAGGTGCCGGGCCCCGGCGGCTCGGTGTATCTGCGGACCACCGACGAGGCGGTCAACGTCCTCGTCGGCGCCCTCGACACCGACGTCACCAGCGCCCAGATCGCCGCCGAGGTCAAGCTGGAGGTGCTGATCAGCCGCGGCCGCCTCGCCGACGCCCAGCTCGCCGCGGAACAGGCCAGGTACCGGACCGTGCAGTACTCCGAGACCCTGCGCAGGGCACTGGACGCCACCCGCCGCAATGTCCGGGCCGTCGACTGGCTCAACGCCGTGCCCGACATGATCGCCGAGGCGCTGGACCACGTCGCCGACCGCTACCGCCACGAGAACGCGATCCTGACCAACATCCGCAAGGCGCGGGACGAGTCCGAGGACCCCGAGCAGAAGCGCCGCGCCGCCGAGCTCGTCGACATCGTCAAGGACTGCATCCGGCGCCACACCCAGCTCCAGTCCCGGCTCCTGGAGGCGGGACCGCTCTTCCGCGCCGAGCAGGACCGGCAGGCCTTCGCCACCCCCATGACGACGTCGGGGACGGACCTGTACGGCCAGCTGTTCGCGCCGGTGCTGCCCCTGCCGCTGGAGCAGGCCACGCGCGTCACCGACGCGTTCTTCGCGCGCGGGACCGGGCTGCGCACACCGGTGTCGGTCCGGGTCGGCGACCTGGTCGACATACTGCTGACGCCGCCCGCGGAGCGCGAGCACCTGGGCGCGGAGATGCCGGAACCGGACCTCGTCGCCACCCCGGACGACAGCCGGTTCAGCGAGGAGCAGCTGGCCGCGGCGAAGGAACTCCTGGACCTGCCGGCGGACGCGCCGCGGCGGCTCTCGGGACTGCTCGCTGAGGCCCGCGGGACCGGCGGGTTCGATCTCGCCTACCTGGTCGCCCTGCTGGCGATCCACGCGGCCAGCCCCGCCGTCGGCACCGCCTACCGCCAGGGCGAGGAGAAGCTGCTCTTCGCGGTGGACGACGGCACCGAGCTGGACGACCCGGACTTCGGCGGCGCCGACCTCATCGTCGGCACCGCCCTGCTGGACGCGGCGGGGATGGCGGCGGACCGGACGGAAGCAGCATGAGTGAGCGCGAGCGTGACAAGGAGCCCCAGCCGTGAGTGAGCATGTCGAGTGGAGCGACCCGGAGGTGGCGACCCCGTCGGCGCCCGCCGCCGTCACCCCCGCCGACGCCGCCGACGCCGCTCGGCTCGTCGCCTTCGGGCTGCAGCCCAAGCTGCAGCCCGCGCGGGACCAGGAGTACGCCGAGCTGCTGCGGCGCTACCGGGAGGACCCGCCGTTCGCGCGGCTCGCCGACGCCGTCGCCGCCGGGCTCGGACTGGTCGTACTGGAGGTGTCCCCGCGCGCGGGGATGGCCGTGACCGCCGCCGAGGACTCCGTGTTCGCCGTCCGCATGGGCGACTACGCGCGGCGTACCTCCGCCGACGGCGGTGACCGGTTCCTGCACGGCCTCGCCCACCTCGCCGTGGCCGCCATGGCCTTCCCGCGGCCCGAGGACCTCGCCGACGACGGGTACATCGGGCGCGTCTCGGTCAACGGCGTCGACGCCTTCGTACGCCAGGCCTGCCGGCGGCTGGAGGAGCGGGCCGAGGAGGTCGGCGAGAACACCGACCCGGCCACGGACGCGCCGGGGCTCGAAGCGGCCTGGCGGATCTGGGCCAGACGCAGCGCGGCCGGCGCGACCAAGGACGCCCGCCGGCTCGCCGGGTCCACGACCGGCATCGTCGGCAAGGCCACCGCCTTCCTCACCGACTCCGGCTTCCTGCAGCGCACCGGGGACGACAACGGCGGCACCTACCGGACCACGGCCCGCTACCAGCTCCAGGTGCGGGACATGGCCGGAAGCGCCGCCATGGCCGAACTCCTGGAGCTGGGGATCGTCCCGGTCACCGACGGCACACCGACCCTGCTGCCCGCCGAGAACGGCGACGACCTGGAGCTGGTGGCCGACGCCGGCCTGCCGTTCCACTCCTGAACCTCCCCGACCTGCCGAAGACTTACGAGAGTCCGCCATGTACGAGCTGTCCCGGGTCCGCCTCTACTCCATCGGTCCCGCCGGTGCGCGCTACGCCGACACCGTGCTTGACCTGCGCGGTGTCGGCGCGGAAGTGCCCGACCCCGCGCCCACCCAGGCGGAGTTCTTCGAGGAGGAGCCCGTAGGCCCGCCGCGCCGCCCCGCGCCCGCCGGCGTGCTCTTCCTGGAGAACGGCGGCGGGAAGTCGGTGCTGCTCAAGCTGATCTTCTCGGTGATGCTGCCCGGCCACCGCAACACCCTCGGCGGCGCGAGCTCCGGTGTGCTGCGCAAGTTCCTGCTGGCGGACGACTGCGGGCACGTGGCCCTGGAGTGGCAGCACACCCTGACCGGCGAGTGCGTCGTCGTCGGCAAGGTCAGCGAGTGGCGGGGGCGCCAGGTCTCCAACGACCCGCGGAAGTTCGCCGAGGCCTGGTACTCCTTCCGGCCCGGCCCCGGACTCAGTCTCGACAACCTGCCCGTCGCCGAGTCCACCGCCGTACGGCCGCCCGCCGAGGGGCAGTCGGCCGCGCAGGGCCGCCGCCGCACCATGAAGGGCTTCCGGGACGCCCTCACCGAGGCGGGCAAGGCGTACCCGCATCTGGAGGTGCACTGGGAGGAGATCCACGACCGGTGGATCGAGCACCTCGGCGATCTCGGCCTCGACCCCGAACTCTTCCGCTACCAGCGGGAGATGAACGCCGACGAGGGCGAGGCCGCCGGCCTGTTCGCGGTGAAGAAGGACTCCGACTTCACCGACCTGCTGCTGCGTGCCGTGACCGACACCCGCGACACCGACGGACTCGCCGACCTGGTCAGCGGGTTCGGCAACAAGCTCGGGCGCCGCGCCGAGCTCATCGCCGAACGGGACTTCACCGCGGGCTCCGTGGACCTGCTCGGCCGGATCGTCGAGGCCGCCGAGGCACGCTCCCGCGCGCGTGACATCCACGCCGGCGCAGAGCGCCGGACCCGGACGCTGGCCCGCCGGCTGTCCGCGCGGGGCGTCCAGGAGCGGGTGCGGGCCGCGGACCTGGCCCAGCGGGTCACCGCGGCCGCGTACGCCGTCACCCATGCCGAGGGGGGCCGGGAGCGCAGTGCGCTGATCGCCGCCGAACTCGCCTACCGGCACGCCTCCCTGGCGCTCGCCGCCGCCGAGAAGTCGGCCGCGGCCCAGAAGCGCGAGCTCGCCGAGGCACGCACGCTGCACTCCGCCTGGCAGGCCGCCGAGGCCGTCCTGCGGCACCGTGCCGCCGCCGACCGGGTCGCGCGCGTGGCCGCCGCCATCCAGGAGGCCGAGCGGGACGCGGCCCCCGCGCTCGCCGCCCGCGCCAGGGCCGCCGCCGATCTCGTACGGGCCCTGCACGCGGCCGCCGAGGGCGCCGAGACCCTCGCCAACGAGGAGGAGGAGCGGTCCGCCGCCCTCCAGGAGGTCGGCGAGTCCGCGTACCGGGACTCCACCTCCGCCGCCACCGAGGCACAGCGCGCCCGCAGTGAGATCGGGCATCTGCGCCAGCGGTTGAGCGAGGTCGAGCAGGAGACCGCCGAGGCGGTCCGCGCGGGCTGGCTCGACGACAGCGCACCGGACGCCGACCCGGCCCGCGCGGCCCTCGCCGCGAGCGACGCCGAGAAGACGGCCGTCGCCGCCTGGGACGCCGCCCGCGAGGCGTCGAACCGGGCCGCCGAGCACGCGCGCGAGGCGGCCGCGGCCGAATCCCGCGCCGAGCTCACGGCCGCCCGCGCCGAGGACGCGGCCACGGCGGCGGCGCGGTCCTACGAGGCCGAGCGGCGCCTGGCGGAGGGGCTGGCGGGGGAGGAGCGGCTCGCGGAGCTGCTCAGCCTCTCCGGGACCTCCGCCGCCGTGCCGGGACCGCGCGCGGGAGCCGAGGGCGGCGCGAGAGGGGGCGGCTCCGCCGGGCACGAGGGCGCCGACCCGCACCCCGGCGCCACGGGTGCCGGCACTGACGCCGGTCTCACCCCCGAGGACCTCGACCGCTTCGCCGACGAACTGCGCGAGCTGCTCGACGACTCCGTCTCCTCGGCCGAACGCCAGCTCTTCGAACTGCGCACGGCCGCCGCCGACGACTCCCGGATCCTCGGCGCCCTCGGTGACGGCGGACTCCTGCCACCGGGGCCGGACGTCCTGGCCACGGTCGAGTTCCTCGGCGAGAACGGCATCCCCGCCCTGCCCGGCTGGCGCTACCTCGCCCAGGCGGTCGACCCCACCGACCACGCGCGCGTGCTGGCCGCCCGGCCGGAACTCGTCGACGGCGTGATCATCACCGACCCCGACACCCACACGCGTGCCCGTGCGGCCCTGCACGACGCGGCCTTGCTCCCGCGCTCCGCCGTCGCCGTCGGCACGGCCGCCGCCCTGCTGGCGCCCACCCCGGCCACCGACTCCGAGAGCACCGACGTCTTCCTCGTGCCGCCGAACCCGGCCATGCACGACGAACACGCCGCCGACGAGGAACGCCAGGCACTGCGCGCGCGGGCCGGCGAGCGGGACGAGGAGATCAGGTCGCTCGCGGCCCGCCTCGGCAAGGACCGTGAACTGGCCGCCCGGCTCGCCTCCTGGCGCACCGGCTGTCCGGCAGGCCGGCTCGTCGAGCTCGCGCAGGCCGCCCGGGACACGCGCGTGTTCGCCGAGGAGGCGGAGGCCGAGCTGGCCGAGGCGCGCACGGTGCGGGCCGAGGCCGACGAAGCCGCCGCGGAGGCCGCCCAGACGCGCGACGAGCGCCAGGAGGCCGCCCAGAAGGCCCGGCGTGCCGCCGACGCCCTCGCGGGCCTGGCCTACCGGCTGCGCGAGCGGGCCGGCTGGCAGGCCAAGCTGCGCGAACTGGCCGACGACGCCACCGAGTCGGAAGCCCGCGCCCAGACCTGCCTGGACCGGGCCCGGGCCGCCGACGAGGACCGGCGCGGGGCCCAGCGGGCCGCCGACGACGCCCGCCGCACCGCGCGTGCGCTGCGCGCCGAGCGCGCGGAGATCGCCGGCGCCCCCGACGACGTACCGGACAGTGCCCCGGAGCCCTCCAGGCCGTCCCTGCCCGCCCTGCGCGAGGCCTACCGGGCCGCCTCACAGCTGTACGAGAAGGTGGGCGTCGGCGCCGACCTGCGGGCCGAGCAGGCGCGGGCGGAGAGCGACGAGAGCGCGGCCCTCGCCGAACTGGACCGGCTGAGCAACAAGGTCCGCACCCGCGCGGAGCAGCTGCTCCAGTCGCCCGACGGCTCCGACGGGCCCTCCCGGCAGGCCGCGGCAGCCCGTGCGGAGGAGCTGGTGCAGCTCCTGGAGACCCGTATGTCGACCGCGAGCGAGCAGCTCGGCCGGTTGCGCGGCGAGGCCGAGCGGCACGCGCCCGAGGACGGCGGGGCGCACACCGAACTGTCACCGGAGCTGGAGCCGCGCGACGCCGAGCACGCGCAGGCGCTGCTGCGCACGGCCACCGCCGAACTCGCCTCCCGCACCGAGGCGTTGGCCCAGGCCAGGGAGGCGCACGCGGAGCTGCTCGACTCCCACCGGGCCGCCGAGGACGCGGCGGGCGGCTTCGACGAGATCGCCGCGATGCTCCGCGACCTGCTGCGCGAGCACACCGTGGAGGACGAGCAGGACGAGCAGGAGCCCTACCCGGGCAGCCCCGAGGAGGCCCGGCAGACCGCCGCCGAGGCCCGCCGCTCGCTGCGTGGCTGTGCCGCCGACCTCTCCGCCGCCGAGTCCGCCGTGCGCGAGGCCAGTGACGTACTGGTCCGGCACGCCAACTCCACGCGCTACGAGCAGGTCCGCACCCCCGCGCGGCAGCAGATCCGGGAACTGCCCGCGTCAGCGCTGCCCGAGCACGCGCAGAAGTGGGCGGACGCCTTCGCGCCCCGGCTGCGGGTGCTGACCGACGAGTTGGCGCAGCTGGAGCGGAACCGGGACTCGATCGTGGACCGGCTGCGCGGGCTCGTGGAGTCCGCGCTGGCCACGCTCAGGTCCGCCCAGCGGCTGTCCCGGCTGCCCGAGGGGCTCGGTGAGTGGTCCGGTCAGGAGTTCCTGCGGATCCGCTTCGAGGAGCCCGACCAGGCGACGCTGACCGAGCGGCTCGGCGAGGTCATCGACGAGGCGACCAGGGCCGCGGTGAAAAAGAACTCCGACCTGCGGCGCGACGGGATGTCCCTGCTGCTGCGCGGAGTCGCGGCGGCGCTCCAGCCGAAGGGCGTGGCCGTGGAGATCCTCAAGCCGGACGCGGTGCTGCGCGCCGAGCGGGTGCCCGTGGGGCAGATGGGCGACGTGTTCTCCGGCGGCCAGCTGCTGACGGCGGCCATCGCGCTGTACTGCACGATGGCGGCCCTGCGCTCCAACGACCGGGGACGGGACCGGCACCGGCACGCCGGCACGCTGTTCCTGGACAACCCGATCGGGCGGGCCAACGCGACGTATCTGCTGGAGCTCCAGCGGGCGGTCTCGGACGCGCTGGGCGTGCAGCTCCTGTACACCACGGGCTTGTTCGACACCACGGCTCTCGCCGAGTTCCCGCTGGTCATCCGTCTGCGCAACGACGCGGACCTGAGGGCGGGCCTGAAGTACATCAGCGTGGAGGAGCATCTGCGGCCGGGTCTTCCGCAGCAGCCGCAGGCGGACGAGGTGGGCCACAGCGAGATCACGGCGACCCGGATGTTCAAGCGTCCGGCGCCCGTGACCCCGTAGGAGGCACCGGGCTGACTCCGGCGCGTGGCCGCTTCCGGAGGGTGGCCGCGCGGCGCGGGTGCGATCAGCCGTGACGACCCGGCGGCCGCCCGCGCTCCGCACGGGGCAGCCGCCGGGCACTCCCGCGCCCACCGTGGCCGTACGTCATCCGGTTCTCAGGGGTGCGAGAGCTGTCCCGTGCCGCCGCCCTGACGCCGTATCCGCTCCTGGGCCCGCTCCGTGACACGCGCCTGCCGCCGGGCCTTGCGGCGCTCACGCCGCAGCGCGCGCGCCGTGCTGCTCGGGGTCGACACCACGCCGTGGCGCTGGTTCCACTCCTGGCGGGTCACCCAGACGTCCAGCGCACCCCAGGTGGCCACCACGGTGCTGGCCACGCTGCTGAGGACCATGGGGAACGCCAGCCAGGAACCCGCCATGGTGCACAGGAAGGCCACCATCGCCTGGAGCAGGGTCACCGCGATGATGAGCCCCGCCCGCACCGCGGAGGTGCGCACCGGATCCGGCAGCCGGCGCCTGCGCGCGGGTTCCTCGACCCACAATGGCCGGTACGGCTCCTCCCGGGCCGCTGCGCGCCCGCCCGGCACGTCCGGCTCCGCGGGTATGCCGTGACCCCGCGCCCCATGGCGCCGGTGCGTCGCCGGACCCGCTGTCTCCGCGCCGATTCCCGGCGCCCCCTGCCGTTCCGCCGTGCCCATCACCGTGTCACTCCCCACCGCCGGCAGATCCCTGGTCCCGGTGTCAGTGGACCGGGCTTCCAAGGTGGCTGCCCGGCTTGCGCTGCTTTACGCCGCCCAGTTGCAGATGCGGCTCCTGTGGCCGAATCCACCGCCATTTCCCGAAGAGAAGGACGAACAAGACCCCTTCAAGATTCCCCCACGACGTCAAAGAAACGAAAAAATCCAGCCAACCCCCAGCCCGGGCCGATCGGTTGCGATCCGAGCCGAGCCACCTGGTGGCAGGAGGCAATCTGCCGTAATGGGAGGACACCTCCCCATGTCGCGCCACGGGCGCGGAGGTTCGGATTCCGGACGCAACTTCGAGTTACGTGTGCGTCGGTAGTAGGCTCGCGCCGTTTGTTGACGTACATGTGTACCCCTGCCCGGCGGGGGTCGAGCTGGGGGAGGCCATGCGCTTTCGCGGGAAGTCCATCCGCCGGAAGATCGTGGCGCTGCTTCTCGTGCCGCTGGTGTCCCTGGTCGCGGTGTGGGGCTTCGCCACGGTGCTGACGGGACGCGAGGTCGCCCGGCTCTTCGAGGTGTCCACCGTCACGGAGAAGCTCGGTTATCCCATCGAGGACACCGTGCGTGTGCTCCAGCAGGAACGCCGCCAGACGCTCGTCTACCTGGCCGATCCGCGCGCCTCGGACGCCCTGTCCGCGCTCCGCAGCACGCGGAGTGCCTCCGACGACGCCATCGCCAAGTTCCGCCGCAACTCCAGCGATCCCGATGTCCGTGACGGCATGGACCAGGACGACGACGAGCGACTCACCGCCGCCCTGGACGCGTTCGACGGCATCGACTCGCTGCGCCGCAGCGTCGAGGACGGCACCCTCTCCAGGCTCCAGGCCTTCGAACAGTACAACCGCCTGGTCGACCCGGCCTACGCCCTCCTCGCCACTCTCGACGGCATCGACAACGTCGAACTGGACAAGCAGGCACGGGCGTTGGTCAACCTCACCCGGGCCCGCGAACTCCTCTCCCGTGAGGACGCCCTGCTCGGTTCCGCCCTGGTGGTGGGCAAGCTCACCCGCGACGAGATCCGCGACGTCTCCGACCTGGTGTCCCAGCGGAACCTGATGTACGACATCAGCCTGGACGTGCTGCCGGGCACCGAGCGCGAGCGCTACGAGCGCTTCTGGAAGAACGCGGGTACCGCCCCGCTGCGCTCCGCCGAGCAGTCCGTCTCCACCGCGGACCCCGGCACGACGGGCGGTGTCAGCGCCAAGAGCTGGGACGCCGCCGCGGGCAACGCGCTCGACGAACTCGCCAAGCTGGACGACCAGGCCGGCGACCGCCTCCAGGACCGTGTCCGGCCGGACGCGATGGCCGTGATCATCAAGGCGGCCGCCGTCGGCGTCCTCGGCCTGATCGCCCTGCTCTTCTCGCTCGTCCTCTCCGTGCGCGTCGGCCGGGGCCTCATCCGCGACCTGCGGCAACTGCGTCTGGAGGCCCACGAGGCCTCCGGCGTACGGCTGCCCAGCGTGATGCGCCGCCTGTCCGTGGGCGAACAGGTCGACATCGAGACCGAGGTCCCGCGCCTGGAGTACGACAAGAACGAGATGGGCGAGGTCGGCCAGGCCCTCAACACCCTCCAGCGCGCCGCCGTCGAAGCCGCCGTCAAGCAGGCCGAGTTGCGCGCCGGGGTCTCCGAGGTGTTCGTCAACCTCGCCCGTCGCAGCCAGGTACTGCTGCACAAGCAGCTCACCCTGCTCGACACCATGGAGCGGCGTACCGAGGACACCGACGAACTCGCCGACCTGTTCCGCCTCGACCACCTCACGACCCGTATGCGCCGGCACGCCGAGGGCCTGGTGATCCTCTCCGGCGCGGCCCCGTCCCGGCAGTGGCGCAAACCCGTCCAGCTCATGGACGTCGTGCGCGCCGCCGTCGCCGAGGTCGAGGACTACGAGCGCATCGAGGTCCGCAGGCTGCCCAGGGTGGCCGTGACCGGCCCGGCCGTCGCCGACCTCACCCATCTCGTGGCCGAACTCCTGGAGAACGCCACGGTGTTCTCCCCGCCGCACACCGCCGTCCAGGTCCTGGGCGAGCGGGTCGCCAACGGCTTCACCCTGGAGATCCACGACCGCGGACTCGGCATGGCCGCCGACGCGTTGCTGGACGCCAACCTCCGGCTCGCCGAGACACCCGAGTTCGAGCTGTCCGACACCGACCGGCTCGGTCTGTTCGTGGTCAGCCGGCTCGCCCAGCGGCAGAACGTCCGGGTCTCGCTGCAGCCCTCGCCGTACGGCGGCACGACGGCGGTCGTCTTCATCCCGGACGCGCTGCTGACGGACGACGTCCCGGACACCAACGGCATCGGCTTCCGCCTCGACCGGCCCCGGCCGTCGAAGGAGGCCGAACTGGAGGAGGCGCAGCGCGTCTCGCTCACCCGGGGACCGGCCCCGTTGCCGCCCGCGATCCTGGACGGCCCGGTCGAACTGGAGGCTCCGGTCGACCTGGACACCCTGAACGACCTCCCGGGCGTGCTCGACTCCGAGGACGGCGAGCGAGGCGGACTGTTCCGGCCGCGCCGCTCGCTGGCCCAGGTCGACGACGAAGCCCCCGGCACCGACGGGACGGCCGTCGGCGAGGACGGTCCGGACGCCCCGGTGTCCCTGTCCCGCCGCCGCACGCCCAAGCTGGTCAGCTCCCACGGACGCCCGGTCGGCGACGAGCGGACGGGACGCGAGGAGACGGACGAGCCACCGGCGATCGGCCACGGCGCCCCCCGGTCGCAGACCTCCCACCCGGTGGGACCCGGGTCCGGGCGTTCCGAGCCTCCGACGCTGCCGAGCCGCCGCCGTGCCGCCGCCCTGCGCAGGAGCACCGACGTGGCGGACCGTGTGGACGAGTTGACCGGGTCACCGGCGTCCCCGGCTTTCCAGGGCCGTGAGCTCGGCGGGGCCCCCGGAGCGCCCGTCCTGCCCCGGCGTACCCGGCGTGCCGACATCCCGTCGAGCGGCCCGGCCGCGGACGACTCGGCCACCGGTGCCACCGGCGGGTCCGGAGCGGGTACGTCCGATCTCGGCGTGCCCGGTGCGAGCGCGGACGCCCTCGGCAGGCCCGGTGTGAGCGACCCCGCCCCGGGCGGTGTCGTACGGCCCGGCTGGGGCGAGCCCGCCCGGGACGCCACCGGGACTTCCGGCTCGGCCAGGCCACCCCTCGGGGCCGGCCGCGGGACCGAGGGCACGGCCTCCGGGTCCGCCCCGCTGCCCCGCCGGGTCCGCCAGGCCAACCTGGCCCCGCAGCTCAAGC
Organism: Streptomyces sp. RP5T; assembly: GCF_003933965.1. Taxonomy (GTDB): domain Bacteria; phylum Actinomycetota; class Actinomycetes; order Streptomycetales; family Streptomycetaceae; genus Streptomyces. Next base: position 19,505 of record NZ_RSAJ01000100.1, read on the forward strand.
AGGCTCCGGATCGGCGCCCCCAGAACCGGGCGGAGCCCGCCGAGCGGGACGCCGACGAGGTACGCAGCCGTATGGCCTCGCTCCAGCGGGGCTGGCAGCGCGGCCGTGAGGAGAACGCCGGGGGCGACGACCCGTCCGGCGGCACAGCACCACAACGAACGACTAAGGGGGACGGTCGATGACCGCACCGAAGGCGACCGACAAGTCCGGCGAGCTGAACTGGCTCCTCGACGACCTGGTGGAGCGCGTCGCGAGCATCCGCAAGGCCCTGGTGCTCTCCAGTGACGGCCTCCCGACCGGCGTGTCCCAGGATCTGACCCGTGAGGACAGCGAGCACCTCGCCGCCGTGGCGTCCGGGTTCCACAGCCTGGCCAAGGGCGTGGGCCGGCACTTCGAGGCGGGCAGCGTCCGGCAGACCGTCGTGGAACTGGACGACGCGTTCCTGTTCGTGACGGCGGCGGGCGACGGCAGCTGCCTCGCGGTCCTCTCCGACGCGGACTCGGACGTGGGTCTCGTCGCCTACGAGATGACGCTCCTGGTCAAGCGGGTCGGTGTGCATCTCGGCGCCGCGCCACGCACCGATCTGCCCCAGGGCGGGTAGTGAGATGGCATGAGCACAGACGGTCAGGGAAGAAGCCACTGGTTCGACGACGAGGCCGGACCGGTGGTCCGTCCGTACGCCATGACGCGTGGCCGCACCACGAGTGCCGGTCAGCACCGTCTCGACCTGATCGCGGTCGTCGTGGCCGAACCCCACACGGACGACCCCGAGGGGGACCACTCGCTGTCCCCCGAGCACGTGGACATCGTCGACCTGTGCCGGGAGACCCCGCAGTCGGTCGCCGAGCTGTCCTCCGAACTCGACCTGCCGATCGGGGTCGTACGGGTCCTCGTGGGCGACCTGGTGGCCTCGGAGTGGGTCCATGTGAACCGGCCGGTGCCGCCCGCCGAGCTCCCGGACGAAAGCATCCTGCGGGACGTGATCAACGGCCTCCGGGCCCTGTGACCGGCCGTGTCGGGGCGCGGAGGCCCCGACCGGTCGGCGGCCGGGTCGCCGGACCCCGGATATGATCTGACTGATCGTCGACGACCGCCCGCGGACGGCAGACCACCGGCCCGCGGCCGCGGTGGCGAGCAGCGCGATCGGAGAGACGGACGTGACGACAGGCCGGCAGTCCCGGGTCGACCGGCACCCTCGGCGACCTCGTCCCGCTGCGCCCTGCCGCCGGCC
>NZ_RSAJ01001010.1 GCF_003933965.1 Streptomyces sp. RP5T
CGAGCCGATCGCGATCGTGGGCATGGCCTGCCGGCTGCCCGGCGGGGTGACCACCCCGGAGGAGCTGTGGCGGCTGGTCGCCGAGGGCCGCGACGCGGTCTCCGGCTTCCCCGAGGACCGCGGCTGGCACCTCGACGACCTCTACGACCCGGAGGGCACCCGCCCGGGCAGCTCCTACGTCCGTGAGGGCGGCTTCGTCCACGATCTCGCCGACTTCGACGCGGAGTTCTTCGGCATCTCGCCGCGCGAGGCGACCGCCATGGACCCCCAGCAGCGGCTTCTCCTGGAGACCTCCTGGGAGGCCCTGGAGCGGGCCGGCGTCGACCCGTCCCGGCTGCGCGGCGCCCCGGTCGGCGTGTTCTCCGGGGTGATGTACCACGACTACGGTGCCCAGATCACCCGCGTCCCCGAGGAGCTGGAGGGTTACCGGGGCATCGGCACGGCCGGCAGCGTGGCCTCGGGCCGCGTCTCGTACACCCTCGGTCTGGAGGGCCCGGCCCTCACCGTCGACACGGCCTGCTCCTCCTCCCTGGTCGCCCTGCATCTGGCCGCCCAGTCCCTGCGCAACGGCGAGTGCACCCTCGCCCTCGCCGGCGGTGTGGCCCTGATGTCCCAGCCCACCTCCTTCGTGGAGTTCTCCCGCCAGCGCGCCCTGGCCGCCGACGGCCGCTGCAAGGCCTACGCCGACGCGGCCGACGGCACCGGCTGGGCGGAGGGCGTCGGCGTCCTCGCCCTGGAGCGGCTGTCGGACGCGGAGCGCCTGGGCCACCCCGTGCTCGCGGTGGTCCGCGGCTCGGCGGTCAACCAGGACGGCGCCTCCAACGGCCTCACCGCCCCCAACGGCCCCTCCCAGCAGCGCGTCATCCGCCAGGCACTGGCCAACGCCCACCTGACGGTGTCGGACGTCGACGCGGTCGAGGGCCACGGCACGGGGACGACACTCGGCGACCCGATCGAGGCCCAAGCCCTCCTCGCCACCTACGGCAAGGACCGGCCCGCCGAACAGCCGCTGTGGCTCGGCTCGTTGAAGTCCAACATCGGCCACGCCCAGTCCGCCGCCGGAGTAGCCGGAATCATCAAGATGGTCCAGGCGATCCGCCACGGCGTCCTGCCCAAGACCCTGCACGTCGACCGTCCGTCCACCAAGGTCGACTGGGACTCCGGCGCGGTCGAGCTCCTCACCGAGTCCCGCGACTGGCCCGAACTGACCCGCCCCCGCCGCGCCGCCGTCTCCTCTTTCGGTGTCAGCGGCACCAACGCCCACGTCATCATCGAACAGGCCCCGGACGGTACGGACTTGGCGCCGCACCCCGACACGCGGGACACCCGCACGGTCCCCTGGGCGGTCTCCGCCAGGACCCCCGACGCCCTGCGCGCGCAGGCGGAACGCCTCCTGGCCCACGCCCTCGGCCTGGACCCGGTCCCCGCCGCCCACGCCCTGGCCCACACCCGCACGTCCTTCACCGAGCGAGCCGTGGTCATCGGCACCACGAACGACGAACTCGGCGCCGGGCTACGGGCCTTGGCGGAGGGCGCGTCGTCCGCGCAGCTGGTGACGGGCACGGCGGACGTGGACGGCAAGACGGCGTTCGTCTTCCCCGGCCAGGGCCACCAATGGGCCGGCATGGGAGCCCAACTCCTCGACACCGAGCCCGTGTTCGCCCAGGCCATGAACGAATGCGCCGACGCACTGACCCCCTACGTCGACT
>NZ_RSAJ01001011.1 GCF_003933965.1 Streptomyces sp. RP5T
AGCCAGGGCCGACAGGTGTCGCGCTCCCCGGGGGTGGGCTTGATCGCGGGCGGGGCGCAGTGCACGGGTGAGGTGATCCGCACGCCGTACAGCTCCAGTCCGTCGTCGGCGGTCACCGCGGTCGGCTGCGAGGCGAGCCCGATGTCGTACAGGGCCTGGTACAGCACGTCCCCGGAACGGTCGCCGGTGAACATCCGCCCGGTACGGTTCCCGCCGTGCGCGGCCGGAGCCAGCCCGACGATCAGCATCCGCGCGTCCGGCGGGCCGAAGCCCGGCACCGGGCGCCCCCAGTAGGTCCAGTCGGCGAACGCGGCCCGTCTGGTGCGGGCGACCTCCTCCCGCCAGTCGACCAGCCGCGGACAGGCACGACAGCCCGAGATCCGGCGGTCGAGTTCGGCCAAGGCGTCCACGGGTCCACGGTACGGGCAGGTCGCCCGGGTGGCGGTGGCCGGGCCGTGCGGACGGGCACCGCCCGGAAAACCCGCCCGGCGTGGGCGGTCCCGGGTACTAAGGTCGGAGTTATGGCTGTGGAACGCAGGGACGACGACGAGACCGGTGGGACGGATCAGGTCGGCACGACGGCCAGCTCGACCCCCGAGGTACCGGACCCGAAGATCGCCGCCGCCGTAGCCGCCGCGGAGGCCGCCGGGGTGCAGAGCGGTGAGTCCGTGCGCACCGACAGCTGGATCTGGTCGGTGCGTCTGGTCAAGACCCGTTCCGCGGGAGCCACCGCCTGCCGGGGCGGGCATGTGCAGGTGAACGGCGAGCGGGTGAAGCCCGCCCACGCCCTGCGCGTCGGTGACGAGGTGCGCGTCCGCCAGGAGGGCCGGGAGCGCGTCGTCATCGTCAAACGGCTGATCCGCAAGCGGGTCGGCGCCCCCGTGGCCGTCCAGTGCTACGTCGACAACTCTCCCCCGCCTCCGCCCCGCGCGGCCGTCGCGCCCGCCGGTGTCCGCGACCGCGGCGCCGGCCGCCCCACCAAGCGCGACCGCCGCGAGCTGGAACGTCTGCGCGGCCTCGCGGAGGGCAACCGCCGCGGCCGCTTCGCCGGACCCGGCAGCCCGAGGGGCGGCGTCGACCCGATCGCTCCGAGCGGCTCGGGCGGAGCCGACGGCCCGGAGAGCGCGGGCGACTCGAACACGAGAGGCCGTCGGTCACCACGCTGAGGCCGGTCCCCCTCCCGCAAGGGCAGGGCGCCGACCTCACCGCGATGACCGTGGGCGCTGTCTCATGCCCGTCGTCGCACCAGTCGCAGCAGATCCGCGTTGTGTCCTCGCCGGGCCCAGGCGATCAGGGCGAGCGGGATCATCAGGATGAGCGGGGTCGCCGCGTTCTCCCCGTCGAAGTAGGTGAGCTGGACGACGAAGGCGCCCACCATCAGCGCGCTCAGCGCCACGGCCGCTACCGACTGCAGCACCGGGATCAGCAGGGCGATCCCGCCGGCCAGCTCCAGCAGACCGATGGTGTACATCCCCGCGCTGCCCCAGCCCATCCTGTCGAAGCCCTCGACGGCCGAGGGGTGCGCGATCAGCTTGGGGAGCGCGCTGGCGATCACGTAGAAGAGGGCGAGCACGACCTGCAGGGTGCGCAGGGCGATCCGGGCGCGGCGCCCGCGGGCCGTCGAGGACTCGGCGACGACGGGCGCGGCGGCGGAAGCGGCGGGGGTGACGGGGACGGTGGTCTCGGACATCGGGGTCTCCTGGGG
>NZ_RSAJ01001012.1 GCF_003933965.1 Streptomyces sp. RP5T
GGGTCGGGTACGGAACACCCGCCTTCGGCGGGGCGTTCCGGGGTTCCCGCCCGCACCAGCCGTTTCGCCTTCGTGGCCGGGTGCGAGCGGCCCCTGTGGGACGGTCCCGCCGCCGGCGGCCGCGGGTGCGTGGTCCGTCGGTGCACGTCCGGCCAGTCGGTCCCTCAGGTCTCCCGCCCTGCGCCGCGCGTCCCGTACCGTCAGGGGCAGTGGCGACCAGCCCGCCAGGCGGCCCAGGTCCACCACCGGGGGGTACACCGGCGACACGGCCATGATCTCGGCCGGGGTGCCGAGGACCGGTGGCTGCCCGGGGGCCGGCAGGAGGGCGACCTGGTCGGCGTACTGGATGACGCGTTCCAGGCGGTGTTCGGCCATGAGCACGGTGGTGCCGAGGTCGTGGACCAGGCGTTGGAGCACGGCCAGGACCTCCTCCGCCGCCGCGGGGTCCAGGGCCGAGGTCGGTTCGTCCAGGACCAGGACGTCGGGGTGCGGGGTGAGGACCGAGCCGATCGCCACGCGCTGCTGCTGGCCGCCGGAGAGGGTGGCCAGGGGGCGGTTCCGCAGGGGAGCCAGGCCCAGCAGGTCCAGGGTCTCCTCCACCCGCCGGCGCATCACGGCCGGAGGCAGGCCCAACGACTCCATCCCGTAGGCGAGTTCGTCCTCCACGGTGTCCGTCACGAAGTGCGACAGCGGGTCCTGGCCCACCGTGCCGACCACGTCGGCCAGCTCGCGCGGCTTGTGGGTGCGGGTGTCGCGGCCGGCCACCGTGACCCGGCCGCGCAGGGTGCCGCCGGTGAAGTGCGGGACGAGGCCGCTGACCGCGCCGAGGACCGTGGACTTGCCGACCCCCGACGGGCCCACGAGCAGCACGAGTTCACCCTCGGCCACCTCCAGGTCGACGCCCCGGACGGTCGGGTGCGACGCCCCGTCGTACGTCACGGAGACATCCTCGAAGCGGATCACGACGACAGCTCCTTCGGGGCGGGGGCGAGGAAGGCCGGCAGGAGGCCCAGAAGGACCGCCGCGGCCGGCCGCAGCGGCAGGGCGGGGGCGACGAGCGGCACCACACCGGGTTGCAGGGCGGCCGGATCGGTCGTCCCCGCGAGGAACAGCGCCGCCGCCACGGCCACGCCGGAGCCGGCCACCAGCAGGGACCGGGCGGTCCAGCGGTCCGGACGGTAACGGGTGCGCGGGGTGCGGCGACCGCCCAGCCGCAGCCCCGCGAGCGCGGCGGCCAGACCGGCGAGGAGCACGGGAACGCCGTACGTGCCGCCCTCGGCGGTGAGCAGTCCGTACGTTCCCGCGCACACCCCGAGCAGCCCGCCGAGGGTGAGCGCGCTGGTCGTGCGCCGGACCGCGGTCGGGACCTCGGCTGTGCGGCCGTAGCCGCGGGCGTCCATCGCCGCGGCGAGGGCGACCGAGCGTTCCAGCGCGCCCTCCAGGACGGGCAGTCCGACCTGGAGGAGACCGCGGACGCCGGTGTCCGGACGGCCGCGCAGGCGGCGGGCGGCGCGCAGACGTTGGACGTCGGCGATCAGATGCGGCGCGAAGGTCAGCGCCACGACGACCGCCACCCCGAGCTCGTAGAGGGCGCCGGGCAGGGACTTGAGGAGCCGGTGCGGGTTGGCGAGGGCGTTCGCCGCGCCGACGCAGACCAGGAGGGTGGCCAGTCTGAGGCCGTCGTAGAGGGCGAAGACCAGGGAC
>NZ_RSAJ01001013.1 GCF_003933965.1 Streptomyces sp. RP5T
CCGTGATCCTGGCGGCCCCCGCGCGCAGCCTGCGGGGATCGACGATCAGGGTGTCACCGGAGAGGCGGGCGCCGGGTGCCGAGGGCTGGTTGTAGAACACGAAGTCCGCATCCCCCCGGACCTTGCCGCCCTCGCCCGTGATGAGCGCGCACACGTCGAAGGGGCCGGGCACCCGCACGGTGACGGCCCCTTCGGGGAGGGGAAGATTGCCCCCGGGGACCAGCTCGTCCATGGTGCCGCCCTGGTGTCGTGGTTCGCCGGGAGAACGCACACCGGGGCGCCGGGGTTCCCGGCCCGCGCTCAGTCCAGCGTGAGCGCCGGTGCCACGTCCTCGTGCCGCTCCACGGGCGCCTTGCCGCGCGGAGGCCTGACCGCCCTTGCCGACTTGCCGCAGAACGCGGAGTCCAGGGTGCGCAGCATCGTGTTGAGGACCGTGCCGTTGTTGGAGGTGTTGGCGACCGCGGCGAGAGCGCGCGTGCCGTCCTTCGAGGCGAACGCGTAGGTGTAGAAGCCCTGTACGGCACCGGTGTGGCCGTACACCGAGACCCCGCACGACAGATCGCGACGGCGCAGTCCCAGACCGTAGGCCTGACCGCTGCCCGACGACGGCAGCCACCTTTCCATCTGCGCCAGTTGCGCGGCCGAGGTGAGCCGGCCGCCGAGCAGGGCGGACAGGAAGGTGTTGAGGTCCCGGGTGCTGGAGATGAGCGCGCCCGCGCTCTGCGCCCACGACACGGTCTGCTCGGTCGCGTCGACGAGCGGGGCGCCCGCCTGGTCCGGGGTGAGATAACCGCGGGCGTGCCGGCCGGGGATCGTCGTGCCGGGGTGCACGTAGAAGGTGTCGCTCAGCTTCAGCGGCCCGATGATGCGGTTCTCGAACTCGGTCCGTACCGGGTTCCCGGTCAGCTGCTCGACGAGCATCCCGGCGACGACGAAGTTGGTGTTCGAGTAGGCGTACACCGCGCCCGGGGCGTTCGTGCGCGGCCGGGCGAGCGAGAGCTTCACCAGTTCCCGGGGTGTGAAGACCTTCTTGCGGACCGCCTCGAACCCGGGGACCGTGCTGGCGAACATGTCGTTCGTGTAGTCGTACAGGCCGCTGCGGTGGCCCAGGACGTGCCGCACCGTGATCCGGTCGTCCGGGAGCAGTCCGGGCAGGTACCGGTTGACGGGCGCGTCGAGACTCAGCTTCTTCTCGTCGACCAGTTGGAGCAGCACGACGGCGGTGAAGGTCTTGGTGACGCTGCCGATGCGGAACCGGTCGGCGTCGTTCATCGCCCGCCCGCTCCCTCGGTCCGCGACGCCCACCGCGGCCCGGTACACCGTGCCCCCGTCGTCGATCCGGGCCATGGACCCCGGTGCGCCCTGCGCCTGCGCGGAACGCAACACGCCGCGCACACCTGCGAGATCCACCGCGGGCGCGGTGGGCGAGTCGGCGTGGGCGGGGACCGCGAGAAGGGGCAGCAGGACCGCTCCCGCCACCGCCCCGACCCTCACTCGTGCTGATGCCATCCGGCTGATCTCCTGTCGCCTCGTCAGTTCCGGTAAGGATGCGGAGAGTATCGCCGTCAAAAGTGCGAAAAGTGATGATTGGCCGCCCCGGACGGCACAGGAGTCTCCTCGGGGACGCACAGCCGATTCCTGCTTATTTTATTGACGAAGGAAAAGAATCCCTCTAAGTTCCCGGCCATGCGCCCCACCC
>NZ_RSAJ01001014.1 GCF_003933965.1 Streptomyces sp. RP5T
GGGCTCAGCGGTGGGGGAGGGCCGGCCGGTGACCGCGTCGACGGTGCCGACCGCGTGCAGGCAGTCCGCCTCATCGCCCTCGGCGGGTCCGTATCCCCGGCCTTTGACGGTCACGGCATGGACCAGGACCGGCCGCCGTTGCGCGCGTGCCTGGTCCAGGACGGTTTCCAGGGCGGCGGTGTCGTGGCCGTCGACCGGACCGAGGTAGCTGAAGCCGAGCTGGGTGAACACATCCGATGTGGCCGGTCCTGACCCGTCGGTGTGTTCGCCGGGATGCTTCAGGGTGTGCAGGTGATGGACGAGAGCTCCGCCGGTGGGGGCGTAGGAGCGGCCGTTGTCGTTGAGGACCACGACCACCGGACGCCGGCCGGCGCCGATGTTGTTGAGCGCCTCCCACGCCATGCCGCCGGTCATGGCCCCGTCGCCGATGACCGCGACGACCGACCGCTCCCGGCGCCCGCGCAGCTCGTTGGCCTTGGCCAGGCCGTCGGCGTAGGAGAGGGACGCGGAGGCGTGCGAGCTCTCGGTCCAGTCATGCACCGACTCCGAGCGTGAGGGGTAACCCGACAGACCGTCGGGCCGGCGCAGCCGGTCGAAGCCGGCGGCCCGGCCGGTCAGGATCTTGTGAACGTACGCCTGGTGGCCGGTGTCGAAGAGAATCGCGTCGCGGGGTGAGTCGAAGACGCGGTGCAGGGCGATGGTCAGTTCCACCACGCCCAGGTTCGGCCCCAGATGGCCACCGGACGCGCAGACCTTGTCGATCAGGAAGGCGCGGATGTCCTGGGCCAGAGACGGAAGCTGGTCTGCCGGCAGTGCGCGCACATCGTGCGGGCCGCCAAGTGTCGTCAGGTGTGCACCCGGGAGGGGGATGGGCTCGACGTGTGTCTCGGAGAGATCAGCCATCACTCGTCCCCTGCCGCTGGTGGGCGCAGCATGCTCGCTCGCCCCGGTCAGGGTGCGAGGGCGGGCGGCCGCGCCGGGCGGAGATGATGCCTCGTTGCCGTTGTGGGGGTGAGCTCACTGCTGAGGGGAGCATGGAGAGACGGCTCCTTCCGCCGGGTACCGGCGCATCAGGCGCCGCAGGAAACGAGGCGGCGTGCCTGGAGCCGGTGTATGTGGGGGGCTGACACACCAGGAGCGAAGGTGTGCCACTCAAACACCTGCCCCTCTTTCTTGGTTGCTGCACCGACCAAGCACTGGGCGTGCGGGAGCACGCGGCGCTCCCAGTCCTGTGCAAGGCATCCTTGTGCCCGCCGCCTGCGGCACCGGCGGACGCACCGACAGAAGGTGCAGGCAACACACGTCTCAGATGACGCGGCAACGTGCCGCGGAAACGCGTAGCTCGCCGGCACCAGACGAGGTCGAAACAGGGACACCGGAGCCCCAATTCGCAGCAGCGTATACAGAGTTAAAATCGTTCTTCTGCTCGGCCCAACCTCCCCGGGCCGAAGCTGGACTCCAGGAGGGCTCTTGAGCGTGTGAGTGCCGGCGACCGTTCCTGCAGGTGGCCGACGCGCCGGTATCACTTCCGGGGGCGCGCACTCCCCCTGAGTGATGTGCGCGCTCTCATCTCAAGGGTTGCACGAGTGCCGCGAGTGCCGAATCGTTGGGGACCTGCGATCTCGGACGAGGTTGCACCGCCCTGTGCGAACCCCTCAGCAAACGGCTGCGCACCAGTCGACGGCCCCCAGGCC
>NZ_RSAJ01001015.1 GCF_003933965.1 Streptomyces sp. RP5T
GCCCTAGCCTGCGAGAAAAGACTGGACAGAGTCCGCGACATCGCCACCCGCAACACCCCAGGAGCCCCTCATGACCGCACTTCCGCAGGAGCGCCGCGTCGTCACCGCCATCCCCGGACCCAAGTCGCAGGAGCTGCAGGCCCGCCGGCTCGCCGCGGTGGCGCAGGGCGTGGGGTCCGTCCTGCCCGTCTTCACGGCGCGTGCGGGCGGCGGGATCATCGAGGACGTCGACGGGAACCGGCTGATCGACTTCGGTTCGGGCATCGCCGTGACGTCCGTGGGCGCCTCCGCCGAGGCCGTCGTGCGCCGGGCCTCCGCCCAGCTCGCCGACTTCACCCACACCTGTTTCATGGTCACCCCGTACGAGGGGTACGTGGAGGTCGCCGAGGCGCTCGCCGAGCTGACCCCGGGCGACCACGCCAAGAAGAGCGCCCTGTTCAACTCCGGCGCCGAGGCCGTGGAGAACGCCGTCAAGATCGCGCGGGCGTACACCAAGCGGCAGGCCGTGGTCGTGTTCGACCACGGCTACCACGGCCGCACCAACCTCACCATGGCCCTGACCGCGAAGAACATGCCGTACAAGCACGGCTTCGGCCCCTTCGCCCCCGAGATCTACCGCGTCCCCGTCGCCTACGGCTACCGCTGGCCCACCGGCCCGGAGAACGCCGGCCCCGAGGCCGCCGCCCAGGCCATCGACCAGATCGCCAAGCAGGTCGGCGCCGAGAACGTCGCCGCGATCATCATCGAGCCCGTCCTCGGCGAGGGCGGCTTCATCGAGCCGGCGAAGGGCTTCCTGCCCGCGATCAGCCGGTTCGCCCAGGACAACGGCATCGTCTTCGTCGCCGACGAGATCCAGTCCGGCTTCTGCCGCACCGGCCAGTGGTTCGCGTGCGAGGACGAGGGCATCGTCCCGGACCTGATCACCACCGCCAAGGGCATCGCCGGCGGTCTGCCGCTCGCCGCCGTCACCGGCCGCGCGGAGATCATGGACGCGGCGCACGCGGGTGGCCTCGGCGGCACCTACGGCGGCAACCCGGTGGCCTGCGCGGGCGCGCTGGGCGCCATCGAGACGATGAGGGAGCTCGACCTCAACGCCCGGGCGAAGGCGATCGAGGCCACGATGAAGGGCCGTCTGTCCGCCATGGCCGACAAGTTCGACGTCATCGGCGACGTCCGCGGCCGGGGCGCCATGATCGCCATCGAGCTCGTCAAGGACCGTACGACCAAGGAGCCGAACCCGGAGGCGACGGCCGCGCTCGCCAAGGCCTGCCACCAGGAGGGGCTGCTGGTCCTGACCTGCGGCACCTACGGCAACGTCCTGCGCTTCCTGCCGCCGCTCGTGATCGGCGAGGACCTGCTGAACGAGGGCCTCGACATCATCGAGCAGGCCTTCACCCGCATCTGACCCGAGCCCCGCAGCCCCGGGATCCCGGGGCTGCGGTGGCGAGAGGCAGAGGGTGTGAAGAAGGTGTGCGAGGTGGTGGTGAGGTTGGGATTCCGCCTGTCGTACGCCGCCGCCCTGCCGTAGGTTCTCAGCAGATGAGAGATACACCCCGCCCACAGGGGACTGTGGGCGACATCAGGCCGGGGCCTCCCCAGCTTCGACCTGGTCGTGCCCTCGCGCACACACATGGAGCCTCTGGCTCCGGATCTCCTCACCGATCGGACAGTCGCCCGCCCCAAACC
>NZ_RSAJ01001016.1 GCF_003933965.1 Streptomyces sp. RP5T
GAACGACGCGTGGGGCGGGGTCGACCCGGGGCTGGCCGAGGTCGCCGCGCGGTACGGCGTGGGGCTCGTGTGCACGCACGCCGGGGGCGCGGAGCCCCGTACGCGGCCGCATCGGGTGACGTACGACGACGTCATGACCGACATCCTGCGGGTGACCGTGGGGCTGGCCGAGCGGGCGGTCGCGCTGGGGGTGCCCCGGGAGTCGGTGCTGATCGATCCCGGGCACGACTTCGGGAAGAACACGCGGCACAGTCTTGAGGCGACCCGGCGGCTGGGCGAGATGGTCGGGACCGGGTGGCCGGTGCTGGTCTCCCTGTCCAACAAGGACTTCGTGGGCGAGACCCTGGACAAGCCGGTGAAGGAACGGGTGGTGGGGACGCTGGCGACCACCGCGGTGTCGGCGTGGCTGGGCGCTCAGGTGTACCGGGTGCACGAAGTGGCGGAGACCCGGCAGGTACTGGACATGGTGGCGTCGATCGCGGGGCACCGGCCTCCGGCGGTCGCGCGTCGGGGGCTGGCGTAAAGGGTTCTCGCCGGAGTTCTCGCCGGAGGGGCTGCGTCACCCCTCCGGCGTTCCGAGCCCCGCAGGGGCTACCGACCCGCCTCCTTGGACACCAGTGCCACCGCCTCGTCCACGTCGTCCGTCACGTGGAACAGGAGCAGGTCCTTCTCCGACGCCTTGCCCTGGGCGACCAGGGTGTTGGTCAGCCAGTCGACCAGTCCGCCCCAGTACTCGCTGCCGAAGAGGACGATCGGGAAGCGGGTGACCTTCTGGGTCTGGACCAGGGTCAGGGCCTCGAAGAGTTCGTCGAGGGTGCCGAGGCCGCCCGGCAGGACCACGAACCCCTGCGCGTACTTCACGAACATCATCTTGCGGACGAAGAAGTAGCGGAAGTTGAGCCCGATGTCGACGTAGGGGTTGAGCCCCTGCTCGAAGGGGAGCTCGATGCCGAGGCCGACGGAGGTGCCACTGGCCTCGCAGGCACCCTTGTTGGCCGCTTCCATGGCGCCGGGGCCGCCGCCGGTGATCACGGCGAAGCCGGCCTCCACCAGGCCCCGGCCGAGCCGCACGCCCGCCTCGTACTCGGGAGAGTCCGCCGGTGTCCGCGCCGAGCCGAACACACTGATCGCGGGCGGGAGTTCGGCGAGGGTGCCGAAGCCCTCGATGAACTCCGACTGGATGCGCAGGACGCGCCAGGGATCGGTGTGGACCCAGTCCGAGGGGCCGCCCGCGTCCAGCAGGCGCTGGTCGGTCGTGCTCGCCGTGACCTGTCCTCGCCTGCGGAGGACGGGCCCCAGGCGCTGCTCCTCCGGCGGCTGGTTCTTGCCCTCGGGGTTCCCGGTAGCCATGTGCGCTCCCTCCGCTTGCCTGGTCTTTCCGCCTCAGCGTAGATCCACGCGGGTTACGGAGGGGGGACGTACGCATGTCCGCCGTGCAGCACCCGCCGGCCCACCGCCTCCTCAGGAGGTCAGCCAGGCCCGCAGTTTCGCCTCCGCCTCGGGGATCAGCGACGCCTTCACCCGCTCGTCCACCTTGTGCGCGAGCAGCGGCTGGCCCGGGCTGTAGTTCACCGCGGGCACGCCCAGCGCGCTGAAGCGGGACACGTCCGTCCAGCCGAACTTGGGGCGGGCGACGCCGCCGACCGCGGCCACGATGTTCGCGAAGCCGGCGAAGCCGATCT
>NZ_RSAJ01001017.1 GCF_003933965.1 Streptomyces sp. RP5T
TCCTAATCCTTGAGTAAGCGATTCCGGTTGGCTTCGTCAGGGGCGGCCAGGACTGTTGATGTGGTGCGGTTTGCGGCGGCCTCGTGGGCACCGGGCTGACCCCTCTGGGTTCCTGGTCCTCTGAGACCTTCTGAAAGACCGGTGGCGCCCGGTGTCTTCGGGCCGCTGCGAAACCCACCGGCCTGTGCCGAACGTTGATCGTCGTGGTGCAAGCCCTCCGCACGGTGACCCCCGCGTACTCCGCGAGCCGTTCGAGCTCTGATCGAGACCGGGGCCCGCGCGGTGCGCTGGTGTCGCGAACGGCTGGTGAGATGGCGGACCGTCGAGTCCTGGGATTAGGTCGCCGCGTGGCCCGCACAGGCTTGTCACCTGCACAAACGCACGATGAGAGGGGAACGGCTTGAGCGTGTTCTGCGGGATCGACTGGGCCGAGTCGCACCACGATGTGGCCCTGGTAGATCAAGACGGCCAGCTGGTGGCCAAGCGCCGCATCAGCGACGACCTCGCCGGCTACCGGCTGCTGCTGGACCTGCTCGCCGAGCACGGCGACAGCCCCGAGACGCCGATACCAGTGGCCATCGAGACCTCCAGTGGCCTGCTCGTGGCCGTCCTGCGCACCGGCAGGCGGAAGATCTTCGCCATCAACCCGCTGGCCGCCGCCCGCTACCGCGACCGTCACGGCGTCTCGCGCAAGAAGTCTGACCCCGGCGACGCCCTGATCCTGGCCAACATCCTGCGCACCGACATGCACGCCCACCGACCACTGCCCGACGACAGCGACCTCGCCCGCGCCATCACCGTCCTGGCCCGCGCCCAGCAGGACGCCGTCTGGGCCCGCCAGCAGATCGCCAACCAGATCCGCTCGCTGCTGCGCGAGTACTACCCCGTCGCCCTGGCCGCCTTCCTCGGCAAGCAAGGCGGCCTGACCCGGCCCGAGGCCCGCGCGGTGCTCGCCGTGGCACCGACCCCGAGCACGGCGGCCAGGATGACCCTGCCGCAGCTGCGGGCCGCGCTCAAACGGGCCGGCCGCAGTCGCGGCATCGACGCCGAAGCCGAACGCCTCAAGACCGCCCTGCGGTTCGAGCAGGCCCACCAGCCCGCGCTCGTCGAGGAGGCCATGGGTCGACAACTGCTTGCACTGCTCACGCAGTTGGATGCGGCCTGCAAGGCCGTCGAGGATCTCACCGAGGCGGTGGAGGCGTCTTTTCGTCGGCACCCGGACGCTGACATCCTGCTCAGCTTCCCCGGCATGGGCATCCAGCTCGGCGCCCGGGTGCTCGCCGAGATCGGTGACGACCGCGCGCGGTTCGCCGACGCCCGGGCACTGAAGGCATACGCAGGATCGGCCCCCATCACCCGGGCCTCGGGCAAGAAACGCTTCGTCGGACGCCGCTACATCAAGAACAACCGCCTGACCAACGCCGGCCATCAGTGGGCCTTCGCCGCGCTCACGGCCTCGCCAGGAGCAGCTGCCCACTACCGGCGACGGCGCGACCGTGGAGACTGGCATGCCCAGGCCCAGCGACACCTGTTCAACCGCATGATCGGCCAGCTCTACCACTGCCTGCAGACCCGGCAGCACTTCGACGAACAGCATGCCTTCACCTCCTCCTCGGCGGATCTGGCCGTAGCGGCTTGACTTCTTAGGCACGTGAGATGTCTTTCAGC
>NZ_RSAJ01001018.1 GCF_003933965.1 Streptomyces sp. RP5T
CATTTAAGGCGTTGTGCCGGAGATTGCGGCTGATCGACCCACCGGTTACCGGTCGGCCACGCGCATCTCGAACCAGGTGGTCTTCCCGCGGGGCAGCAGGTCGACGCCCCAGCGGTCCGACAGTTTGTCCACGAGGAACAGCCCCCGCCCGCTGACGTCCATCTCCTGCACCGGCATCAGACAGGGCAGTCCGCGCGAGGGGTCCCGGACCTCTATCCGGATCCAGCCCCGCCGGCGTCGCATCCGCAGGCCGAACACCCGGGCCCCGGTGTGCCGTACCGCGTTGCCGACCAGTTCGGACACGAGCAGGACCGCGTCCTCGGTCAGCTTCGGGGTGAGCCCCCACTGGCGGAGGACGATCACCTGGGTCAGACGGCGCGCGGCCGCCGCGGACTCCGGACGGGAGGGCAGCGGAACCTCGGCCTCCGTCGGGTTTCCGAACAGTTCGAGGGCTTTCAGTGCGTGCTCGTCCTCGACCGCCGGAGACCAGCGCGCCGCCGTCGCACGGCCGTCTCCCCGCGGCTGTTCGAAACCCTCCAGCCCCGCCATGCCCCCATCATGGCCGCCCAGAGCGCGCTCCGGGGCCGTTCCCGGCGAATAGACCCCCCGGAATGCGGCGTTCCGGTGGAGTCGATCGGCATATGCCAACGGCACTTCGGCGCCCTCGACGGACCTTCTGACCTGCGGCGGAAGCTCACTGGGAGGCAATCGACGGACTCCCTCGACAAGACAGACTTAAGGTTGCGTTAAGGCTCCCATAAACCGTCCCATCGAGGGACCCGGATCAGACACCGCGTCAATTGCAAGGGGTTCAGAGGAATTTCGCCTTACCGGGGCCCTCCTCGACGAAGCTCTTCATTCCACGCTCGCGGTCCTCCGTGGCGAACAGGCCTGCGAACCAGTTCCGTTCCACCGCGAGGCCCGTCTCGATGTCGGTCTCCAGGCCCGTGTCGATCGACTCCTTCGCGGCGCGCAGCGCGAGCGCCGGGCCCTGCGCGAGCTTCGCCGCCCAGGCGTGCGCCTCGGCGTACACCTCGTCGGCGGGTACGACCCGGTCCACCAGGCCGAGTGTCAGCGCCTCGTCCGCCTTGACCATCCGGCCCGTGAAGATCAGGTCCTTCGCCCTGGACGGGCCGACGAGCCGGGCGAGGCGCTGGGTGCCGCCCGCGCCGGGGATCAGGCCGAGCAGGATCTCCGGCTGCCCGAGCTTGGCGTTCTCCGCGGCGATGCGGTAGTCCGCGCACAGCGCGAGTTCGCAGCCGCCGCCGAGGGCGTAGCCGGTGATGGCGGCGACGACCGGCTTGGGGATGCGGGCCACCGCCGAGAAGGAGTCCTGGAGGGCGCGGGCGCGCAGGACCATCGCGGTGTGGTCCATGGCCTGCATCTCCTTGATGTCAGCGCCGGCCGCGAACACCTTCTCCCCGCCGTACACGATCACGGCGCGCACGTCCTCGCGCCGGGTCGCCTCCTCGGCGAGCTCCTTCAGGCGGTCCTGGGTGGCCACGTCCAGCGCGTTCATGGGCGGACGGTCGAGACGGATGGTGCCGACACCGTCGGCGACTTCGAGATTCACGGTCATGCCAGCAGGTTAACGGCGACTAACGGGACTGACCCGGGTGCGGTGGCTCACAGTCGGCGGGGGCAGCGGTCCCCTGGGCAGGCG
>NZ_RSAJ01001019.1 GCF_003933965.1 Streptomyces sp. RP5T
GGATTTCGTCGTCGTCCGGGGCCTGCGGGACCGGTGCCGTGCCGCGCAGCTCGCGGGCCCGGGTGCGCAGGCGGTCCGGGTCCGCGTCGGCCGGGGCGGCCAGGGCGACCTCGGCGCGGACGACGAGGCGTTCGAGGGCCCGCCGGGTGCCGGAACGCTTTCCTGCCGACAGGAGGGTCTGCCAGGCGGCCTGGACGGCCGCGTGGGCGGTTCCGCTCGCGGAGGAGCGCGGGTTCCGCGCGTACGCGGCGGCCGCGTCCAGGGCACGGGCGGTGGCCCGGCGTTCCGGGCCGTGCGGCCGCAACAGGCCGGGCGCCATCCCCACCAGCCAGGCCCAGGAGCCCGCCACGAGGGCCAGGGCGAGGTGGCCGGGGACCTGGGCGAGGGTCTGCGGGGCGAACAGGGAGGCGGAGCTGATGAAGGTGAGGACCACGTGTCCCGGCGGGCCGATCCGGGTCGCGTCGCAGAGCGCCTTCTGTACCGCTGCCACCAGCGCGCCGACGGTGACCAGCACCACCGCGCTGCCGGTGAGCGAGGCGGCCACCAGACCGGCCCCGAGGCCGGCGACCATGCCGAGCACCACCCAGGCCAGGGCACGGGCCCGGGCGGCGTAGGGCCGGTTGTGGGCGTAGAGGGCGCACAGGGAGCCGGCCATGGTGTACATCGCCAGGTCGAGGCGGCCGAGGGCCAGCAGGATCAGGTTGGGCGGGGCGACCGCGACGACCACGCTCAGGGCGGGCTTGAACCAGATGTCGGAGGGCCTGCCGAGGCGCAGCACGCCGGCCAGCGGCAGACGGCGTACGCGCGGGGTGTCGGGGTGGGGGGTCGCACTGCTCATGACCGACACCTTAACAGGTGTTTTACCTGTAAAGCACCTTCTGGACGCTGCTCTGACCTGCTGTGCTCCGCCGCACGCTCCCCCGCGTACACCCTTGCGCTCGATTGCGCGCCGCGTGGCCCGGGCATTTCTTGACCGACCGTCGAGCGGGGAGGTGGGCGTGCACGGACCGGCTTCGTCCGGCTGGCTGCTGGTCGCGCTGTGCGCGGCGACCGGGGCGTACTGCCTGCTGCGGATGCGCAGCACCGTCGAGGAGCAGCGCCGGGCCGCGGGCGGTGAGGCGCTCATGGGCTTCGGAATGGCCGCGATGGCCGTACCGGCCGCCGTGTTCACGCCACCGGCGTGGGCCTGGCCGCTGTGCGCAGCGGTGTTCGGCGGGGCGGCGCTGCGCGCGCTGTGGGCGGCGCGCACGAGCACCCATCATCTGCATCACCTGGTGGGGGCGGGGGCCATGGTCTACATGGCGGTGGTGATGGCGGCCTCCCCCGGACACCACGGCGGCTCGGGAGTCCCCGCGGTGACGGGCCTGCTGCTCCTCTACTTCGCGGGGTACGTCCTGCGGTCCGGGGCCGGCCTGATACCGGTGACCGCCGGCGGCGGCTCCGTCGCCTGGGGCGACCGGCCCGAACTCGCGCGCGCGTGCCGGTTGTCGATGGGCATCGCGATGGTGGCCATGCTGCTGGCGCTCTGAGAGGGCGGCGCCTGACCCGCGAACCTTCGTGCATGCCAGGACGTCGATACCGGGGTCCCGTCGGCACCCGCACCGCGCCCGCCGACGGCGGGACCGGCCGACGTCCGCACCCCGATCACCCC
>NZ_RSAJ01000101.1 GCF_003933965.1 Streptomyces sp. RP5T
GTGAAGCTGCCGGACTGGCAGTCCTTGATGAACGCCGCACGCGCACGCTAGACGCGCCAAGGCCGAGCGGGTCGGCTACGGCACGCCCGCACCGGGCAACGAACCGGCAACACCGCCGAAATCAACAAACTGTTCAAGGCGCCTACGGTCTCGGACATGGCCCAAACCACCCCTGTGCACCCCGTGGACGAAGTCCCCCCGGTACGGCAGCTCGCCGCCTTCGGCCTCCAGCATGTCCTCGCGATGTACGCGGGCGCCGTGGCCGTCCCCCTGATCGTCGGCGGCGCGATGAAGCTGTCACCGGCGGACCTGGCGTATCTGATCACCGCCGACCTGCTGGTGTGCGGCGTCGCCACCCTCATCCAGTGCATCGGCTTCTGGCGCTTCGGCGTACGGCTCCCGATCATGCAGGGCTGCACCTTCGCCGCCGTCTCCCCCATGATCCTGATCGGCACTACGGGCGGCGGGCTCCCGGCGATCTACGGCTCCGTCATCGTCGCGGGGCTCGCGATCATGCTGCTCGCCCCGGTCTTCGGCAAGCTGCTCCGCTTCTTCCCGCCGCTGGTCACCGGCACGGTGATCCTGATCATCGGCGTCTCCCTGCTGCCGGTCGCGGGCAACTGGGTGGCGGGCGGCGCCGGATCGGCGGACTTCGGCGCGCCGAGGAACATCGCGCTGGCCGTTTTCGTGCTGGCGGTGGTGCTGGCTGTGCAGCGGTTCGCGCCGGCCTTCCTGACCCGGATCGCGGTGCTGATCGGCATCGCGGCGGGCCTGGCGGTGGCCGTCCCCTTCGGGTTCACGGACTTCGGCGCGGTCGGGGACGCGGACTGGGTCGGCGTCAGCACACCGTTCCACTTCGGGGCGCCGACCTTCGAGTTCTCGGCGATCGTGTCGATGCTGGTCGTGGCGCTGGTGACGATGACCGAGACGACCGGTGACCTGATCGCGGTCGGCGAGATGACGGACCGGAAGGTCGAACAGCGGTCCCTTCCGACGGGCTGCGCGCGGACGGCCTGTCGACCGTGCTCGGCGGCGTCTTCAACACCTTCCCCTACACGGCGTACGCCCAGAACGTCGGTCTCGTCGGCATGACCCGGGTGCGCAGCCGCTGGGTGGTCGCCACGGCGGGCGGCATCCTGGTGCTGCTGGGTCTGCTGCCCAAGCTGGGCGCGGTGGTCGCCGCGGTACCCGCGCCGGTGCTGGGCGGGGCGGGGCTGGTGATGTTCGGGACGGTCGCGGCCGGCGGCCTGAGGACCCTCGCCCGGGTGGACTTCCGGGGCAACCACAACCTGACCGTGGTGGCCGTGTCGGTCGCCGTGGGGGTGCTGCCGGTCGGGGTGCCGACGCTCTACGAGAAGTTCCCCGACTGGTTCCAGACGGTGATGAACAGCGGTATCAGCGCGGGCTGCCTGACCGCGATCGTGCTGAACCTGCTCTTCAACCACCTTCCGGCGAAGCGGGATTCACTCGCTCCCGAGCCGGACGGCCTGACGGTCGGCGGCATCGAGGAGGGCATCCAGCAGCCCCGGGAAGAGATCGTCTAGGTCGTCCTGGCGCAGGCCGCTCATCTTGGCCGTGCCCCGGTAGATCTGCCGGATCACACCGTTCTCGCGCAGCACCCGGAAGTGGTGGGTGGTAGTCGACTTGGTGACGGGCAGGTCGAAGTGCGAACACGAGAGCTCGTCGCCCACCGCGGCGAGCTCTCGCACGATCCGCAGGCGCATCGGGTCGGAGAGGGCGTGCAGGACGCCCTCCAACCGGATCTCGTCGCGCTCCGGGTGCGGAAGGGCACGGCTGCTGACGGCGGGGGAGGTCACGGCGGCTCCACTTCTCCAGACTGCCCGGGGCTCCACGGGCGCGGCAAGCGGCCCCGGACACCTCATTGTACGAGACCTCTCGTAGTTTGACATCTGGCGTACTACGATGCCTATCGTACGAGTCGACCAGCACCGGTCCCGTGACGAATGGAGCCCGCCGTGAGCGCACTCTTCGAGCCCTTCACCCTCCGCGACGTGACGATCCCCAACCGGGTGTGGATGCCGCCGATGTGCCAGTACTCGGCCGCCGCGGAGGGTCCCTCGACCGGCGCCCCGAACGACTGGCACTTCGCGCACTACGCGGCCCGCGCGGCCGGCGGCACCGGCCTGATCATCGTCGAGGCCACCGGCGTCAGCCCCGAGGGCCGCATCTCCCCCCACGACCTCGGCATCTGGAACGACACCCAGGTGGAGGCGTTCCGCCGGATCACCCGCTTCCTGGTCTCCCAGGGCACGGTCCCGGGGATCCAGCTCGCCCACGCCGGCCGCAAGGCCTCCACCGGCCAGCCGTGGAAGGGCGGCGCACCGCTCACCCCGGACGCACTGGGCTGGCAGCCGCTCGGCCCGAGCCCGCTGCCCTACGACGAGTCGCACCCGGTGCCGACCGAGCTGACGTCCGCTCAGATCACCGAGATCGTCGGCCAGTTCGCGGACGCGGCCCGGCGCGCCCTCGCCGCCGGCTTCGAAGTCGCCGAGGTCCACGGCGCCCACGGCTATCTGATCGGCAACTTCCTCTCCCCGCACAGCAATCAGCGCACCGACGAGTACGGCGGCTCGTACGAGAACCGCACCCGCTTCGCGCTGGAGGTCGTCGACGCGGTGCGCGAGGTCTGGCCCGACGACAAGCCCCTCTTCTTCCGCATCTCGGCGACCGACTGGCTGGAGGAGGGCGGCTGGACGGCGGACGACACCGTCCGTTTCGCCCACGACCTCCGGGCCCACGGCATCGACCTCCTGGACGTGTCCACCGGTGGCAACGCGTCGGGCGTGCGCATCCCGGTGGGCCCCGGCTACCAGGTCCCCTTCGCCGCCCGCGTCAAGGCGGAGACCACCCTCCCGGTCGCGGCGGTCGGCCTCATCACCGAGGTCGAGCAGGCCGAGAAGATCCTCTCCAACGGCGAGGCGGACGCGGTGCTGCTGGGCCGCGAGCTGCTGCGGAACCCGTCCTGGGCCCGGCACGCGGCCCGCGAGCTGGGCGCGGACGTGCACGTTCCGCAGCAGTACCACCGGTCGGTGTGACCCGCCGACGGGGCTCCAGTTGATCACGGCGGGCCCGGGACACCTCGCAGGAGGCCCCGGCCGGGCTCCCCGCACCCCGTCCGGCGGGACGCGCGCGCACCGCGCAGGAACATCCCGCCGGAAGGACCGCAAGGGTCAGCGAGGTGTCAACTCGCCGTGCATTCTTTGCCGTTGAGCGTGAAGGCACCGGGCGCCGCGCTGTTCCCGCCGTGGTTCGCCTGATAGCCGATGCTGACACTCGCGTTAGGCGCGATCGTCCCGTTGTAGGTCGCGTTCGTCGCCGTCACCGCGCCGGAAGCCGGAGCGTACGTGGCGCCCCAGCCGTTGGTGATGGTCTGGCCCGCGGGGAGGGTGAAGGCCAGCTGCCAGCCGTTGATCGCGGACGTGCCGGTGTTGGTGAGGGTGACCGAGGCCGTCAGACCGGTGCTCCAGGCGCTCGTCGTGGCCGTCGCCTTGCAGGCGCCCGGCTGGGGCTGGGGTGCCGGGCCCGAGCCGTCGAGGCCGAAGAAGGTGAGGGCGCGGGCGGCCATGCCGGTGGCGTAGAGGTTGTGGCCGACGCCCTGGAGGCTGATCGCCTCGACGGCCGCCCGGTCACCGGTGGCGCCGTAGCGGGTGCGGGTCCAGCCGGAGACCGGCGTGTCCGTGGCGGCGGGCGTCTGGCTGACACCGAGGACGTTGGTCCACTGCTTGATCTCCTCGCCGAAGTTGGGGTAGCGCAGCACGTCGTCCTCGGTGCCGTGCCACACCTGCATGCGCGGCCTGGGGCCCGTGTAGCCGGGGTAGGCGGCGCGGACCAGGTCGCCCCACTGCTGCGGGGTGTGGGTCACGGTGCCGCCCGAGCAGGCGCTGTTCCACTCGGAGCCGTCCGTCGTGGCGAAGCAGCCGAAGGGGACGCCCGAGAAGGCGGCGCCCGCCGCGAAGACGTCCGGGTAGTCGCCGAGCAGGACGTTCGTCATCATCGCGCCGGAGGAGATGCCGGTGACGTAGATCCTGGCGGTGTCGGCGGAGTAGGTGCGCACCGTCCAGTCGATCATCGACTTGATGCCGACGGGATCACTGCCGCCGCCCCGCTTCAGCGCCTGCGGCGAGGACACGTCGAAGCACTTGCTGGACCGGGTGACCGAGGGGTAGATCACCACGAAGCCGTAGGTGTCGGCCAGCCGGGCCCACTCGGTGCCGTTGTACATGGCCGGACCCGAGCCGGTGCAGTAGTGCACGGCCACGACGACCGCCGGGTGTGCGGTGACGCTGCCCGGCACGTACAGGTACATCTGCAGGTTGCTGGGGTTCGTACCGAAGCCGGTGATCTCGGTGAGGGCCGCCGTGGGGGCGGCCTCCGTGCGGGCCGACGCGCTGGGGGCGGTGGCGAAGAGCACCGCCGCGACTAATGCCAGCAGCGCCGGCAGCACCGAACTCAGAGGCCTCCTGGGGATGGTGGACACGTCCTTGCCCCTCTCTCGGAAGGATCAGCTCTCTCGGAAGGATCAGCTCTCTCGGAAGGATCAGAAGGATCAGCAGGGTGAGTCGGTCCGGATCGACAGGGTGCGGCGCCCCGGAAATCTTTCGGAAGGGAAGCGTCCGGCGAGCATCGTGGCATGCACATGGTCGCCATGGAAGCGCTCCCACGCATCGAAAGAATTCGCTCACCCCGGCCGCCGCCGCCCCGTCCGAACGGCCGGATGTCTTCTGCGCAAAGCGTTGACCAGAAAGCGCTTACCCCTTACGGTCCGTTCAGCGATGTGACCGACCCGCCTCACCGGGTCCCCGCATTGCCGCCTTGCACTGCGTACGTCGTTCAACATGGCGATCAGTTTTCACGTACATGACCCAACAGGCACCAGGCAGGCACCACGAAGGGACGCACCCGCATGCGTACTCACCCCCCACGTACACACGCGCAAAGATCCGCTCTGGCCGCCGGTGCGGCCGCGCTCGCGACGGCGGTCGCCCTGGCCGTCCCGCAGCCGGCCGGGGCCGCCGAGACCTCCCCCATCGGTTTCGGCGCCGGAACCACCGGCGGTGGCAGCGCCTCCGCGGTCACCGTCTCCACCCTCAGCGCCTTCAAGACGGCCGTCACCGGCAGCACGGCGAAGGTCGTCAAGGTCAACGGCCTGATCTCACTGAGCGGCACGGTCGACGTCGGCTCCAACACCACGGTGCTGGGCGTCGGTTCGTCGTCCGGGTTCACCGGTGGCGGGCTGCGGCTGAAGAAGGTCACGAACGTCGTGGTGCGCAACCTGAACATCAGCAAGCCCCTCGCGCCCGCCGACGGCATCGAGGTGCAGGCCTCGACGAAGGTGTGGATCGACCACAACTCCTTCTCGGCGGACCGCGATCACGACAAGGACTACTACGACGGGCTGCTGGACATCAACCACGGCTCGGACAACGTCACGGTGTCCTGGAACACCTTCAAGGACCACTTCAAGGGCTCGCTCGTCGGCCACAGCGACAACAACGCGAGCGAGGACACCGGTCACCTGAAGGTGACGTACCACCACAACTGGTTCAACAACGTCAACTCGCGCATCCCCAGCCTGCGTTTCGGCACCGGGCACTTCTACGACAACTACGTCGTCGGCGCCGAGACCGCGGTGCACTCGCGCATGGGCGCCCAGATGCTCGTGGAGAACAACGTCTTCCGCAGTACCGGAGTCGCTGTCACCACGAACCGGAACAGTGACGTGGACGGTTACGCCAACCTGCGCGGCAACGACCTCGGCGGAGCCGCCACCGAGGTCTCCAGGGTCGGCACCTTCACCACCGCTCCGTACAGCTACACCGCCGAGCCCGCCTCCTCCGTCGTCACCTCGGTGACGGGCGGCGCGGGCACCGGAAAGCTCTGACCTCCCCCCAACAAGGAAGAAGGATTCGGGACATGACTTCTTCGGCACGTCCACGCGCGCGTACCCGCGCGCTGACCGGAGCCATGGCCGCCCTCGGCCTCTCGGTTGGCATGATCATGACGCTCAATACGCCGACGGCGACCGCGGCCACCTGGCCGACCGCCAACGGCAGCCAGGCGGTCTCCTCGACCATCGAGCTGTCCGGCACCAAGGACTACGGGATGAAGCGCCTGTACGGCACGGGCGACCTCGGCAGCGGCAGCCAGGACGAGGACCAGGGTCCGATCCTGAACCTGGCCGCCGGCACCGTCCTCAAGAACGTCATCATCGGCGCCCCCGCGGCCGACGGCATCCACTGCGCGGGCAGCTGCACGCTGCAGAACGTGTGGTGGGAGGACGTCGGCGAGGACGCGGCGACCTTCCGCGGCTCCTCGTCGTCCAACGTGTACACCGTCTCCGGCGGTGGCGCGCGGTCGGCCAGCGACAAGGTGTTCCAGTTCAACGGCGCCGGCACGCTCAACGTCTCGAACTTCGCGGTGCAGACCTTCGGCACCTTCGTGCGCTCCTGCGGCAACTGCTCGACGCAGTACAAGCGGACGATCAACCTCAACACCATCGAGGCGACCTACTCGGGCAACAAGCTCGTCGGCATCAACACCAACTACGGCGACAGCGCGACCCTGAAGAACATCACCATCGTGGGCGACTCCAGCAAGAAGATCGTCCCGTGCCAGAAGTACATCGGCAACAACACGGGCAAGGAGCCGACGACGAACGGCTCCGGACCCGACGGTACTTACTGCAAGTACGCCACCTCCGACATCACCTACAAGTAGCCGCTCGGCAGGTGAAGGCGGTCGTACGAAGCGCCCCCGCACGGCGCTTCGTACGGCCGCCGTGTCATGCGCGCGGGTGTCCCTGCGGGACGGTGCCGGCCAGCTCGCCCTGATAGGCCGCGTACGCGGAGCGCAGTGCGGCGCCCGGCCAGTCGGGCGGCAGGAGTTCGGGCGGCAGCACCGGGTCGGTCAGCAGCCGTCGTACGACCGCCGCGAAACCGGTGAGCCGGTCGGCGGGCCGGTCCGCGCGGGCGACATGGGCGAGCAGCGCCCGGGAACCGGCCGCCCAGTCGTCGAGGGGCCACAACGCGGCGGCCAGCTCGGGGCCGGACCCGTCCGGGCGGGCCGAGAAGCGCCGGGCGACCGCGTCGAGATCGTCCGGGAGCGGCCGGAGCAGGTTGGCGGGGCGCAGCCAGACGCCCTCGCGGAGTTCGGCGAGCCGGAGGGCGGTCAGCCGTGCGCGCAGCTCGGCACGTTCGGCCGGTCCACGGCCCGTCGCGGTGATCACGACCGTCTCCCATTCGCCGTCCCACGTGCGCGTGCGGGGGTGCACGGAGTCGTCCTGACGGCGCTGCCGGGCGAGCAGACGGTCGCTGAGGCCGTAGACGGAGCCGGAGCGCCGCAGGTCGCCGGCGCTCACCATCCGGCTCAGCGCGGCACGCAGCGTGGAGCCGCCGACGCCGAACGGCTCGACCGCGCGGACCAGGTCCTTCACCGGCATCTCCGGCGGATGCGCGCCCAGCAGCAGGCTCAGCACGACCGACCGGGCGGACAGCGGCCGCAGGTCGACCTCGCCGGGCTGCTCCGACACGTTCCTCGCCATGGTCACGTACTGTACGGCCCCGCTCTTGTTGCACTATTGCTACGACCGCAGGGCAAGTGCAACATGGACGGCATGGTCTCCCTTCCCGCGCCGCCCGAGCAGGCCGCCACTCACGCCGTCACCAACCAGCCCCCTCCCCTGGCCCCGTACGACGCCTCCGACGATCCCGTCCTGCTGGAAGGGCTGCGCCGCGAGGGCGCCGAATGGGCCGAGGAGGGGATCCGCGGGCTCGGTCTGCGGGCCGGCGGTGCCGAGGCCCAGGAGTGGGCGGATCAGGCCAACCGGCACGAGCCGGTGCTGCGCACGCACGACCGCTACGGCAACCGGATCGACGAGGTCGACTTCCACCCGAGCTGGCATCACCTGATGCGGACCGCCGTCGCCGAGGGCATGGCCGGCACACCGTGGGCGGAGGACCGCAGCGGCGCCCATGTCGCGCGCACGGCGGGCGGCCTCGTGTGGGGGCACACGGACGCGGGCCACGGCTGTCCCACGTCGATGACGTACGCGGCGATCCCCGCCCTGCGCAGGGAGCCGGGGCTGGCGAAGGTCTACGAACCCCTGCTGACCGGCCGGGAGTACGAGCCGGGGCTCAGGGTGCCGACCGGGAAGCGGGGACTGCTCGCCGGCATGGGGATGACCGAGAAGCAGGGCGGTTCCGACGTCCGGACGAACACCACGACGGCCACACCGTCGGCGGAGTCCGGGGTGTACACCCTGCGGGGGCACAAGTGGTTCACGTCGGCGCCGATGTGCGACGTGTTCCTGGTGCTGGCGCAGGCGCCCGGCGGGCTCTCGTGCTTCCTGGTCCCGCGCGTCCTGCCGGACGGCAGCCGCAACACCTTCCGCATCCAGCGCCTCAAGGACAAGCTCGGCAATCGCTCGAACGCCTCCTCCGAGCCCGAGTTCGACGCGACCGTGGCCTGGCTGGTCGGCCCCGAGGGGCAGGGCGTCAAGACGATCATCGAAATGGTCAACTGCACACGGCTGGACTGCGTGATGATGTCGGCGACCCTGATGCGCAGGACGCTCGTCGAGGCCGGTCACCACGCCCGGCACCGCAGCGCGTTCGGCGCCCGGCTGCTGGACCAGCCGCTGATGCGCAACGTCCTGGCCGATCTGGCGCTGGAGTCCGAGGCCGCCACCACCCTCACGCTGCGCCTCGCGGGCGCCGCCGACCGGGCCGTGCGCGGGGACACCGGCGAGCAGGCGTTCCGCCGCATCGCCACCGCGGTCGGCAAGTACTGGGTCACCAAACGGGGTCCGGCCTTCACCGCGGAGGCCCTGGAGTGCCTCGGCGGCAACGGCTACGTGGAGGACTCGGGCATGCCCAGGCACTACCGGGAGGCTCCCCTGCTGTCGATCTGGGAGGGCTCCGGGAACGTCAACGCCCTGGACGTCCTGCGGGCGTTGCGCCGCGATCCGGACACCGCTCAGGCGCTGTTCGGCGAACTCGCCCTGGCCCAGGGAGCGGACGCCCGTCTGGACTCGTCCGTGGCCCGTCTCAAGGACCTGCTGGTCACGGCGTCCGAGGCGGGTGCGCGCCGGCTGGTGGAGCACATGGCCCTGACGCTCCAGGCCTCCCTCCTCGTCCGGCACGCCCCGCCGGCGGTCGCCGACGCGTTCTGCGCGACCCGGCTCGGCGGCGACTGGGGCCACGCCTTCGGCACACTGCCCGAGGCCGCGGACGTGGACGCGGTCCTCGCACGGGCGCTGCCCGGCGACAACTGAGGCCGTTCCGGGGCCTCCTGGCGAGAACCGGACCGCCTCCCTGTCCGGATCGCTCACCGTCACACGCTGATTCCGCTTCGTTGTCGGTCCCGTGGTGCAGACTCCGATCAGTTGGTACTTCGCCTGGGGAGGACAACGTGTTGACGGGGATCGACGAGGTCGACTGGGCCTCGCTGCGGCATGCGTACGGCAGCGCGGCGGACGTGCCCGGACTGCTGCGGGGGCTCGCCTCCGCGGACCCGGCCGAGCGGGAGACGGCCCTCGACGGGATGTACGGCGCCGTGCACCACCAGGGAGACGTGTACGACTCGACGCTGGCCTGCGTTCCGTTTCTGCTCGCGCTCGTGGCGAGCGGGGAGGTCGCGGACCGGGCCGGCATCCTCGAACTCCTCGTCAGCATCGGGGCGGAGGACGCGGGCCGGGAGGACGACGCGGAGGGACGTCTGCGCGCGCGGGCCCGGGTCGGGGTGCGCGCCGGCGCCGAGGTGTTCGTCCGGCTGGCGGGGGACGCCGATCCCTCCGTCCGCCGCGCCGCCCCCGCGGCCCTGGTCCGCTTCCTGGACGAACCGGCGCGTGTGCTGGGGCTGTTGAGGCAGCGCTGCGCGCTGGAGCGGGACGACCGGGTCCTGCACGCCCTCGCCGAGAGCCTGGGCCTCTTCGTGCGACGGCATCCCGGGCACGCGGCCGGGGCGCTGGACCTGCTGACCGCACAGAGCGCCGATCCGTACGACCCCGGGCTGCGGCTCGCCGCCCTCGGCCAGCTCGCCTGCTGCGCCCCCGACCGGCTCCCGCCCGACCTGGTGCCGCTCGCCGTCGGCCTGCTCAGAGAGCGGTCCGCGCGGCGCTCCACCGGGCGTCAGGGCGTCGGCTGTCCCCACACCGGAACCCTCGCGAGCCGGCTGGGGCGGCTGCGGCCCTCGGACGAGGAGGGCTCGCAACTGCTGCGGACCCTGCACCGCGGGCTCGGTGACCGGCTCGACGAGCGCACTGCGCTTCTGCAGGGGCAGTTGACCAGTCCGGCCGCCGTCGACAGGTGCAACGCCGTGTGGATGGCGGCGGGGCTGTTCCGCGAGTGGCGCGGCGACCGGACCGTGACCGTCCGGCTGATAGGCGCTCAACTGGTCGCCGAGGAGGACCGGTTGCGCGACGCGGCCGTGTCCGTCCTGGGTGACCTGTTCGGCCTGGCCGCTCCCGCCGCCGACGACCTGGCCGCCCTGGTGACCTCCCGGCCGGACCTGTGGACACGGCACCGGGAGCGCGGGGTACGGGCGCTGGGCGGCCCGCTCAAGGCCCTTGCCAGGAGCGGCGACTCCCGGGCGGTACCGGTCCTGGCGCAGGTGCTGGCGGGCCCGGAGGCACCCGACGACCTGGGCCATGTGATCGCGCATCTGGGCCCCGCGGCGGCCCCGCTCGCGCCCGCCCTGCGTCGGCGTCTGGGCGAGATCGCGCCGGACCCGGCCGGGGTCTTCGAGCGGGCCGTACCGCTGCTGTCGGCGCTCACCGCGCTGGGCGACACGGAGGCCGTACCGGAGGTGCTGCGGCTCCTGCGGCTCCTGCGGGGCCTGCCGGAGCGGTCGCGGATGCGGGACGCCGTGGTGGAGGCGGCCGTCCGCGCTCTGGAGGTGTTCGGCACTGCGGCGCCCTCCCAGGTCCTGCCCGCGCTGCGGGAGCTGCTGGAGACGGAGTACGCGGCGGTCGCCGCGGGGGCGCTGTGGTCGGTGGAACGCGACCCGTCGGCCGTACTAGCCGTATTGACCGGTGAGTTGGCCGTCGGCAGGCCCCGACGGCGAGCGGCCGCGGAGGCGTTGGCACGCCTCGGGCCGAAGGCCGGCGGGGCGCTGCCCGAGGTGCGGCGAATGGTGCCGGCCGAGGATCCGCGGGAGCGGGTGTCCGCCGCGTGCGCGGTGTGGCGGATCTCCGGGGACGCGGAGTTCGCCGCACCGGTCCTGCGGGCCGCCTGGACGGAGAATCCGCGCACGCGCCGGACCATCACCGCCTGCCTCGCCGCGCTGGGGCCCGCCGGAGCGCCCCTGCACGATCTCCTCCGCGCCGAACTGGCCGCTCGGCGAAGGCACTTGGCAACCCCGTCCGGCGGGTACGGCAGCCATGACGTGCTGGACGACGAGCGATTGGTGCGGGCTTGCGGGGAGGTGCTGGGAACGGAGTAGGGCGGCCCAGCACGGAGGTCGCTCGGGGAGACCGTCGGATCACTTCGCGCGGCCCCGCCCGTCGGTGCTACCTCCCGTCGGCCCGCCTTCCGCCCCACAGGGGTCCGAAGTACGCCCAGTCCGTGTCCCACTGGTCGAGCCGGCGGCGTTCCATCCGGCCGCGCAGGACCCGGCCGCCCACGAAGGGCACGGCGGCGGTGCTCACGCCGACCAGGACGCCGATCAGCGCGGCGCGGATCCTGGCCTGGTCCCGGGTGGCGGGCTGGGTCATCAGACGCCCCCGGGCGTCGGTCCAGACGGTCACCGGGGTGCCCTGGGTGCTGCCGGGGTCGACGCGCACCTGGCCCGTGTGGACCGAGCCGTCGGCCCCGGTCCAGGCCACCTCGCCCCACACCCGTTCACCGCTCGACTTTCCCGGGTCGGCCGTGCCGGGCGCCCGGTCGGCGAGCCGGGCCACGACCGGCCGCCACTCGACACGCTCCAGCGCCAGCTGGTGCTCGACCGCCCGGCTCGCCCCCAGACCGGCGAGCACCCCGGCCACCAGGGTGAGCAGCCAGGCCCCGAGCACGACCCACGCCTCGACGGTGTCGGCACGGCGTCTGAGCGGATTGCGTCGCCAGCGCCACAGCCAGACCTTGGGACCACGGAACGCCATCGAAGGCATCCTCCTCATGAGCGACGGGCGCACGAACATGCCGGACCGACCTCCCATACGGGAGAGTCCCCCTGGATGCTCACGTCTCACGGCGAGTTCTCCGTCACCACGGTCCCAGCGGCCGCCCGGCACCGCCGGCATCTTTCCGAAAGCCGCCCGTCAATCGCCGCAGCCGGTTACCCTCCCCGCCCTGACCTGCGGTGAAGCCCTTTCCAGAGGTGACTGTCAGTGGCGGGGTGCAGACTGGCCGGTGTCTGGGACAAAGACGTCACGGAGGTGATCGGTATGGCTGAGAAGCTGCTTGCCGTGGGGACGCGCAAGGGTCTGTTCATCGGGCGCGAGCGAGGCGGCACCTGGGAGTTCGACGAGAGCCCGTATTTCAACGCGCAGGCCGTGTACTCGGTCGCGATCGACACCAGGGGCGAGCGCCCGAGGCTGCTGGTGGGCGGCGACAGCGCGCACTGGGGGCCGTCGGTGTTCCACTCCGACGACCTGGGCCGCAGCTGGACGGAGCCCGCGCAGCCCGCCGTGAAGTTCCCGAAGGACACCGGGGCCTCCCTGGAGCGGGTCTGGCAGCTCCACCCGGCGGCGGCCGAGCCGGACGTGGTGTACGCGGGCACGGAACCGGCCGCGTTGTACCGCTCCGAGGACCGCGGGGAGAGTTTCGAGCTGGTCCGGCCGTTGTGGGAGCATCCGACCCGGTCGAAATGGGTGCCGGGCGGTGGCGGCGAGGGACTGCACACCGTCCTGACCGACAGGCGGGACCCGCGCGCGGTGACGGTGGCCGTCTCCACGGCGGGGGTGTTCCGCACCCGGGACGGCGGCGCGAGCTGGGAGCCTTCCAACTCCGGTGTCTCGGCGGTGTTCCTGCCCGACCCGAACCCGGAGTTCGGCCAGTGCGTGCACAAGGTGGCCCGGGACGCGGCGGATCCGGACCGCCTGTACCTCCAGAACCACTGGGGTGTGTACAGGAGCGACGACGCGGGGGCGCACTGGACGGACATCGGCGAGGGACTGCCGTCCACCTTCGGCTTCGCGGCGGCCGCCCATCCCCACCGCGGCGGGACGGCGTACGTCTTCCCGATCAACGCCGACGCGGACCGGGTCCCGGCCGGTCACCGGTGCCGGGTCTTCCGCACGGCGGACGCGGGCAGGACCTGGGAGCCGCTCACGGCGGGCCTGCCGCAGGAGGACCACTACGGCACGGTGCTGCGGGACGCGATGTGCACGGACGACGCGGACCCGGCCGGCGTCTACTTCGGCAACCGCAACGGCGAGGTGTACGCCTCGGCCGACGACGGCGACAGCTGGCGGCAATTGGCCTCCCACCTGCCGGACGTGCTGTGTGTACGGGCGGCCCTCGTGGCGTGACCCGGCCGGGGCCGTCTCCGGGCCCACGCCGGCGAGAGCGGGCGCCGGTCGTCCGGAGGCGGCCCGGGACACGCCGCGGCAGGGTCGACCGTCACCCCGCCGCCCGGTCCGTCACCGTCCGGCGCGCTACGGCAGTTGCCAGTTCACCGGCTGTCCGCCCTGGCGGACCAGCAGGTCGTTGGCGCGGCTGAACGGGCGCGAGCCGAAGAAGCCGCGGTCCGCCGACATGGGTGACGGGTGGGCGGACTCGATCGCCGGGAGGTCGCCGAGGAGGGGGCGGAGGTTGCGGGCGTCACGCCCCCACAGGATCGACACCAGCGGCTTCCCGCGCGCCGCCAGCGCCCGGATGGCCTGCTCGGTGACCTCCTCCCAGCCCTGCCCGCGGTGCGCGCCGGGTTTGCGCGGGGCGGTCGTCAGCGCCCTGTTGAGCAGGAGCACGCCCTGCTGGGTCCACGGGGTCAGATCGCCGTTCGACGGTCTGGGCAGTCCGAGGTCGGAGTGCATCTCCCGGAAGATGTTCTCCAGACTCCCCGGCAGCGAACGCACTTCGGGCGCCACCGCGAAACTCAGCCCGATCGCCATCCCCGGTGTGGGGTAGGGATCCTGACCGACGATCAGGACGCGGACGTCGTCGAAGGGCTGCTGGAAAGCCCTCAGGACGTTCGCCCCGGCCGGCAGATAGGTCCGGCCCGCCGCTATCTCGGCCCGGAGGAAGTCCCCCATGGCCGCGATGCGTTCGGTCACAGGTTCGAGAGCCTTCGCCTAACCTGCTTCGACAAGTTCATGCAAGGGTCGTGGTGCCACGGCGCGTCACTCTACTGGCACGCACCGACACCCCGCATACCCAGGGAAGACTCCCCCGCACGCCGCCCCTCGGGCGCTACTCTTCCTCCCCGTCGAGATCTTCGGGCCGGCCGGGCCGAGCGCGCCGCCGGTCGTCGGGAAGGGTGGAGCCGGATGCGTGCAGCGGCGGGTGACGGATTCCTCGCCGTCGACTCCGGCGGCTCCGGCCTGCGGGTGGTCGTCGGCGCTCCCGAGCGGGGGACCACGGCCCCGCGGGAGTCGCGGGTGCCGGTGCGGACGGGTCCGCGCGGCATCGACCCGGGGCATCTGATGGAGCAACTGGTGCCCCTGGTCCGGGACCTGCTGCCCGGGGCGGGGGTGAGCGGGCTCGGCACCGCCGTCGTCGGGGCGGCCGGTCTCGCCACGCTGGGCGACGCCCTGCGGGCGGAGCTTCCCGGCGCGCTGGAGCGGGAGTTCGGGGTGCGGACCGTCGCGCTCGTCGCGGATGCCGTGGCCGCCTACGCCGGTGCCCTCGGCCGGCGCCGGGGCGCGGTGGTCGCCGCGGGTACCGGTCTCGTCGCGATCGGCACCGACCTCAAGTCCTGGCGCCGGGCGGACGGCTGGGGCCATCTGCTGGGCGACTGCGGGGGCGGCGCGTGGATCGGGCGGGCCGGTCTGGAGGCGGCACTGCGCGCCCACGACGGGCGGTCCGGGGGCTCGGCCGCGCTGCTGGCCCGGGCCGAGGAGTCGTTCGGACCGGTGCGGGAGCTGCCCGGCCGGCTCTACCCGCGCACGGACCGGCCCGCCGTACTGGCCTCCTTCGCGCCCCAGGTGGCGGCCTGCGCCGGGAGCGATCCGGTGGCCGGGGGCATCCTGCGCGAGGCGGCCCGCCACATGGCCGACTCCGCGGCCGCGGTCTGTCCGGCGGAGGGCGAGGCGTATGTCGGTCTCACCGGTGGCTTGTTCGGGATGGGTGCCGCCCTCCTCGTACCGCTGGAGGAGGAGCTGGAGAGGCGGCTGCCGCACGCGCGGCGAGTCCCGGCGGCGGGCGGGCCGCTGGAGGGATCCGTACAGATCGCCACAGAACTGGCGCGCGGTTCGCTCACCCTGCCGCCGGACGAGGCGATGGTGTACGTGGTGAGCCCAAAGAGGGGCTGAAGCGGACGTAACTCATCAGACAAATCCGGACGGATACCGCTCACCTGCACCCTCCCCGAACAGGGAAGCCCAGGAAGCCAGTAACATGCGTCGCCATGAGCTCCCCCACTGGGCCCGCGTCCGGCCTGCCAGTACGAATGCCGCGACCTCGCCAGCCCGGGCGGCACCGCCGACCCGAGCCGCTGGCGGCTCCCGAGGGCGCGCCCGCGCTCGTCCTCGCGGTCCCGGGCACCCCCGGCGCGGCCACGCGCAGCCTCGCCGAGGAGGTCGTGAGCATCGCCCGCTCCGAACTGCCCGGCCTCGACGCGCGGATCGGCTACCTGGACGGGGACGACTCGGAGTTTCCGACGCTCCAGGCCGTGCTGGTCCACACCGCCGACGAGCGCACCGCCCGTTACGAGCAGGCCAAGGCCGCCGGGGTGGACGTCAAGGAGCCCGAGGGCCCCGTCGCCGTCGTGGTGCCGCTGCTCGCCGGTCCGGACAGTTCGCTGCTGCGCCGGATCCGCCAGGCCGTGATGGACAGCCGCATCGCGGCGGACCTCACCGATGTGCTGGGCCCGCACCCGCTGCTCGCCGAGGCGCTGCACGTGCGGCTGTCGGAGGCCGGGCTGGCCCGCGCCGACCGCGCTCGTCTGTTCGCGGTGACGACCGCCGCGGACGGCATCATCCTGGGCGCGGTGGGCGGCGAGGAGGCGGTGCAGGCGGCCGGGATCACCGGCATGCTGCTCGCCGCGCGGCTGGCCGTGCCGGTGATGGCGGCGGCGCTGGACCAGGACGGCTCGATCGCGTCCATCGCCGAGCAGCTGCGGTCCTCCGGTTCGCAGCAGCTGGCCCTCGCGCCCTACCTGATAGGGCCGGAGATCGACCCCGCCGTGATCGAGGACGCCGCCAGGGAGGCCGACTGCTCCGCCGCCGACCCGCTCGGCCCCTACCCGGCGATCGGCAAGCTCGTCCTCGCCAAGTACACGACCGCGCTGGGCATCGCCCCGCAGCAGGCGCAGGGCGCCCCGGTGCGCTGAGCGCGCGCACCGCGACCGCGCACACCGAAAGGGCCCGCTCCAAGCGTCGGAGCGGGCCCTTCGCCGTGGCGGCCCCCGGTCAGCCGAAGATCACGCAGGAGGCGGCCGGCACCTCGATCGAGCCCTCGTAGCGGGGCAGGCCGGTCGCCGGATCGACGGCGAACCAGGTGACGTCGCCGGAGCGCTCGTTCGCGACGTACAGGAAGCCGCCGTACTCCGCGAGGGCGCGGGGCCAGTGGCCGCCGCAGATGACGGTGCCGACCAGGCGCAGCTCGTCGCCCTCGACGGCGAACGTGGACAGGACGTCCTCGCCACGGGTCGCGGTCCACACGAACCGGCCGTCGGCGGACGTGACCACCCCTGACGGATACGCGTCACCCGAAGGGACGCCCGCCAGCACGGGGATCTCGCTCAAGGGCTTCAGGAAGCCCTCCTCGGCGTCCCAGCGGCACACGGTGAGGGTCGGGGTGAGCTCGTTGAGCACGTAGGCGCGGGTGCCGTCGGGGTGAAAGGCCAGGTGGCGCGGTCCCGAGCCGGGCCGCAGGGCGATCTCGCGGTGCACGTCGAGGGCCCCGTCGGCCAGGGTGCACACCCGCACGGAGTCCGTGCCGAGGTCGACGCTGACGATCCACCGCCCGCTGGGGTCGGGCTGCACCTGGTGGGCGTGCGGGCCCTGCTGGCGGGGTGTGTGCGGGCCCGCGCCGGTGTGTCGGAGCACGCCCGAGGGGCCGCCCGCGAGGGAGCCGTCGGGGCGCAGCGGCACGGTGGTGACGCTGCCGGAGCCGTAGTTGGCGGTCAGGACGTGTCCGGAGTGCACGGCGAGGTGGGTGGGCCCGCTGCCGTCCACCGGCACCGGCGGTCCCGCCGGTTCGGGCCGGTCGCCGGTCACCCGGTAGGCGGCGACGGCGCCCTCGGCCGTCTCACTGACCGCGTACAGCAGGTCGCCGCCGGCCGACAGGGCCAGGTACGACGGATCGGGTACGCCGTTGAGGCCGCCGAGCACCTTCAGCACGCCCGTGCCCGGGGTCACCGCGGCCGTCACGATGCCGGGGCCTCCCGCCGCCGTGAACGACCCGATGTAGGCCCGTCGCCGTTCGCCGCCGTCTGCCACAGTCGTCCCCTCTCGGTCGGTGCCGTTCGGGGCGACGGTAGCAGCCGATCACTACCGGTCTAGACCAACCTCGGGAAATTCGCGGGCGGACGGGGGAAGGGGTCCGGTTCAGGCTCCCACCAGCGGCGAGCCGGTCGGGGTCCGCAGGGGCGCGGCCAGCTCCGCGAGCGCCCGTTCCAGTCCGTGCAGATGGGCCAGCGCGGGTTCCTCGGCGGGAAGAGGATCCGTCAGCGGCAGGTCCCTGCCCTCCGTGAGCGCCTCCACGGCCAGCTCCACCCGTCGGCACGCGACGGTCAGGCGGGTGTCGTGCGAGGCCTCGGGGTCGGAGGCGACGGCGACCAGGCCCCGGATCTCCCGGGCGCAGTCGTCCAGGAGGGCCAGCACGCGACGGGCGCGGCGCTTGCGGGCCGACACGGGATGCAGGGGGTGGACCAGCGGGGCGACCGACAGACGGACCCGGCCGAGCAGTTGCTCCAGCTCCGCCACGCGGTCGGCCGGGTCGGCGTCCGGTACGCCCGCGAGACGGGCGGCGGCCTCCGCGGTGCAGGCGTGGACACAGCGCAGGGCGCGCTGGATCCAGGCGTCGGTGACGCTGTGGGTGGTGATCGGCAGGACGAACAGCACCGCCAGGACGGCCCCGACCGCGCCCACGCCGGTCTCCGCGAGCCGCAGCGCCAGCAGGCCGGGTTCCAGGACGCCGAGGAGGCCGTAGAGGAGCTCGGCGAGCAGGGTGACCCAGAGCATCATCCAGGTGTACGACAGGGCGGCCGTGTAGAAGATGCCGAAGACGCAGACCGCGACGAGGACGGCCGTGGGTGCCGGTGCCCCGTGCAGCGGTACGGCGACGATCAGGCCGAGACCGATGCCGATCACCGTGCCGAGGACGCGGCGGAAGCCGCGCACCAGGGTCTCGCCGCGTGAGGCGGTGTTCACGAAGATCCACCAGGTGGCGCCGACGGCCCAGTACCAGCGCTGCCCGGAGACCAGCTGGCCGACGACGAGGGCGAAGCCCGCGCCCGCCACGGCCTGCACCGCCTGGCGCGTGGTCGCGCGGGCGAGGCCGGTGCCGGCGGGCGGAGCGGGCACGGGGGCCGGGGGGAGCCGGCGTTCGTAGCACCACAGGCCGAAGCGGACCGCGGCGGCGGTGAGCACGGACAGCAGGACGGCGGCGTACAGCTCCGGCAGCCGTTCGGTGGTCGCGTGCAGGAACTGCGCCACGAAGAAGGTCATGAACGCGAAGACGCCGAGGCTGTGCCCACGCGGGCCCCAGCGCCGGGCGTAGACGCCGGCGCCGACCACGGCGAGGAAGGTGAGGTCGCGGGCGACGGGGTGGGCGTGGAGCCCGGCCGCGGCGGTGAGCACGGGGAGGCCCACCGCGGGCAGCAGGGCGGTGGTGAGCGCCTGCGCCTTGACGGTGGCGTCCGTGACGGTGAACAGGGCGAGCAGCGCGGCGAGACCGCCGGTGACGGCACCGGCGAGCGAGTGGCCCGCGAGGCCGCACACCACGACGGCGGCTCCGATGCCGAGCACCGCCCGCGCGGCGAAGCGCAGCCGGACCCGGCCCGGGTCCGGCGCCATGAACACCCTCTTCAGCACGTACCGCCCCCTGAAACCCTCGGGTGCCGGGTGCACCGGCATGGAAAAGGCGCCGCGGGGTCCGCAGCGCCATCGACTGGCTCATTGCAGCATCCTGGGCGCTGTCGGCTCAAGCGAGGTCGATTAAGCTGGGCCATTGGTACAGCGAAGGCGGCTCAGCAGCGGCCGTCGGCGGGCCAAAGGACCATGCACGAGGAGGCCGTACGCCATGGCCGTGGACGAACTCGACACCCGCATCCTGCGACTGCTGCTGGAGCAGCCGCGGACGAGCGTGCGGGAGTACGCGCGGATCCTCGGGGTCGCCCGGGGCACCTTGCAGGCGCGGCTGGACCGCCTGGAGCGGGACGGGGTGATCACCGGCACGGGGCCCTCGCTGTCGCCCGCCGCGCTCGGGCATCCCGTGCTGGCGTTCGTGCACATCGAGGTGACCCAGGGGCGGCTCGACGACGTGGGGGACGCGCTGGCGGCCGTTCCGGAGATCGTCGAGGCGTTCTCGATCGCGGGTGGCGGGGATCTGCTGACGCGGGTCGTGGCGCGGGACAACGCGCATCTGGAGGACGTGATCCAGAAGGTGATCAGTCTGCCGGGCGTGGTGCGCACCCGTACCGAGGTGGCGCTGCGGGAGCGGGTCGCGTACCGGCTGCTGCCGCTGGTGGAGTCGGTCGGGCGCACGACCCGCGGTTGATCTTTGACATCCTGGACGCCATGAGCGGGCTCAACGGCACGGCAGTCATCTTCGATCTCGACGGAACGCTCGTGGACAGCGAGCCGAACTACTACGAGGCGGGCCGGCGCACCCTCGCCGAGCACGGCGTCCCGGACTTCACGTGGGCCGACCACCAGCGGTACGTCGGGATCAGCACCCGGGAGACGGTGGCGCACTGGAAGGCGCTGTACGGGCTGCGGGCGTCCGTGGCGGAGCTGCTCGCGGACAAGAACCGCCGCTATCTGGAGCTGGCCCGCACCGCCACGCGCGCGTACCCCGAGATGCGGAGGTTCGTGGAGCTGCTCGCCGGTGCGGGGGTGCCGATGGCCGTGGCCTCGGGGTCGTCACGGGAGGCCATCGACGCGATCCTGGCCGGGACGGGGCTCGACGCGTACCTGCGGACGACCGTCTCGGCCGACGAGGTAGCCCGCGGCAAGCCGGCGCCGGACGTCTTCCTGGAGGCGGCCCGCCGGCTCGGCGCCGAGCCGGCCGACTGCGTGGTCCTGGAGGACGCGGCTCCCGGCGCCGCCGCCGCACACGCGGCCGGCATGCGCTGCATCGCGATCCCGTACGTCGCGGCCCAGGCGGACGCACCCGAGTTCGCCGGCGCCGGTCTGCTCCTGCGGGGAGGCCAGGAGGAGTTCACGGCGCGGGGGGCTCATGAGTGGCTGTTGAGGGGGGTCGGCTGACGATCCCGGTCCTGCCCCGGGCCGGGATCGGGCCCGGGACGGGACCGAGCCGGGGTATGACACGGTTCCCATGCCTCGCGAGCCCCGGCGAGGCTTCGGCCGACGGTGCCTCCAAAGCCTCGCGCTCGCGGCCGGCTGACCGGAACTGGTCGCTCCGGACCCGTTGACCCTCCCCCGCCCCCTCCC
>NZ_RSAJ01001020.1 GCF_003933965.1 Streptomyces sp. RP5T
GGCTCGGGGTGTTCAGGGGCGGCAGGTCCGTGTAGTACGGCGAGTTGCCGGTCGCGCCGTCACCGGTGGCCTCGTCGGGAGAGGGCTGGGCGTCGGCGGCGGTGGATCTGCCGTGGTCGTCGACCGTGGCTCCCGGGGCCTGGGAGGCGGACAGTGCCGCGACCGCGGCCGCGGCCACGGCGGTGGTCACCGCTCCCTTGCGCAGCCTCCTGCCGAATTGCGCCGCCATAAAGTGAACCCCTCCTGTGGACGCCCGAGCGCCCTTCTCCGTCTGTCGCTCTCGTCCAGTTGAGACAGTCGAACCGTCCTGGAGGTTGCCCCTGTGACGCGCGGTAATTCCTGATGCGCGCGCTCGACCGGGCTCCCCAGCGCGGTGACCCGTGTGACCCTACGACAACTTCCTTTCCTCGGACACCGGTTCGCGCCCGGTATTCACCGGTTGGCCATGTTCGATCGGTGCGGGTGCGTGTCGCTCATACTGGACGGGACCGATCACCCGGGCCGCCGCCCGGCCAACGCCCGCCGCGAGGAGCCCCGTTGCCGTTCACCCTGAGCCATGCGGCGGCGGTCCTGCCCGCGGTGCGCACCGACGGAACGGGGCGGGGCCGACTGGTTCCGGCCGTGCTCGTGGCCGGTTCCTTCTCACCCGACATGACCTATTACGCGGCAAGTGTCGCGCCCGGGGCGATGGAGTTCGGCACCGTCACCCACTCCTTCCCGGGCGTCCTCACGATCGACGTGCTCGTGGCCTGGGCCCTGGCGGCCCTGTGGCTGCTGCTGCGGGAACCCCTGGTGGCCCTGTTGCCGCGAAGACGACAGGGCAGGGTGGCGACGCTGCTGCGCTGCGGGACGCCACGCGTGCGCGTCCGTACGGCCCTGACCGTGCGCTGGTACGCCTCCGCCGTCGTCGGCTCGCTGACGCATGTGGTGTGGGACGCGTTCACGCACCACGACCGGTGGGGGGTGCGGCTGTTCCCCGTCCTGGACCGGGAGATGTCCGGGTCCCCTCTGTACTGGTACCTGCAGTACGGCGGTTCGGCGCTGGCCGCGGCGGTGCTCGCCGTGTTCTGCGGGTACGCCCTGCGCCGGGTGCCCGCGACGGCCGGGCCGTCCGGTGTCCCCGTGCTGTCGGTGCGGGACCGGTGGTGGGCCGTGGCCGTGCTCGGCGGGTGCATGACGGTGGGCGCGGCGCAGCGGGCTTCGCGGTGGTGGGCGTACTGGGGCTCCACCGCGAAGCCCTGGGAACTGATCCCGGCCCTCTGCTTCGGCGCGGGCGCGGGGCTGGTGCTCGGGGTACTGCTCTACGCCGCGGGCATCAGACTGTGGCGCCCGGTCCCGGCCCCCGACGCCGCTCGGGAAGAGCCCGGTCTGCCCCTCGCTCGCTGACGGAGTCCGGGGCCGCGACGAACACCGTCATGGTGGGCAGCGGGCGGGAACGGGGCAGCAGGGTGAGCGCGAGAGCGAGATAGCCGAGCGCCAGCTCGGCCCACAGCCGGGGGCCTGGCGGCTCCTCCTCTACGACGTCCCGGTCGCGGCGGGTGACGCGGTGCCGAATCCGTGCGGCGGCGTCGCGCAGGGGGGTGAGGCGACCCTTGATGCGCGGGCCTGCCGCCCTGGCTCGCGCCCGGCGCAGGAATGTCGCGAGGT
>NZ_RSAJ01001021.1 GCF_003933965.1 Streptomyces sp. RP5T
CCCCTGAGGCGCCCCCGCCCGGTCCCCGGCATCCACCGCGTGGATGCCCCGCTATACGGGATTCGGATCGCCCGAAGGATGGCGAACCGGGCCCGGGCGACCCATAGTCGACTCCACCCCGCAGGCCGCTGTCCGGACCAGCCGCCGCGTGGGTCGTCCGCAGCATGCCGTGCCCATCGGCGCCCGTACCGTGGCCGCCCGCGACCGGCATGCCGCTCCCGTACACCGTCTCCAGGAGTCGACATGCCCGGTTCCGTTCCGCCGACGTCCTTCCCCGCGGCTGAGGCCGCTCCCCCGTCGCCCGTGGCCGCTTCGGGTCCGGCCCATGTGCTGCGGGTGACGCTGCTGATGGCGGGCAGCTGTCTGCCGATCCTGGGCGCGGTGCTGATCGCCCCGGTCCTGCCGAAGATGCAGGACCACTTCGCGTCGGTGCCCGGCGCCAAGGCGCTGGTGCCGCTGGCACTGACCGTGCCGGCGCTGGCCCTGGCGCTGCTGGCCCCGTTCGCCGGGGTGCTCGTGGACCGGCTGGGCCGCAAACGGCTGCTGGTCGTGGCCGCGGTGCTGTACTCGGTGTTCGGCACCGCCCCGCTGTGGCTGCACTCCCTCGGCGCGATCATCGCCAGCCGTGCCCTGGTCGGGGTGACCGAGGCGGCGATCATGACCTGCTGCACCACGCTGATCGGCGACTACTACTCCGGTCGGCAGCGGGTGAGGTACCTCGCTCTGCAGACCATGTGCGCCTCCGCGTCGGCCACCGTCTTCTTCGTCGTCGGAGGTGCGGCCGGGTCGGCGGGCTGGCGGATGCCGTTCTGGGTGTACGCCGTGAGCCTGGTGCTCGCGCCGCTGATGGCCGCGGTGCTGCCCAGCCCGGCGGGCCGCACGACCTCCGACGAGGTCCCGGTCCCGGGGGCGGCGGCCCGACGTGCGTTCCCCTGGCGGCAGTTGGCGGGCATCTGTGCGCTCACCTTCTTCGGCGCGATCGTCTTCTACACCGTGCCGGTCGAGATGTCGTACCTCCTCGACGACCTCGGGGTGACCAACACCGGCGTGATCGGCCTGGCCACGGCTGTCGCCAGTGCGGCCACCGTGGGCGGGGCGATCCTCTTCGCCCGCCTCAAGCGCGCTCCCGAACCGGTGATCCCCGCCGCGCTCGCGGTCTGCGCGGTCGGCTCCGGGGTGATGTTCCTCGCGGGCGGCGCGCCGCTCCTGGTGATCGGCGCGGTGATCAACTGCGTCGGCACGGGCATGCTGCTGCCCGCCCTGCTGACGAGCGCGATGTCCCGTCTGGCCTTCGAGGACCGCGGTCGCGGTACGGGCCTGTGGACGGCGGCCTTCTTCGGCGGCGAGTTCGTCTGCCCGCTGATCCTGCTGGCGGGCGAGTCGGCGGTGGGCAGCCTCGCGGGTGCGGTGGGCGTACTGGGCGCAGCCACGGCCCTGGTCGCGGCCGGCTTGCTGGCGACCCGAAGGCGCACGGTCGCAACGCCCACGAGCTCCGTACCGGAACCATCGGCCTGACCCCTGCCCGACGAAGAGCGGGCCCCTCCTTCAAAGGCCCCGCCGAACCCTGGGCCTGAGGGCAGCCCCCCCGACCCGCGGTCACCACCCCAGCCGCCACCCTGACGACAACCGGGTGACGGGCGGGGCCC
>NZ_RSAJ01001022.1 GCF_003933965.1 Streptomyces sp. RP5T
CTCCGGTTCCGACAACCCCGGCGCCCTACGTCCCCACCGCCGCCCCGATTTCGTCCGCTCCCGCCTCCAACCGGCCCGCGGTGCAGCTCACTCCGGGCGGCATGCTCACCCTCGCCGCCGGCGGTGGCGCCCTTGTCCTCGTCCTCGGCGCCGTCCTGGTCTCCATGCTCCTGGCCGTGGCGATCACCGCCGCCTCGGTGGCCGTCTGCGCCGTCACCGTCCGCTCGATCCTCAAGAGCGACCGCCGCTGACCGCATCTGCTTCAGCAGCCTGGCTTGCCCACACTGTCTAGCCCCCTGGACAAGCCGGGCTGCTGCCCCCGCTCCCGTCTCCAAGGAGGAACCCGCACATGCGCCCCGAGGCTCCGACCGGAGCCATCCGCCAACTGGCGGCCCTCGCCCTGCACGGCGAACTGAGCACCTACGCACACCAGATCCAACGGCTCGGCGGCTGCGAGCGGCCCGTACGGATGGAGGGCCACCGCCTCGACGTCCACGCCTCGACGGGGGAGATCGTCCGCGAGATCGCCGACCGCGACCTTCCCGCCGGACAGCTCCTCATCCGCTGCAACAACCGCCGCGCCACACGGTGCGCCGCGTGCGCCGAGGTCTACCGCAAAGATACCTACCACCTCGTCACAGCCGGTCTGAGCGGCGGCAAGGGAATCGGCCCGGCCGTCGCCGAACATCCCCGCGTCTTCGCCACCTTCACCGCCCCCTCCTTCGGCCCTGTCCACAACCGGCCCGGCGGCGGCCGCTGCCGCTGCGGACGCCTCCACCCGGACGGTGACCCTGTCCTGGGAACGCCTCTGAGTCCCGACCGCTACGACTACCGCGCCGCCGTCCTCTGGAACGCGCACGCCGGTGCCCTCTGGGCCCGCTTCACCACCTACCTGCGCCAACAAATCGCCTCCCGCGCGGGCATCCGCCGCTCGGCGCTGCGCGACTGCCTCAAGGTCTCCTACGCCAAAGTTGCCG
The DNA here is from genome assembly GCF_003933965.1 of Streptomyces sp. RP5T. Lineage (GTDB taxonomy): Bacteria > Actinomycetota > Actinomycetes > Streptomycetales > Streptomycetaceae > Streptomyces. The sequence goes on from NZ_RSAJ01001022.1 coordinate 978, forward strand.
AATACCAACGGCGAGGCGCCGTCCACTTCCACGCGGTGATCCGGCTCGACGGACCGGACGGAGCCGAGGACACCCCACCCACCTGGGCCACCACCGAACTCCTCGCCGACTCCATCCGCTCCGCCGTCCGCCTCGTCGAGACACCCGGCCCGGTCCTCGACGGCCGTGCCCACACCTTCCGCTTCGGCGAACAACTCGACATCCGCCCCATCCGCTCGGCTGACTTCACCGGCGCCACCGACCTCACCAGCCGCGCCGTCGCCGCCTACATCGCCAAGTACGCCACCAAGGGCGCCGAAAGCGCGACGGGCACCCTGGACCGCCCCATCCGCAACCCCATCACGGACCTGATCGGCGCTGAAGTCACCGATCACGCACGTCAGTTGATCCTCACCTGCTGGCACCTCGGGGCCCTGCCCGAACTCGAAGACCTGCGCCTGCGCAAGTGGGCTCACATGCTCGGCTTCCGCGGCCACTTCTCCACCAAGTCCCGCGCGTACTCCGTCACCCTCGGCGCCCTCCGCCAAGAGCGCGCCGACCACAACGAAGCACTCACCCGCGAACGCGCCGCGGCAGCCGGACACCCGCTGCCCGCACCGGACACCGTCCTCGTCCTCTCGCACTGGCGCTTCGCCGGCACCGGGCTGACCGCCGCAGAAGCCC
>NZ_RSAJ01001023.1 GCF_003933965.1 Streptomyces sp. RP5T
GCGCCCCTACGCCCCCCGCAGCACCTCCACCAACGCGTGCAGCCGGGCCGATGCCGCCAGGTCCTCCAGCGTCACCACGCGCCCCTCCCCGTCGGCGATCGGCAGCCGCCAGTTCGGATACTGGTCCCACGTCCCCGGCAGGTTCTGCGGCCGGCGGTCCCCCACCGCGTCCGGCAGCCAGACCCCCACCATGCGGGCCGGGGTGTTCAGCAGGTACCGGTGGACGGCCTGGATCTGCGCCTCCTCGGCCAAGGGGTCGGCGCCGCCGCCCGTGCCGTGCAGCAGTCCGAGCCGGGCCAGCAGCTCCAGCCACTCCCCCGTGTCTGCCGCGGCCTCCGCGCGCTCCTCGTCCAGCGGCCGGGTCAACAGGCCGAGGCCGTCCCGCAGTTCGACGTGCTCCCCGGTGAGGCGGGAGGCGGTGGGCGGCAGGTCGTGCGTGGTCGCCGTCGCCAGGCAGTCGGCGCGCCAGCGCTCGGGCGGCAGCGGACGCCCGTCGCCCTCCCAGTCCCGCTCGAACCACAGCACGGACGTGCCGAGCACCCCGCGCTCGCGCAGGGTCTCCCGCACCCCGGGCTCGACCGTGCCGAGGTCCTCGCCGATCACCACCGCCCCGGCCCGCGAGGCCTCCAGGACGAGCACGGCGAGCATCGCCTCCGCGTCGTAGCGGACGTAGGTGCCCTCCGTCGGCGGATGGCCCTGCGGGACCCACCACAGCCGGAACAGGCCCATGACGTGGTCGATGCGCAGCGCGCCGGCGTAGCGGAACAGGGCCCGCAGCAGCTGCCGGTACGGCGCGTAGCCGGACTCCGCCAGCCGGTCCGGGCGCCACGGCGGCAGTCCCCAGTCCTGGCCGCGGGCGTTGAAGGCGTCCGGCGGCGCTCCCACGGACATCCCGGCCGCGAAGTACGCCTGCTGGGCCCACGCGTCCGCGCCCTCGGGATGGACGCCCACCGCGAGGTCGTGCACGACGCCCAGCGGCATCCCGGCCTCCCGCGCGGTGCGCTGCGCGGCGCCGAGCTGGCTCTCGGTGAGCCAGGCGAGGCGGCAGTGGAAGTCGACGCGGTCCATCAGCTCACCGCGGGCACGGGCCGTCTCGGCGGATCGCGGGTCGCGCAGACCCGGGGGCCAGCCGCGCCAGTCCGAGCCGTGCGCCTCGGCCAGCGCGCACCAGGTCGCGTGGTCCTCCAGGGCCTGGCCGCCCTCGGCGAGATAGTCGGCGTAGGCGGCGCGGCGGCCGGGTCCGAGCGGGACCTCGCGGATCAGTTCGAGCGCCTCCCGCTTCAGCTCCCAGACCGCGTCCCGGTCGATCAGCGCGCCCTTGTCCAGCACGGACGCGCGCAGCCGCGCGGCCCGCTCGCCCAGGGTCCGCAGCCGGTCGTGGTCCGCGACGTGGGCGTACTCGGGGATGTCCTCGATCCGCAGGTGCACCGGGTCCGGGAAGCGGCGTGAGGAGGGGCGGTAGGGGGACGGGTCGGTCGGGGCGCCGGGCACGGCCGCGTGCAGCGGGTTGACCTGGACGAAGCCGGCGCCGAGGGCTCGCCCCGCCCAGGAGGTCAGTTCGGCGAGGTCGCCGAGGTCGCCCATGCCCCAGGAGCGGTGCGAGAGCAGGGAGTAGAGCTGGACGAGGAGGCCGTACGAC
>NZ_RSAJ01001024.1 GCF_003933965.1 Streptomyces sp. RP5T
TGCAGGTCTGAGCCTCTACCAAGTGGTCCGAGAACTGCAGACCCTCCTCGCCACCTGGACCGGCGCCTGCCCCACCTGCCACCGAGACATACCCACACCACTACGAACCTGACCAAACCCTACTAGGACCTTCTCCATGCCGAGCAGGCCGGCGTCCAGGCTGATCTGTTGGAGCCAGCTGTCGACGAGTGTGCGGCGCTCCGCTGGGTCGCGCTGGTCGACGCCCGGGTCAGCGAGCAGGTTGGCTCCTCGGGATGTGCCAGCGTTTGGCACCGAGGCCAGTCCGTTCCCGGCGAGCAGGTCCGGCATGTCCGTCCTGCTGAGGAAGTCCAGGCTAAGTGGCTGGGGCATCACGAGAGGATCGACACCTGCCAGAGCGGCGAGCGCTTCGGTGACCCCGTCATCGACCAGTGCGGCTGCCAGGGCGTCGATCAGCTCGTGCAGGCGGGCAACAGGCAGGGGCGCGGCGCGGCCAAAGGCGTGGCGGAAGCGTGCGAGGACTTCCACGGTGACCTGCAGGTGCGAGACGGTGGCCCCGTAGGCATCCGGCAGGTCGATCCTGGCAACAGCCTCCAACGGGTAGGCCGACGCTCCATCGGAGCCGCCCTGCCACAACAGCCGGACCTTGCGGGCCCGGTTGAAGCCAGACCGGTGGAAGGGGTTCATGCCGCCTTCGCCGATCGATGCGCACCAGCGGAATAGGGCATGGTGCAGAGGGGAGTTGTTCAGCGCGTCGGCGAAGGCCTGCACGCCGCGCTCCGACAGCGGGCGCCATGTGGCCGACGCGTCGACCGGAACGCACATCCCCGTACGCACAAGGAAGTCGGCGCTCGGCGTGTCCAGGTCGGCTGGCGGCAACCGCAGTCCGGCGGGCAGGGCCTGGGGCGCGGTCTCGTTGATCAGCCGTATGAGCCCTGCGCGGTCGGCCACCGCGTTGCGGCCGTGCAACCGGATCGGAGCGGCCCCCTGGATCAGAAGCGGGCGCGTGGCCTTCGCCGGGTCTACGCGGACGACCAGGATCATCCGGCCGTCGGTCTCTGGCAGAGGGACGGGGATGATCTCAGGAACCCAGGGCGGCTCCAGCATCTGATGGCAGCCGTTGACGATCTGGACGATCGTGTCCTCGGGCACGCCGATGATCCGGTCGTCGACGTTGCGCTCGGTGACACCGACCAGGATGAGGCCCCCGTAGCTGTTGGCCATCGCCGCAACCGAGGTCTGGATCTTGGCGGTGTATTTCTCCTTGTACTCCAAGGTCAGGCTCTCGGGCTGGCCGATGGCAACCAGGTCACGCACGCGCTCCAGAGTCACGTCCGCGGGACGGCAAGCGAACAGCGAAGCCGTAGATGTCATACCGGCCGCCCTCCCGCGGGATGTGTGTGGATCGAAGATGTCACCTGGCCAAGCTAGCGAAGCTGTCAGCGGCCACGCCTTGCATTTCGCATCCCCCCAGCACTCCCTCCTGGAGCTGTTGGTCAACGGTTGTTGCTGCTGGGCTGTTTCGACGGCGGTGCGCTGTCGGTGGCTAGGGCAGGGACCTCGCCGCGGGGCGTCTTCGCATCCTGTACTCGTCTCCGGGCCCGGTTACGGATGCCCGTACTGTGCTTCGTCCTGCTGTGGAGGGGGCAGGCCGGGGT
>NZ_RSAJ01001025.1 GCF_003933965.1 Streptomyces sp. RP5T
GGTGCGTGGGGCCCGCCGGGGTCTTGGCGTGGGCGGGGTCACATGTTGTTCGGCGGGCTGGTGATCCATCATGAGCGGATGCTCAGATTCATGCCGGTCGGCGACTCGATGACGATCGGGAGTGCGGGCGAGCACACCTGGCGGTACCGGATGTGGCAGCACCTGCGCGACACCCACGGCCGCCCCTTCGCCCTCGTCGGACCGCGCGAGACGCTGTACGACAAGGCGGTCGGCGCCCCCACCTCGTACGAGTACGCCGATCCCGGCTTCCCCCGGGCCCACCTGGCCGGCTGGGGCGAGGGCTGGGTGCACATGGCCCCGCTGATCGGCGAGGCGGTGCGGACGCACCGCGCCGACGTGCTCCTGGTGTCGCTGGGCCTCATCGACCTGGGCTTCTACACCAACGCGGAACAGACCGCGGAGAACGTCCTGGCCTTCGTCACCGGGGCCCGCCGGGCGAACCCCCGGATCCGGATGGCCGTCCTCCCGGTGATACCCAACGTCCGCGCGGAGTCGGACGCGCCCTTCGCCACCGAGGTCACCCGCTTCAACGAGCTCCTGGCCAAGGCGATCGCGGACCTGGACGAGCCCCGCTCGCCCCTGCTGCCGGTGTCGCCCCCGTCGTCGTACGACATCAACCACGACACCTACGACGGCACGCACCCGAACGCCGGCGGTGAGCACAAGATCGCGGCGGCCTTCGCGGACGCGATGTACCAGGCGTGGGACCTCGGCCGGCCCTACGCTCCGGCCGGCTGACTCGCGTCAGAGGCGGTGCACCCGCTGCGTGGTCAGCTCATAGCGCGCGCCCACGACCGCCAGCGCGCCCGAGCCCACCTTCGCGGCGAGCTCGGGTTCCGCCGCGAGCCGAGCCCGGACGAGCCGTATGTTCGCGTCGACCGTGGAGTCGATCCGCGCGTCCCCGGACTTCGTACGGTCGATGGCCGGGCTGATCCGGTCGGCCAGGTACTGGATGTGGGCGGGCAGTTCCGTGCCCGACTCGTCCGCCTGCACCGCCGCCTTCACCGCCCCGCAGGACTGGTGGCCGAGCACCATGAGCAGCGGGATGCCGAGTTCGAGCACCCCGTACGCGAGGCTGCCGAGCACGGCCTCGTCGAGGACCTGCCCCGCGGTGCGCACGGTCATCAGATCGCCGAGCCCCTGGTCGAAGACCAGCTCCGGGGCCACCCGGGAGTCGATGCAGCCGAGCACGAGGGCGAAGGGGTGCTGCGCGGTCGTCAGCGCCTGCCGGACGGCGGGCGTCTCGTCGGGGTGCCGCTCGCGGTAGGCGCGCCAGCGCCGGTTGCCCTCGGCCAGCTCGCGCAGGGCCTCCTCGGCGGTGGTGGGCCGCTTGCGCGGCGGAACCTCGGTCGGCGCGGCTACGGCGGCAGGGGTGCCGGCGGCGAGGCCGGTGCCGAGGGCGGCGGTACCGGTGAGCGCGGCGCGCAGGAGGGCGCGCCGCGCGGGTGTGTGGGGGCGGTGGTCGGAGTTCACGGAGGGGAACGTACGTCCGGCCCGTTCCCCTCCCGTTCGGATTGCCCTTTCATGGCCGGGCGTTGGTGATTCATGGGCGAGAGCTGAACCGTTCTTGGCCGAGGCCGGAGCCTTGGGGGGCTGAGGGCTGGGGGGTCAGAGGC
>NZ_RSAJ01001026.1 GCF_003933965.1 Streptomyces sp. RP5T
TCCTCTACACGTGCCGGCGGGCCCGCACGTGTAGAGGATGTGCCCGGGGCGGGGGCGCGTTGAAGCCCCCCGACCCATGTTCAGAGGTTGATTTGAGGATGCCGTAGCGGGCGTACGACCACTGCCGTACGCCCGCTCACTGCTCGTGGTGCTCGGACAGTCCCGGCCAGTCGTCGGGACCGCCGCCCTGCCACTCCACGATGTCGTCGTCCTCGACCTCGATCCGGTCCAGGTCGGCGAGCCGGAGCAGCTCGACGACGTCGTCCAGGTGCGAGGCGACGCCGAGGTTCTCGTCGTCCGCGGTGACCCGCCGCGACCCGTCCAGCGCCGGGGCGTGCACCACGACATGGGGATGCTGTGCTGGATCTGCTGCCATGCCTTCAGAGTCCTGCGATCCGCGGCGCTCCGCACCCCGGGAACGCGACGGAGCGCCGGATACGGGACCGTCCGTATCCGGCGCTCTGGGTTCCTGCGGTACTGCCGGGACCGCGGCGGCCGCGACGGGACCGGGACACGCTCCTTCCCTCAGGTCGAAGAAGGAGGGCCCGGGACCTTCACCACCGCACTGGCTCGCAGGCCGCCGCGGTCCTCCCCTGCCCGCACCCGGTACCGGGCGACCACCCCTCATCCGGGTCGCCCGGCGCGTCAGGTGCGGCCAGGGAGTCTGTGTGGGGGAGCGGGTTCTGCTCGCTCCCGTCCTCCGGCCGCGGGGGCCGGGGTGGTTCCGGGCGGCGCCACCGCCTGGGCGCGACAGGACAGATGTCGGCGGGGGCGCCACCCGGAGTCTTCGGGGAGGTCAGACCTCGGCGCCCGACAGGCGCTCCACGGCCCGCAGCAGCGCCGAGTGGTCCAGGCCCCCGTCGCCCTGCGCGCGCAGGCTGGCGACCAGCTGGGCGACCACGGCGCCGACGGGCAGGGCCGCGCCGACGTTGCGGGCGGCGTCGGTGACGATGCCCATGTCCTTGTGGTGCAGGTCGATCCGGAAGCCCGGCTTGAAGTCGCGCCGCAGGAAGTTGTCCTTCTTGCGGGCCAGCACGGTCGAACCGGCCAGGCCGCCGCCCAGGACGTCCAGCGCGGCCTTCAGGTCCACGCCCGACTTCTCCAGGAAGACCACGGCCTCGGCGCACGCCTGGATGTTCACGGCCACGATCAGCTGGTTCGCGGCCTTCACGGTCTGGCCCGAGCCGTGCGGACCGCACAGCACGACGGTCCTGCCGAGCGCCTCGAAGATCGGCGCGGCCTCGTCGAAGTCGGCCTGCTCGCCGCCGACCATGATGGACAGCACGGCCTCGATCGCACCGGCCTCACCGCCGGACACGGGCGCGTCCAGAACGCGGACGCCCTTGCCCTTCGCCGCCTTCGCCAGGTCGACCGACGTCTGCGGGGTGATCGAGGACATGTCGATCAGCAGGGCGCCGGAGCGGGCGTTGTCCAGGATGCCGTCGGGGCCGTACGCGACGGCCTCCACCTGGGGGGAGGCGGGCACCATCGTGATGATCACGTCGGCGTCCCGCACGGCCTCGGCGATCGAGCCCGCGGCGGTGCCGCCGGCGGCGGCCAGCCGGTCCAGCTTGTCCCGTTCGAGGGTGAAGCCGGTGACGTCGTAACCCGCCTTCAGCAGGTTCTCGGA
>NZ_RSAJ01001027.1 GCF_003933965.1 Streptomyces sp. RP5T
GGATGTGCGGGGTCGACCGGGGCGGCGGCCGGGGTCAGCAGCGGGCGCGCGTCACCGGTGACGCGCGCGGCGGGGTGTCAGTGGTCGTCGGCGTCCTGGCCGGTCGCCGTCTTGGAGAAGCCGTCGTGCCACGCGGCCTTGGCCCCCGAGTCGCCGATGCGGTAGACGTCCACGACGGCTCCAGCGGCCACCACGAGCGACAGCACCACGGCCGCGGCCCGCACCGGCAGGGCGGACCAGCGGGTGGCGCCGGCGGTGCCCGACTCGGCGGTGCCCGCTCCGGCGGCGGCCGTACGGCGGGCCGCCCACCAGACGACGGCCGAGAGCACGAACAGGCCCAGCGCCCAGGGCAGCAGGCCGTCGCCCAGTTCCGCGTGGCGGCTCACCAGCGCGTTCTCGTCGACGTGTTCCTCCAGCCACTCCCCGGCCTCCGTGGCGAGCGGCACGCTCACCAGCGTGACCAGGGCGAGCAGCGGCAGCACGAGGCCCATGCGCCGCGCCGCGTTCGGCCATATCGCGCCGACCGCCAGAGCCAGCGCGGTCAGGGGGACGAGCACGACGACGAAGTGCACCAACAGGACGTGCGCGGGAAGGCCGTTGACCAGGCCCATGAGGGGTCCTCCAGCGGGATCGGCCGCGAGGTTACGCGGCTCGGGCGCGCCAGACTGGCACAGCAACCTCTCAGCTTTCTCTGAAGCTCAGCCGTCCGTCTCCGGACCCCAGCGCTCGGGTCCGCCGCCCCGCCACTCGATCCACGGCGACCGCGCCACCTCCGCCGGATCGATCTCCAGACCCGCCCGGCGCAGGAACTCGGCGATGTCGGTCAGGTCGTGGGCCAGGCCGAGGATCTCGCCGTCGACGCGTACGCGGCGGCCGCCGGTGGGGGACGGGGGGTGCACGATCACGCGGATCGGTCCGGACATGTCTTCAGGATCGTCCGCGGCGTACGGTCCCGCATGTCGGTCCGTCATCGTCCGAGCCGTTCGCCGGTGTCCGTGAGCTCGCGCAGGCGCCGCCACTGTGCCGGGCACGGGCGTCCCTGCTGCCAGTGGGGGTGGAAGAACACCTGGGCCGACAGCCGGTACAGGCGTCGGCGCAGCTCCGTGCGGCCCGGGCGCTCGGCGAGCTGCCGGTAGGTGGCACTCCACTCACGCTGTGCCCGGGCGAGGTCGTCGGGGAACGGTCGCATGCCCGGATTCAATCATGTGTTCGATTTTCTGTGCCATGCCGGGACAGGGCGAGGAGTGCGGGAGGCGCCGCCTGTGGCTGCCGGGGCAAGCGCGGGCCCGGCTCAGGAAGGGGTTCCGGTCCCGGCCCGGTCCGGCCGGTGGCCAAGCGGTGCCGCGGTCGGCGTGCGGGCATGCGAAGGGGCCGCCCGCACCCCGGAGGGTGGGGCGGCCCCGTCGGTACAGAGAGGTCAGGCGCGCGAGGCCTTGCGGCGACGCGTGGCGAGCACGATGCCCGCGCCACCGGCGAGCAGCACGGCCGCGCCGCCCGCGATCAGCGGGGTGTTGCTGCTGGCGCCGGTCTCGGCGAGGTTGTCACCGCCGCCGCCGTTCGGGGTGGGGGCACCCGGAGTCGAGGTGGACTCCGAGGCGGACGGGGTGGGGCTGTCCGTGCCCGGGGT
>NZ_RSAJ01001028.1 GCF_003933965.1 Streptomyces sp. RP5T
GGGCCAGACCCGCCAGATACCGCCACTGCCGCCCCGCCCGCAGGAACAGCGTCACCGCGACCGCCGAGCCCTCGCCACCGCCGCCGCCCGTGTCCGCCGCCCTGGCCGCCATAGCCTGCAGCACGGTGGCCGTGCCGAAGCAGACCGCGGCACCGAGAGCACACACCATTCCAAAGAGCACGAAGTGACCTTAGGGGAGGGGGCGCGAGGCAGGCTGCCTTGGGACGAGCTCTTACTGATCTCTAAGCTGTCAGCCGGACACACACGCACACCGGGCCCACGGCCTGACTCAGGGGGAGACACGAACATGGCAGACGCACGCCGGCAACTTCGCTCGGGCACGGTCGCACTCGGCGGCGTGGGACTGCTCGCCATGGCCCTGACCGCCTGCTCCTCCGACCCCGACAAGCGCTGCGTCGACCGCGACAGCTACACCCTCGGCAAGGGCTACCAGGTCGTCGCCGACAAGAACTGCAAGTCCAGCACCTCGGTCAACGGCACCTACTACTACGGCGGCAAGAAGAAGGGCTCCTGGGTCTCGGGCGGCTCCTTCACCAAGTCCGGCAAGGGATCCGGCGGTTCGTCGAGCAGCTCCGGTGGCAACGGGGGGAGCAGCACCAGCGGCGGCGGTGTCGACCGCGGCGGCTTCGGCAGCGGAGGCAGTGGCGACGGCGGCGGTGTCGGCAAGGGCGGCAGCTCCGGCGGCTGACGGCCGAGCCCAGCATCATGCGACGACACACCATCACCCCGCGCCCCGGCTGGCAGCAGACCGTCGAGGCCCAGGGCCTCGTCTACCCGCTCACCCGCCACCCCGACGACTCCCTGCGCCCCTACTGGGACGAGAGCGCCTACTACTCCTTCACGCTCCCCGAGGTGGAGGCACTGGAGGAGACGGTCGAGAACCTCCACCGCATGTGCCTGGCCGCCGCCGACCACATCGTCACCGCGAACCGCTTCGCCGACCTCGGCATCACCGACCCGCGCGTGGCCGAGGTGGTCGCCGAGTCCTGGCACCGGCGCGCCGAACTCCCCTCCGTCTACGGCCGCTTCGACCTCCGCCACGACGGAGAAGGCCCGGCCAAGCTGCTGGAGTACAACGCCGACACCCCCACCTCCCTCGTCGAGGCCGCCTCGCCCCAGTGGTTCTGGATGGAGGAGCGCTTCCCCGGCGCCGACCAGTGGAACTCCCTCCACGAACGCCTCGTCGCCGCCTGGAAGAAGCAGGCCGCCCTCCTGCCGCCCGGCAGCCCGCTCTACTTCGCGCACTCCTCCGCCGACGAACTCGGCGAGGACCTCATGACGGTCGCCTACCTCAAGGAGACCGCCGAACAGGCCGGCCTGGACACCGACTGGATCTCGATGGAGGAGATCGGCTGGGACCTCCTCTCCGGCCGCTTCGTCGACAACCAGCTCCGCTTCATCCGCAGCTGCTTCAAGCTCTACCCCTGGGAGTGGCTCACCACGGACCGCTTCGCCACCCACGTCCTCGACACCCTCGACAACGGCGGCGGCACCGGCAGCACCCTGTGGATCGAACCCGCCTGGAAGATGCTGCTCAGCAACAAGGCCCTCCTCGCGATCCTCTGGGAGCTGTTCCCGGACCACCCCAACCTCCTCCCCGCCC
>NZ_RSAJ01001029.1 GCF_003933965.1 Streptomyces sp. RP5T
GGCGGGCCCTCCGCTTCGCGGCTCGTCGCAGGGATGGCGCCGCCGCGGGTGGCGGGCGAGGATGTCTTCTCGCGAAGTGCCGTCCACTCAGCCGCGGTTGATGGCCTTTCCCTTGTGGGGTGCGTCTTCAGAGGGTCCGGCGCGCGGTACGGGCGGACGGCGTCGGCCGCCTGAAGGAGCCTCGGAATGGGTTCACACGCAGCGCCGCACCGCCGCAGGGGCGTCCTGGTGACGGCCGCGAGCCTCCTCCTCGTCGGCGGCGGGCTCCTCGGCCTCCCCCGGGCCGACGGGGCCCCCGCTCCCGCCGACGCCTGCCGTACCACCGCCACATCTCTGCCCCGGGGCGACTGCGGGCCCTTCTGGCAGGTCCTCGCCGAGGACTTCAACGGCGACAGGGTGCCGCTGGGTTCGTTCAGCGACTGCGACCACGACGTCGACACCTCCGCGGCCCACTGCGGGGGCCTGACGGGGAAGTACCGCGACAACTGGTGGGCGTACCCGACGGGTTGGCCCGACACGGCCGCCGGCCGGGGGCGGGACGTGGTGGGTGTCTACCACCCGGAGGACACCGTGAGCGTCGGTCCCGCGGCGAACGGCGACGGACGCATGTCGATCCGGATGTGGCGGCCCGCGGACGGCGGCCCCGTGCACGCCGCGGCGCTGGTGCCGCGGGCGGTGATGCAGATGCAGTACGGCAAGTACAGCGCGCGCATCAAGGTCACGAAACTGGCTCCCGGCTACAAGTCCGCCTGGCTGCACTACGGCGGCGGTTGCGAGATGGACCACCCCGAGGGCGAGTGGACCGGCTCCCTCAGCTCCTTCCACCACCCCTGCGGCGGCGGTGAGCAGGGCTGGTTCCCGGGAAGCGACGACTGGACGCGGTGGCACACGGTGTCCACCGAGTGGACGCCGGGCCATGTGCGGTTCTTCGTCGACGGCCGGCAGACGGGTCATGACACCCGTGACGTGCCGGACCTGCCGCTGTCCTGGGTCCTCCAGAACGAGAGCGCCCTGGAGGGTCCGGGGGCGGCGCCGGGCAGCAGCGCACAGCTCGACATCACGTGGGTGGCGGCGTACGCGTACGGCTGGAAGTGACCGGTCGGGTCGAGGGGCCGACGAGTTCCTCGGCGGCCCATCGGGCGACGTGGGAGGGATAGGGGGACGGCAGGCCGAGGACGATGTGGGTGAAGCCCGCGTCGGTCGCCCCGGCGATCGCCGCACGGGTGGCGCCGGGGTGGTCGTAGGAGACCGGCAGGTGGATCGAGCGGGTGATCTCGGCGGGGTCGCGGCCGATCTCCGCGCAGTAGCGGTCCAGCAGGGCGCTGCGACGGGTCACGTCGCCGATGTCGCCGCCTGGGATGTTCCACAGGTCGGCGTGCCGGGCGGCGATGCGCAGGGTCGCGGACGAGCGGCCGCCGACGAGGATCGGGGGGTGCGGGCGCTGGACCGGCTTGGGGTTGGCGAAGGCGCCGGTGAGGTGGTGGTGGGTGCCGTGGTGGTCGAAGGGCTCCTTCTCGGTCCACAGCCGTCTGATCAGCCCACAGGCCTCGTCGAGGCTCCCCACGGCGTGCGCGGTGTCGTGGAAGGGCAGGCCGTGCGCCTCGTACTCGCGTCTGGCC
>NZ_RSAJ01000102.1 GCF_003933965.1 Streptomyces sp. RP5T
GGCCTGCCCCTCCCCGCCGGACTGCTGCGCCCCGGACTGTGGGTCGCCGAGGTCGTCTACCGCCCGCTGGAGACCGAACTGCTGCGCGCCGCCCGCGCGTCGGGCTGCGCCACGCTCGACGGGGGCGGCATGGCCGCCTTCCAGGCCGCGGACGCGTTCCGGCTGTTCACCGGCCGGGAGCCGGACGCGGCACGGATGCTCGCGGACATCGAGGACCTGGCGGGCGCGGTCGGCACCCCCAAGTGACGCCGGATCACTGGCGGTTGACGGTCCGGGTGACACCGGCGAAGACAGTCGTAGCCAGGATCCAGCCCGCGATGACCAGCGCGTACGACAGCGACTGGTACCAGCCGCGCGGGGCGAAGGCGCCCTCCTGGCCGAAGGAGATCACCGGCAGCAGCAGGTCGAGGGTGTAGAACAGCGCGTTGAAGTGCGGGGCCTCGTCCGCCTTGAGCGGCGGCGGGTGGTGCAGGCCGTAGGCGGCCGTGCCGACGGCCAGCAGGGAGACCAGCCAGACACAGGCCCGCAGGGGATGGAAGCCGTAGCCGACGGTGGCGTCCTGGACGTGGCCCCACAGGCGCCCGTACCAGGCGAGCGTGGCGCGGTGGCGGCGCTGCTTGGCGAGCTGGACCAGTCGGGCGGCGCGGTCGTCGCCGATGCGGCGGTAGGCGGCGGTCAACTGCTCGTAGGCGTGCGGGACATAGCCCTCGCGGTCGCGCTCCAGCATGGGCAGGCGCCGCTCGGCGGGCTCCTGCGGGGTGAGCGAGGTGTAGACGAGCTTGTTGAACTGGACCTCTTCCGGCACCACTTCGGGCTCCAGGAACAGGTCGTCGATCTGGGCGCGGCGCAGACTGAGGGTGCCCTGGATGGGCGGCCCCTTGCGCAGCCACAGCTCCCCGATGGTGGAGCTGTTCGCCCTGAGGGCCGCGTCGCCCGGGTTCGACAGATGCGCGTACGAGAAGTCGAGGCGGCCCGCGATCCGGGCGCCCCGCAGGCCGATCCAGCCGAAGGTGTGCACCCGGCGCAGATGGACGTCGCCCTCCACGACGAGGGTCTGCGCGTCGAGCACGATGTCCCCGGGGTGGCTGAGCCGGGCGTCGTTGAGGTTGACGGAACCGGCGACGGAGGCGCCGTTGAGCCGGACCTCGCCGTGGGCGCGCAGTCCCGGGGCCCACAGGTCGTCGCCGACGCTCATGTGGTTGAGCTGGAGCGCGGGTTCCCCGGCGTCGACCGCGACGACCTCGGCGCGGTCCATGAACAGGGCCCCGGCGATCTGCGCCCCGCCGAGCCGCACCGGGCCGTTCACCCGGCAGTTCGTCATCCGCAGCACGGCCTCGACGCGCAGCGTGGCGGCGGTCAGTCCGGGCAGCACCGAGTCGCTGAGATTGAGCTGGCGCAGCCGGCAGCCGTACAGCAGGGGTACGTCGTCGAAGTGGCACTGGCTGAGCCGGACGGCGTGCTCGACCGTCCCGTACTGGAGCGCCAGCGCACCGGTGATCCGGGCGCCCGCGAGCTTGAGGGCGGGTATCTCCCCGTCCTCCTGCGGGCCGTTCAGCATCAGCGCCCGCAACACCGAGGCCCGCACGGTGCGTTCGGCACCCCAGTCGGCGCCACCCGACGCGTCCTCGTCCGGTGCGGTCCGGAAGTCCACGGCCTCGCCCTTCGGGAAGGCGCGCCACACCCGCAGTTCGGCCGGGGTCAGGTTGTCGATCTCCATCAGCCGTGACTCTCCAACGCGCACGTCACGGTGTCAACCGGCCCGAGGACGACGACGGCCCGGGAGCCTTCGCTCCCGGGCCGCCCACAACTGCCGTGCTACGCCCTCGTGTTCCACTCCGCGATCACCGGTCGTCCGTGCTCCGTCGAGAGACGGCTCACGGTAGCCGTGGCGAGCTGGAACAACCGGCCCTCGGCGGGGGGCAGCCCCAGCCGGCGAGCCGTGAGGACACGCAGGAAGTGGCCGTGGCCGACGAGGACGACGTCGCCGCTCCCGCCCTGGAGCGCCGCGTCCACCCTGGCCAGCACTCGGTCGGCGCGCTGCCCGACCTCCTGTGGCGACTCGCCCCGATGGCCGTCCGGGCCGTGCGGAACGCCGTCGGTCCACAGGTCCCAGTCGGGTCTGGTGCGATGGATCTCGATGGTGGTGATGCCCTCGTACGCGCCGTAGTCCCATTCGTGCAGCTCGGACTCGGTCTCGGCGCCGGTCAGGCCCGCCAGTTCCGCCGTTCGTACCGCCCGCTCCAGGGGACTGGTGAACACCCGGGTGAACGAACGCCCGCTGAGCAGTGGACTCAGTGACTTGGCCTGTTCCTCACCGTGGTGGGTGAGGGGCAGGTTGGTCCGACTGGTGTGCTGGCCCGACAGGCTCCACTTGGTCTCGCCGTGCCGGACCAGCAGTATGTCGCCCACGGTCGGCTACTTCTTCGACTCGACGGCGTGCCCGCCGAACTGGTTGCGCAGCGCGGCGACCATCTTCATCTGCGGGGAGTCGTCCTGCCGGGACGCGAACCGGGCGAACAGCGAGGCGGTGATCGTGGGCAGCGGCACCGCGTTGTCCACGGCCGCCTCCACGGTCCAGCGGCCCTCACCGGAGTCCTGCGCGTAGCCCTTGAGCTTGTCCAGGTGCTCGTCCTCGTCGAGGGCGTTGACCGCGAGGTCGAGGAGCCAGGAACGGATGACGGTCCCCTCCTGCCAGGAGCGGAACACCTCCCGCACGCTGTCCACCGACTCGACCTTCTCCAGCAGCTCCCAGCCCTCGGCGTACGCCTGCATCATGGCGTACTCGATGCCGTTGTGGACCATCTTGGAGAAGTGCCCGGCGCCGACCTTGCCCGCGTGGACATAGCCGTACGGCCCCTCGGGCTTGAGCGCCTCGAAGATCGGCTGGAGCCGGTCCACGTGCTCCTTGTCGCCGCCGACCATCAGCGCGTAGCCGTTCTTCAGGCCCCACACTCCGCCGGAGACACCGGCGTCGACGAAGCCGATGCCCTTGGCGCCGAGCTCCTCGGCGTGCTTCTCGTCGTCCGTCCAGCGGGAGTTGCCGCCGTCGACGACGGTGTCACCGGCGGACAGCAGCTCACCGAGCTCGTCCACGACGGACTGGGTGGCGGCGCCGGCCGGCACCATCACCCACACCGTGCGCGGCGCCTCCAGCTTGTCGACCAGCTCGGCGAGGCTCGCCACGTCGGAGACCTCGGGGTTGCGGTCGTAGCCGACGACGGTGTGGCCGGCGCGGCGGATGCGCTCGCGCATGTTGCCGCCCATCTTGCCCAGGCCGATAAGTCCCAACTGCATGTCAGTGCACTTCCTTCAGTTCACGGTAGGCGGCCACGAGGGCGGTGGTGGACGGGTCGAGACCGGGGACCTCGGCCCCTTCGGTCAGGGCGGGCTCGACGCGCTTGGCGAGGACCTTGCCGAGCTCGACGCCCCACTGGTCGAAGGAGTCGATGTTCCAGACCGCGCCCTGCACGAACACCTTGTGCTCGTAGAGGGCGATCAGCTGACCGAGGACCGAGGGGGTCAGCGCGCGGGCCAGGATGGTCGTGGTCGGGTGGTTGCCCCGGAAGGTGCGGTGGGCCACCTGCTCTTCGGCCACGCCCTCCGCGCGCACCTCCTCGGCGGTCTTGCCGAAGGCGAGCGCCTGCCCCTGCGCGAACAGGTTGGCCATCAACAGGTCGTGCTGCGCCTTGAGTTCGTCGCTCAGCTCGTCGACCGGACGGGCGAAGCCGATCAGGTCCGCCGGGATGAGCTTGGTGCCCTGGTGGATCAACTGGTAGTAGGCGTGCTGCCCGTTGGTGCCGGGGGTGCCCCACACCACCGGGCCGGTCTGCCACTCCACCGGGTCGCCGTCGCGCTGCACCGACTTGCCGTTGGACTCCATGTCCAGCTGCTGCAGGTAGGCGGTGAACTTCGACAGGTAGTGCGAGTAGGGCAGGACCGCGTGCGACTGGGCGTCGTGGAAGTTGCCGTACCAGATGCCCAGCAGGCCCAGGATCAGCGGAGCGTTGGCCTCGGCGGGCGCGTTCTGGAAGTGCTCGTCGACGATCCGGAAGCCGTCGAGCATCTCCCGGAACCGGTCCGGGCCGATGGCGATCATCAGGGACAGGCCGATCGCCGAGTCGTAGGAGTAGCGGCCGCCGACCCAGTCCCAGAACTCGAACATGTTGTCCGGGTCGATGCCGAAGTCCGTGACCTTCTCGGCGTTGGTCGACAGGGCCACGAAGTGCTTCGCGACGGCCTTGTCGTCCCGCAGACCGTCCGGGCCCTCCAGCAGCCAGGTGCGGGCCGATGTGGCGTTCGTGATCGTCTCGATCGTGGTGAACGTCTTCGACGCGACGATGAACAGGGTCTCCGCCGGGTCCAGGTCGCGCACCGCCTCGTGCAGGTCGGCGCCGTCCACGTTGGAGACGAAACGGAAGGTCAACTCCCGTGCCGTGTAGGCCCGCAGGGCCTCGTAGGCCATGGCGGGGCCGAGGTCGGAGCCGCCGATGCCGATGTTGACGACGTTCTTGATCCGCTTGCCGGTGTGGCCGGTCCACTCGCCGGAGCGGACCCGGTTCGCGAAGCCGCTCATCCTGTCGAGCACGGCGTGCACCTGGGGCACGACGTTCTCGCCGTCGACCTCGACCACCGTGCCCGCGGGGGCGCGCAGCGCGGTGTGCAGCACGGCCCGGCCCTCGGTCGTGTTGATCTTCTCGCCCCGGAACATGGCGTCGCGCTGCCCGAACACGTCGGTGGCGATGGCCAGTTCCTGGAGCAGGGCCAGGGTCTCGTCGGTGATCAGGTGCTTGGAGTAGTCGATGCGCAGGTCGCCCACGCGCACCACGTACCGCTCCGCGCGCCCGGGGTCGTCGGCGAACAGCTCACGCAGATGCGCGTGCTGCTCGGCGCGGTGGTCCTCCAGGGCCGTCCACTCGGGGCGGCGGGTCAGAAGAGGGGAGTCAGACATGAGCAGGGGTCTCCTTGCCGGCCTCGCCCCGCAGGGCGACGGCGTACATCTCGTCGGCGTCGAGGCGGCGCAGCTCCTCGGCGATGAGTTCGGAGGTGCTGCGGACCTTCAGCGCGAGGGTGCGGGAGGGCTGGCCCGGCAGGGACAGCGTGGCCAGCGGGCCCTCGGGACGGTCGATCACGATCTCGCCGTTCGCGGTGCCCAGGCGGACGGCCGTGACGACCGGACCGGCGGTGACCACACGGTCGATCCGCACCTTCAGCCGCGCCTCCAGCCAGCGCGCGAGCAGTTCGGCGGCCGGGTTGTCGGCCTCGGCCTCCACGGCACCGGAGATGATCTCCGCGCGGGCCTGGTCGAGGGCCGCCGCCAGCATGGAGCGCCACGGGGTGAGGCGGGTCCACGCGAGGTCGGTGTCGCCCGGTGCGTAGGAGCGCACCCGGGCCGCGAGGACGTCGAGGGGGTTCTCCACGGCGTACAGGTCGGTGATCCGGCGCTGGGCCAGCGCGCCCAGCGGGTCCTTCGCGGGGTTCTCCGGCGCGTTCACCGGCCACCACACGACGACGGGGGCGTCGGGCAGCAGCAGCGGCAGGACGACGGAGTCGGCGTGGTCGGAGACCTCGCCGTAGGTCCGCAGGATGACCGTCTCGCCGGTGCCGGCGTCGGCGCCCACCCGGACCTCGGCGTCCAGGTGCGAGTTGGTGCGGTCGCGGGGGGTGCGGGCGTGCCGCTTGATGACGACCAGGGTGCGCGAGGGGTGCTCGTGCGAGGCCTCCTCGGCCGCCTTGATCGCGTCGTAGGCGTTCTCCTCGTCCGTGACGATCACCATCGTCAGGACCATGCCCACCGCGGGCGTTCCGATGGCGCGGCGACCCTGCACCAGCGCCTTGTTGATCTTGCTTGCCGTGGTGTCGGTCAGGTCGATCTTCATGGCCTGCGCCAGCTCCGTCCGTCTCGTGCGAGCATCTCGTCGGCTTCCTCGGGTCCCCAGGTACCCGACGCGTACTGCGCCGGACGGCCGTGGTTCGCCCAGTGCTCCTCGATCGGGTCGAGGATCTTCCAGGACTCTTCCACTTCCTGGTGACGCGGGAACAGGTTGGCGTCCCCCAGGAGGACATCCAGGATGAGCCGCTCGTAGGCCTCCGGGCTGGACTCGGTGAACGACTCGCCGTAGGCGAAGTCCATCGTCACGTCCCGGATCTCCATCGAGGTGCCCGGCACCTTCGACCCGAAGCGGACCGTCATGCCCTCGTCGGGCTGGACGCGGATGACGATGGCGTTGGAGCCGAGTTCCTCGGTGGCCGTGGAGTCGAAGGGCGAGTGCGGGGCCGTCTGGAAGACGACCGCGATCTCGGTGACCCGGCGGCCGAGCCGTTTGCCGGTGCGCAGGTAGAAGGGCACGCCCGCCCAGCGGCGGTTGTCGACGTTGAGCTTGATGGCCGCGTACGTGTCGGTCGTGGAGGACTGGTCGATGCCCTCCTCCTCCAGGTAGCCGAGCACCTTCTCGCCGCCCTGCCAGGCGCCCGCGTACTGCCCGCGCACAGTGTGCGCGCCGATGTCCTCCGGCAGCTTCACGGCCCTGAGGACCTTCAGCTTCTCGGTGAGCAGCGACTCGGCGTCGAAGGCGGCCGGCTCCTCCATGGCGGTCAGCGCCATCAGCTGGAGCAGGTGGTTCTGGATGACGTCACGGGCGGCGCCGATGCCGTCGTAGTACCCGGCCCGGCCGCCGATGCCGATGTCCTCGGCCATCGTGATCTGCACGTGGTCCACGTACGAGCGGTTCCAGATGGGCTCGTACATCTGGTTGGCGAAGCGCAGCGCCAGGATGTTCTGGACGGTCTCCTTGCCCAGGTAGTGGTCGATGCGGAACACCTGGTCCGGCTCGAACACGTCGTGGACGAGGGCGTTGAGCTCGCGGGCGCTCTTCAGGTCGCGGCCGAACGGCTTCTCGATGACCGCCCGCCGCCAGGACCCCTCGGGCGCGTTCGCCAGCCCGTGCTTCTTGAGCTGCTGGACGACCTTGGGGAAGAACTTCGGCGGCACGGACAGGTAGAAGGCGTAGTTGCCGCTGGTGCCGCGCGCCTTGTCCAGCTCGTCGACGGTCTGGCGCAGCTGCTTGAACGCCGTGTCGTCGTCGAAGTCGCCCGGGATGAACCGCATCCCCTCGGCGAGCTGCTGCCAGACCTCCTCACGGAACTCGGTGCGGGCGTGCTCACGCACCGAGTCGTGCACGATCTGCGCGAAGTCCTCGTCCTCCCAGTCCCGGCGGGCGAACCCGACGAGGGAGAAGCCCGGCGGGAGCATGCCGCGGTTGGCGAGGTCGTAGACGGCCGGCATCAGCTTCTTGCGGGACAGGTCGCCGGTGACACCGAAGATGACGAGCCCGGACGGCCCCGCGATCCGGGGCAGACGCCGGTCGCGCTCGTCGCGCAGGGGGTTCTCCCAGTCGGCGGTGATGGTCATTCCGCGTCAACTCCCTTGCTGTTCAGCGACTTGGTGACGGCGTCCAGCAGGTCCTGCCAGGCCGCCTCGAACTTGGCGACGCCCTCGTCCTCCAGCTGCTGCACGACCTCCTCGTAGGAGATCCCGAGCGCCTCCACGGCGGCCAGGTCTGCGCGGGCCTGCGCGTAGCCGCCGGTCACCGTGTCGCCGGTGATCGCGCCGTGGTCGGCGGTGGCGTTCAGCGTGGCCTCGGGCATGGTGTTGACCGTGCCGGGCGCGACCAGGTCGTCGACGTACAGGGTGTCCTTGTAGGCCGGGTCCTTCACCCCGGTCGAGGCCCACAGCGGGCGCTGCCTGTTGGCGCGGGCACCGCCGAGGGAGTTCCAGCGCTCACCGGCGAAGACCTCCTCGTACGCCTGGTAGGCGAGCCGCGCGTTGGCGAGCGCCGCCCTGCCCTTGAGCGCGAGGGCCGCGTCCGTGCCGAGGACGGTGAGCCGCTTGTCGATCTCGGAGTCGACCCGGGAGACGAAGAAGGAGGCGACGGAGTGGATCGTGGAGAGGTCGAGGCCGTTCCTCGCGGCCTTCTCCAGACCGGCGAGGTAGGCGTCCATGACCTCGCGGTAGCGCTCCAGCGAGAAGACCAGCGTGACGTTGACGCTGATCCCGAGGCCGATGACCTCGGTGATCGCGGGCAGACCGGCCTTCGTCGCCGGGATCTTGATCATGACGTTCGGGCGGTCCACCAGCCAGGCGAGCTGCTTGGCCTCGGCGATCGTCGCCCGCGTGTCGTGGGCCAGCCGGGGGTCGACCTCGATGGAGACCCGGCCGTCCCGGCCGCCGGTGGCGTCGTACACCGGACGCAGCACGTCGGCGGCGGCACGGACGTCGGCCGTGGTCATCATCCGTACGGCCTCGTCGACCGTCACGCCCCGGGTGGCGAGGTCGCCGAGCTGCTCCTCGTAGCCCGCCCCCGAGCCGATGGCGGCCTGGAAGATGGACGGGTTGGTGGTGACGCCGACGACGTGCTTCGTCGCGACGAGCTCGGCCAGGTTCCCCGACTCGATCCGCCCGCGCGACAGGTCGTCCAACCAGATGGACACGCCTTCGTCGGTCAGGCGCTTGAGTGCTCCCGCGGTCGCGGTCGCTTCGGTCACAGTGATCATCTTCTTTCTGGCGGTCGGATCAACCACGCGCGGCGGCGAGGGATTCCCGGGCTGCCGCGGCGACGTTCTCGGGGGTGAAGCCGTACTCGGCGAACAGGGTGCCGGCGTCGGCGGAGGCGCCGAAGTGTTCGAGGGAGACGATGCGTCCTGCGTCACCTGTGAACCGGTACCACGTCAGACCGATACCGGCCTCGATCGCGACCCGGGCTCGCACGGACGGCGGAAGGACGCTCTCCCGGTACTCCCGGGGCTGCTCCTCGAACCACTCCACGGACGGCATCGACACCACCCGGGTGCCGACCCCCTTCGCCTCCAGCTGCTCCCGCGCGGCCACGGCGAGCTGGACCTCGGAGCCGGTGGCGATGAGGACGACGTCGGGGGTCTCCTTGGACGACTCGGCAAGGACGTAACCGCCCTTGGCCGCGTCCGGGTTCGGAGCGTACGTCGGCACTCCCTGGCGGGTGAGCGCGAGCCCGTGCGGGGCCGGGTTGGTGGCGTGCCGCTTGAGGATCTCGGCCCAGGCGATCGCCGTCTCGTTGGCGTCGGCCGGACGGACCACGTTCAGGCCCGGGATGGCGCGCAGCGAGGACAGGTGCTCGACCGGCTGGTGGGTCGGTCCGTCCTCGCCCAGGCCGATGGAGTCGTGGGTCCAGACGTAGGTGACGGGCAGCTGCATCAGCGCGGACAGGCGTACGGCGTTGCGCATGTAGTCGGAGAACACCAGGAAGGTGCCGCCGTAGATGCGGGTGTTGCCGTGCAGCGCGATGCCGTTCATCTCCGCGGCCATCGAGTGCTCGCGAATCCCGAAGTGGACGGTACGGCCGTACGGGTCGGCCTCCGGCAGCGCGTTGCCCTCCGGCAGGAAGGAGCTGGTCTTGTCGATGGTGGTGTTGTTCGAGCCGGCGAGGTCGGCGGAGCCGCCCCACAGTTCGGGCAGCACCGGGCCCAGCGCCTGGAGCACCTTGCCGGAGGCGGCGCGGGTCGCGATGGACGCGCCCTCCTCGAAGACCGGGATCGCGGACTCCCAGTCCTCGGGCAGCCGGCCGGCGACGATCCGGTCGAAGAGCTCGGCCCGCGCGGGCTGCTCGCCGCGCCACACGGAGATCTCCTTGTCCCAGGACGCGTGCGCCTCGGCACCCCGGTCCAGGGCCTGACGGGTGTGGGCGAGGACCTCGTCGTCGACCTGGAAGGTGCGCTCCGGGTCGAAGCCGAGGACGCGCTTGGTGGCGGCGACCTCGTCGGCGCCGAGCGCGGAGCCGTGGGCGGCCTCGGTGTTCTGCGCGTTCGGGGCGGGCCAGGCGATGATCGTGCGCATCGCGATGATCGAGGGGCGCCCGGTCTCGGCCTGGGCGGCCTTCAGGGCCGCGTACAGGGCGTGGACGTCGATGTCGCCGTCGGCGCCGGGCTCGATGCGCTGGGTGTGCCAGCCGTAGGCCTCGTAGCGCTTCAGCACGTCCTCGGAGAACGCGGTGGCGGTGTCGCCCTCGATGGAGATGTGGTTGTCGTCGTAGAGGAAGACCAGGTTGCCGAGCTTCTGGTGGCCGGCGAGGGAGGAGGCCTCGGCGGAGATGCCCTCCTGGAGGTCGCCGTCGGAGACGATCGCCCAGATGGTGTGGTCGAAGGGGGACTCGCCCTCGGCGGCCCCGGGGTCGAAGAGGCCGCGCTCGTAGCGGGCGGCCATCGCCATGCCGACGGCGTTGGCGACACCCTGCCCGAGCGGGCCGGTGGTGGTCTCAACGCCTGCGGTGTGCCCGTACTCGGGGTGCCCGGGCGTCTTGGAGCCGTGGGTGCGGAACGCCCTGAGGTCGTCCAGCTCCAGCTCGTACCCGGAGAGGTAGAGCTGGGTGTAGAGCGTCAGCGAGGTGTGCCCGGGGGAGAGGACGAAGCGGTCACGGCCGGTCCACTCGGGGTCCGCCGGATCGTGACGCATCACCTTCTGAAAGATCGTGTACGCCGCCGGGGCCAGGGCCATCGCGGTGCCCGGGTGGCCGTTTCCGACCTGCTGCACGGCGTCGGCCGCCAGAAGACGGGCCGTGTCGACGGCTCGACGGTCGAGTTCGGTCCATTCGAAGCTGTCCGGTGTCTGCGTGCTCATCTTCAAGAAGTCCTCGATCGGAGCGGGAAAGCTGACCTGACGTGTTCAAACTTAAAAGTCTGACTTTTACGGGGGAAGGTCGCGGTGTGCCAGCCTGTGGTGAAAGTGGGACACGGAACGCTCCAGGCAGGCGGCATGAGCAGGACATGGCGGACAGAACATCCCAAGGCTCCATCCAAGGTGGAGACGGTGACGGCACGGTGGACGGCATCAGAACGTTCCCCTTCCCCAGCGAGCTGAGTGTGTGCGGAGTCGGCATGCAGGTCGGCCCGATGGGAGCCGGACGCACCTGGCACGCGGATGCCCCGTTGGAGCGCGTGCACCGCATCGACTTCCATGTGGTGATGCTCTTCGACGCCGGACCCGTCCGCCACATGATCGACTTCGCCGAGTACGAGGCGACCGCGGGCGACCTGCTGTGGATCCGCCCCGGCCAGGTCCACCGCTTCTCGCCGACGAGCGAGTACCGCGGAACCGTCCTGACCATGCAGCCGGGCTTCCTGCCGCGGGCCACCGTGGAGGCGACCGGGCTCTACCGCTACGACCTCCCGCCGCTGCTGCGGCCCTCCGCGGCCCAGCTGGCGGGCCTGAAGGCCTCCGCGGCCCTGCTCCAGCGGGAGTACGAGGACACCTCGACCCTTCCGCTGAGCCTGCACACCTCGGTCCTGCGGCACGCGCTGACGGCGTTCCTGCTGCGGCTGGCCCATCTCGCGGCGACCTCGGCGGAGGCCGGGCGGCGGACCGAGTCGACGTTCACCCTGTTCCGGGACGCGGTGGAGAAGGGCTTCGCCACGAACCACAGCGTCAGCGCCTACGCCGACGCGCTGGGCTACTCCCGCCGGACCCTGGTACGCGCGGTGCGCGCGGCCACGGGGGAGACCCCCAAGGGGTTCATCGACAAGCGGGTGGTGCTGGAGGCGAAGCGGCTGCTGGCCCACACCGACATGCCGATCGGGCGGGTGGGGGCGGCCGTGGGGTTCCCCGACGCCGCCAACTTCTCCAAGTTCTTCCAGCAGCACACCGACATGACACCGGCCGCCTTCCGGGCGGAACTTCGACAGGAGTGACGCGATGGCACGACTGCGGGACATCGTCCTCGACTGCGCCCACCCCGCCGCCACGGCCCGGTTCTGGGCGGCGGCGCTCGACGACTGTGCCGTGGCGCCGTACGACGACGAGGAGTTGGCCCGGCTGCGGGCCCTCGGGATCACGGACGTCGAGGACGACCCGACCGTGCTCGTCGAGTCCTCGCAGGGCGGCCCCCGGATGTGGTTCCAGCTCGTACCGGAGGGCAAGCGCTGCAAGAACCGGATGCATCTCGACCTGTCCGCCCCGGACCTGGAGGCGGAGGCGCGGCGTCTCGTCGGGCTCGGTGCGACCGTCCGGGCGAGGTTCGCCGACCATCTGGTGCTGGCCGATCCCGAGGGGAACGAGTTCTGCGTCGTCCCTCAGGAGGGGTGACACCGGAAGAGGGTGATGGGCCGTCAAATGACCTGGCCTGACGGCTGCTTGACCCTCCCTTTGCCGTGCGTGACCTCCACGTGGGGCGATCTTTGCCCGGTGGAGCCCACGGTTCGCCCGGTCTTCACGCGGACCCGGCCGGGGGCTCCTAGGGTTGCGGCGCCGCTCCCCCCGAACGTCCGTCACTCTGTCCGGAGGACAGTCATGGCCGCCGTCAAGGCACCGCAGCGCAACCGACGTTCCCTCTCCGCCCTCGCCGGAGCCCTCGCCCTCACCGCCGGCTCGATCGGCGTGTGGGCCGCGACGGCCTCCAGCGCCGAGGCGGCCGCTCTCCCCACCCCCGACCACGTCGTGGTCGTGGTGCTGGAGAACCACGCCTACGCGCAGGTCATCGGCAGCTCCAGCGCCCCCTACCTCAACAACACCCTCAAGGCGGGCGGTGCGACCCTCACCCAGTCCTACGGCCTCACCCACCCCAGTGAGCCGAACTACTACATGCTCTTCTCCGGCTCCAACCAGGGCCGCACCGACGACAGTTGTGTCAGCGTCGGTTCCATCGGCAAGCCCAACCTCGCCTCCGAGCTGATCGCCGCCGGCAAGACCTGGGCGAGCTACAACGAGTCGCTGCCCAGCCAGGGTTCGACGACCTGCAGCAGCGGCAGCTACGCGCAGAAGCACAACCCGTGGTTCGGCTTCTCCAACGTGCCGACCAGCACCGCCAAGACCTTCACGCAGTTCCCGGCCGACTACACCACCCTGCCCACGGTGTCCTTCGTCGTCCCGAACCTGTGCAACGACATGCACGACTGCTCGGTCTCCACGGGCGACACCTGGATCAAGAACAACCTGGGCGCCTACGCCACCTGGGCCAGGACCCACAACAGCATCCTCGCCGTCACCTTCGACGAGGACAACAAGCTCTCCGGCAACCGCATCCCCACCCTGTTCTACGGCCAGCACGTCGCCCCCGGCAGCTCCAGCTCCACCACCTACAACCACTACAACGTGCTGCGCACGGTGGAGGACCTGGCGGGTCTGAGCGACCACGCGGGCAACGCCGCCTCGGCCTCCGACATCACCGGCATCTGGAACTGACGCCCGTGTACCTCGCGGACTCCCGGAGCACGGGTTCCCGCGGCACCGAGGCCCCCGCCGCCCCGGACACCCGTCCGGGGCGGCGGCCGGCCGCCGTGCCCCCCACCGTGCTGGCGCTGGGCGCGGTCAGCCTGATCACGGACGTCTCCTCGGAGATGGTCACGGCCGTCCTGCCGCTGTACGTGGTCGTGGGCCTCGGCCTCTCGCCCCTCGGCTTCGGCCTCCTCGACGGCATCAACAACGGCGTCGGCGTCCTCGTCCGGCTGGCCGGCGGCCATCTCGCCGACCGGGGCGGCCGCCGCCACAAGGCCGTGGCGGGCCTCGGCTACGGCCTGTCGGCTTTGTGCAAGCCGCTGTTGCTCCTCGCGCACACCCTCCCCGTGCTCAGCTCCGTGCTCGCGGTCGACCGCACCGGCAAGGGCCTGCGCACCGCCCCACGGGACGCGATGATCTCGCTGGCGACCGAACCCGCCCAGCGGGGACGGGCGTTCGGTGTCCATCGGGCCATGGACACCACCGGCGCGCTCCTCGGCCCGCTCCTCGCCTTCGCCGTCCTGCGGGCCACCGTCGACGGTTACGACGCGGTCTTCGCGGTCAGCGGCTGCGTCGCCGTCCTGGGCGTCCTGGTGCTGGTGCTCTTCGTGCCCCGCCGCGTCGACGCCTCCGCCGACGGCCCCGCCGATGCCGTACGACGGACCCCGCCGCCCGAGCCGGAACGGCCCCCGGCGCTGCGTGACGCGATCGGCCTGCTGCGCCGGCCGGAACTGCGCCGCCTCACGGTGTGCGCGGCCCTGCTCGGCATGACCACCGTCAGCGACTCCTTCCTGTATCTGCTGCTCCAGCGCGCGGGGGACCTGCCCGCCCATCTGTTCCCGCTGCTGCCGCTGGGCACCGCCGCCTTCTTCCTGCTGCTCGCCGTGCCGCTCGGCGCGCTCGCGGACCGCCTCGGCCGCCGCCGGCTCTTCCTGGCGGGCCACGGTGTCCTGCTGCTCGGCTACGGCCTGGTCCTCTCCCCGTGGCACGGCGTCCCCGCCGTGCTCGCCGTCCTCGTCCTGCACGGCACCTTCTACGCGGCCACCGACGGAGTCCTCGCGGCCGCCACCGCCGCGGTCGTCCCCGCCCGACACCAGGGCGCGGGACAGGCGCTGGTCGGCACCGGGCAGGCGCTGGCCCGGTTCGCCTGCTCGCTCGCCTTCGGCGCCGCCTGGAGCCTGTGGGGCGGCCGGACCGCGCTCGCCCTCACCGCCGCGGCGCTGGCCGTCAGCGCAGCCGTGGCCGCGTTCGTCCTGCGCGGCACGGCCGAGACCCCCACTCCCGACGAGGTGCCCGCATGACCCGGACGAACCGTCTGCTGACCCTGCTCGTCGCCGTCGTGCTGCTCGGCGCGATCGGCACCGGCTCGGTGCTGTACGCCGCCCACCGCTCGGACCTGCGGGACCGGCAGCAGGCGGACGGCCCGGCCGTGCGGGCCGGTACCGTCTCGCTCCGGCCCGGCGACCGACGGCGGCTGCTGGTGCGCAACCTGGCCTGGGGTCCGCACCGCGACGAGATCGCCACCGTCCCCGCCGACGATCCGCAGGGCCCGCGCACGGCTTCGGGGGTGAAGTGCCTGCGCTTCCACGCCGCGGCAGGCACCGGCATCTGTCTCCAGGCCGTGCACGGCACGCTGGAGGACACCTACCGCGCGGTGGTGCTCGACGCGCGCCTTCGTGAACGCCACCGCTTCCCGGCGGCGGGCATCCCCACCCGGGCCAGGGTCTCGCCCTCCGGACACCTGGTCGCCTGGACGGTGTTCGTCAGCGGGGACTCGTACGCCGGAACGAACTTCTCCACCCGCACGGCCGTCGTGGACACCCGCACCTGGGCGATCGACGACAACCTGGAGACCTTCCACATCGTCAAGGACGGCCGCTCGTACCACGCCGCCGACACCAACGTCTGGGGCGTCACCTTCGCGGACGACAACCGCTTCTACGCCACGCTGGCGACCGGCGGCCGGACGTACCTCGTGCGCGGCGACGTCACCGCGCGCACCCTCACCACCCTGCACCGCAACGTCGAATGCCCCTCCCTCTCACCCGACGGGACCCGCGTCGCCTACAAGAAACGCGTCAAGGGGGCCTCTCCCGACGCCCCTTGGCGGCTCTACGTCCTGAACCTCAGGACCATGAAGGAGATCGCGACGGCCGAGTCCCGCAACCTCGACGACCAGGCGCTGTGGGCCGACGACGACACCCTCGTCTACGCCCTGCCCGGCGACTACGGCTCCGACCTGTGGACCGTGCCCGCCGACGGCACCGGCACGGCCCGCCGCCTGATGCGCTCTGCGGTCGCGCCCGCTTATCTGGGGTGACACGAGGCGATCAGGTCGGGTAGAGGTGGTCTCATCCGACTGTCAGGCCAATTGACCGGCCGACGCCGGAGGTTGGAAAGAGCTCAGCAATTCGTCCACCACGAAATTGAAATTTTCCGGAAATCCGGTGTCCGATCTGATCAGCCGATCGAGAAAAAGGGCCACGCCGGCTGTGCCGGTTGCAAAATCGGAACTCTCGCGCATCGCCTGCTCGCCGGGAAAGCCTGCACCCTCAGGACGGTCGACACGAAACAAGAGCACTCCCTCCGCCACTCTCCATGCTGCCTTGCGATACTGGGGGTCATGCGTGAAGTACCATGCATCAAGAAGAGCATTTCCCATGCCTGCGAGCCCATGGAACATCTGGGGGAAAACGGCGTACTTGTGTGAAATGTTTTCGGTGAGCTGTCCGAACCAATGGGAAAGGGCTTGATCCGGATTCACGGACAAGTAGCGGACCAGCGGTGTAAGAATTCCCGCCGATCCATGATCCCAGTAGCATCTGGCCACAACCCGACCCAGCTCGGCATCCTCTGGGGCCAGGGCTGGAAATCCCAAGAACTCTCCACCGTTGTGCATGGCGTACCCCAGGTCGTGGTCCAGTGCGGCCCGGCCCGCCTCGAAGATCTGCTCGTCCTTGATCGCTTGTGACAGGTACAGCAGGAACAGGGATACCCCACTGCTCCCGAATGCATAGCCGATGGGTACGTCGCCCGAGGAGTCGACCCAGTAGATTCCCTCCGTGCCGTGCCGGCAGGAGCCTATGAGGTGGCGCCCGATTTGTTCGGCCTCGGAAAGGAACTCTTCCCCCAGGCCTGCTGCCCAGAATTTCAGGCAGGCGAGGCCGTATCCGGAGTCCCCGTGCATTATATTGGGAGATGTGTGCAGCAGTTCATGTCTACGGGCGCGCCGCAGCAGTTCCACGCCCTCCTCAGGGTGTCCCAGTTCTTGCAGTACCCATGCGATCCCCGCCTGTCCCATGTACAGACCGGGCGGATAGCGGTCGTTGCCGACGTCATGGCTCAACAGCCAGGCCAGGAAAGGCTGAGGGATTGGTCTGCCTGCATAATAGAGCGCGTGCAGTACTCCAGCCGCCCCATGTGAGATCGAGAGTGGGTTGGTTTCGAACACCGCTGGATCGGCTGGAAACAGTCTGTCCTCCCGTTGCAGGTCAGCGGTGTTCACCACATAGGAGAATCCGGCGGTACGAGCGGCCAGGGCAAGAGCCCGATGGCTGCCGTCGGGTACGGGGTCGATTGGATCGGTCGGTGACTGATCGGTCGGCCGGTGGCTCGGCTTGACCAACCGAGGGTTTGACGGACCTTCTTGCAGTATCGGCATCTCTTCTATTTCCGAGATAACTCCCTTCATGTCAGGAACGCGACCCGCACTCGATTCGCTCATCAAGTGAACAATCAAGTCGATGAATCGGTTCGACAGGCCTAGATCCTCTACCAGATCGGATAGGAATCGCCGGAGCGAAGGCGGGTGCAACTCGGAAACGCCGTTGGCCAGCATTATGCTTCCGAACATAATGGCACCCAGGGCGTAGACGTCACTGGCGCGATCGTTCACCCCTTCGCGTACAGCCTGTCCTGTCGCCAGCCCTGGCGTATGGAGTCCCACCGGCTGATCTATACCTTCTTCGGTTGCGCATTCGAGATCGACGAGACAGATCGCTCTGTCGTCGTCAGTCAGCATGATATTTCCGTAGGAAATGTCACCGATGACTATTCCATTCGTGTGGGAAAAGTCGATCGCTTGAGCTATCTGAAGCCACAGTCGACGTGTACTGGAATAGTATTCGTGCAGCGACGTACGAGTGATGTTTCCGTGGTACAGCGGATTACTTCGTATGGTGAAGCGGCCGAGATGCTCACCTGGTATGAAATCTTCGACCAGAAAAGCGTGTCCGCGGTCTTCGAACATGGTGACAGGGTTGACGAACAGCTTGCAATCGGAGAGTTGCCCCAGGATCCGATACTCTTTTCTCACCAGTTCTACGGAGTCGATTGCATGCTTGCCGATGACAACACCCGGGCGTGCCTCTTTTATGACAACCGTGGTGTTGGTGGCCAGGTCGTCTGCGAGATAAACTCCGCCTCGGTTAGTGAAAGTCAGAGCGGAGGTCACGGCGAATCGCCCGTTGAGCAGAGTCGGATTGCTGCCGTGTTCCTCGTGCTCGTTGGGTTCTGGTGATACTAGGGGGTCTGTCACCCACTGCGGGGGCGCCCAATATGGGTGGCGTGTATCGGTGACGTAGCCGCCGCCTGGATCGCGTATGACGAAGCGTCGACTTCCGTCTATCTGGAGTACTGAAACAGGCTGGAAGCCTCCGTAGCGATAGTGGACGCAGGATGAGCCAGGCCACCGGCGGTCAGAGAGAATGTAAGGACCCGTGAAGTCCAGAAGTTCCTCTTTTAGTCTGTTTCCCAGTCGGGTGAATTCTTTCGGATTCGGCGGATATATGGTTATGCATTTTCCGCCGGATTGCCTGGGCCACAGTTTTCCGTTCACCGATGTGACGGTCTTCGTGTCTACCAGGAATTTGAACGGTGTTGAGGAGTCGAAGAGGAGGGGCAGCGCTCGCTCGAGGCAGTTCAAGGCGTCCTGCGGCCGAACTGACACGTGTATCTTCCATCCCTGGCGTGGCAATTGAATGTGGGAGGGGGAAGCGCCGTACCAGATCCCGTCCCGTCGGACATTCCAATCGGCCGGAGCCAGGCGCTGGTAGAGATCCAGGAATTCTGGCGAAGGCTGGTACCTCGCTGGGCTTTCAAACCACCGTGAATCGTACTGGGAGTAGAAGTACAATTCTTCCCAACTTTGCATGTCCGATTCCTCTGGGCTGATGAGGTCGCCATCCCCGCGCGGTTCCCCCAGGGACAGGAAGAGAGAAGGTGAGTCCCCAGGGGAACGATGATATCGGTGGTGTTTCTACCTTTCGGCCACTCCGTGGCAGCTGTGGGAGGTGCAGGAGGTGAGGCTCACGATGCCGGCCATCCGTTCGCTTCCTGTTCCCAGAGCGTTTCTCGACCCCTCGACGAGAACCCTTTGGAGTTCCAGGATCGTGGGCATGACCTGCTGGGCCAGTTCCTCTTCCGCACTGCTCTTGTTCGTAGCGTCCGTCATGTCACTCACCCCTCGACGTGCTGCAAATTTCTCGTATTGCACATGGGTACCTGTCGACTCGTCAGTTGCCTGAGCCGATTTTCTGTGCCGTGCGCCCCCGGCTCGCCGAAGTCTGGCTAGAGCTTCTGCATCCAGTCTCTGCCGACCATGCGTTTCCCGCATCTCGGCACAGTCTTTGGTTGAATTGGTAACCGCAAACGTCGGCAGGCTGGTTGCGTCGGGCTGTTGCCTGGTGACGTCAGCGTCAGAGGGGTCAAGTGAGCCCTTTCCAGCCTTCACTGTCGGTGGCCGGAGCGGGCCTGCCGCCACCGGAGCAGACTCTGGCGACAGCAGACCCACCTCCGTGACAACCGTCGTGCTTCGGCTCGGCAAGGCGGCCTGGCGGCGACTGGACTTGTCGGTCAGTGACCGAAGTTGAACCAGTTCACGTTCACGAAGTCGGCCGGCTGGCCGCTGGTGAAGGTCAGGTAGACGTTGTGGGTGCCGGTGACGCCGCTGATATTCGCCGGGACCGTTCTCCAGGACTGCCAGCCACCGGTGTTGGCGAGGGCGAAGCTGCCGATCGGTGTGGCGGTACGACTGTCCAGGCGCACCTCGACCAGACCGCTGACCCCGCCGGCCGCGCCGCTCGCCACCCGGGCGACGAACTGATTGGCCGCTGTGGAACCGAAGTTGACGTTCTGGTAGAGCGCCCAGTCACCGCTTGCGAGAGAGGCGATGTTCTGGCCGCCGCCGGTGTCGCTCGTGGTCTCCGTGCCGACACCGCTCTGGCTGTTGTACGACTCGGCCTGGATCGTGCTGTATGCGTCCCGGCCGCCCGACGGCGGTGGCGTGGTACCGCTCCCACCCGCCGACAGCACCTGGACGTAGTCCACGACCATGGGCACGCCGGACTGGGTGCCGGAGTCGAGGCCGCCGCCGAACGCGTCCGGGAAGGCGCCGCCCATCGCCACGTTGAGGATGATGAAGAAGCCGTGGTTGGTGGCGTTGGTCCAGGTCGTGGCGTCCATCTGGCTCGCGTTGACCGAGTGGAACTGCGTGCCGTCGACAAAGAAGCGGATCGTCTCGGGACTCACCGAGCGGTCCCACTCCATGGTGTAGGTGTGGAACGCGGACTGGCAGGTCGAGCCGGGACAGGGGACGTTGTTGCCGATGCCCGTCGTCTCGTTGCACGGTCCGCCCGGGTTGGTGCCGCAGTGCATGGTGGCCCACACGCGGTTCATGCCCTGGACGTTCTCCATGATGTCCAGCTCGCCGACGCCCGGCCAGTTCTGGTAATTGCCGCGGTAGGGGGCGCCCAGCATCCAGAACGCGGGCCAGTAGCCCTCGGCCGCGGTGCCGGTGACGTTGGGCATCTGGATGCGGGCCTCGACGCGCAGCTTGCCGCCGGACGGGGGCTGGAAGTCGGTGCGGTTGGTCTCGATGCGGCCCGAGGTCCAGTTGCCCGCCGCGTCGCGCAGCGGGGTGATGCGCAGGTTGCCGTTGCCGTCGAGGGCGACGTTGCTCGTGCTGTTGGTCATCCTCTCGACCTCGCCGGTGCCCCAGTTGGCGGGGCCGCCCGGGTAGGAGGTCCCGGTCGCGTACTGCCAGTTGGAGGTGGAGACGCCGGTTCCGGCGGAGCCGTTGAAGTCGTCCAGGAAGACCTGCGACCAGCCCGAGGGCGGCGTGGGGGCGGAGGCGTCGGCGGGCAGGGTGGCGGCCGTCGCCAGGGCGGCCGCCAGGCCGAGGGTGCTC
>NZ_RSAJ01001030.1 GCF_003933965.1 Streptomyces sp. RP5T
CGGAGTCGGAAGGCGGAAGGGGCGGCGGGGCGAGACCGGGTGCGGAGGGCTCCCCGCCCGGCCCCGCGGAGGGCCGGTCCGACTCCGTATCCCGCGGCGAGTGCGTCCCCTGCTGTCCCGGGGCGC
This sequence comes from Streptomyces sp. RP5T, assembly GCF_003933965.1. Classification (GTDB taxonomy): domain Bacteria; phylum Actinomycetota; class Actinomycetes; order Streptomycetales; family Streptomycetaceae; genus Streptomyces. The sequence goes on from NZ_RSAJ01001030.1 coordinate 127, forward strand.
CGGCACCGGTGGACTCCAGCAGCCACTGCTGCCCCGTAGAACCGTTGCGCTCGGTGACGACCACGGTCTCCCCCTTGCCCGGGGCCACCAGGAGTCCCTTCCCTCGGCGCAGCAGCAGTTCGCCGCGCACGGTGAGGTCGTAGCGGACCTCTCCTGTGCGGGGCAGGCAGTCGGCGACCACGACCGACCGCTTCTCGGCGTCCGCGTCGAGGCAGAGGGCGGGGTCGGCCGCGCTGCGCAGCAGTCCGTCCTCCTGGTAGATCCACTGCTGCGATCCGGCGGAGGAGCACCGCGCCAGCACGGCCGGCGTGCCGTCCGCGGTCCGCGCGTCGCGGGTGTCCAGGCACAGGCCGGCGTCGGCGTTGCGCAGCGTGCCGTGGCCGATCTCGACGGGGTCGCCCATGGAGGCGGTGGACGGGGAGCCGGCGTTCCGGGAGACCTCCGACGGACTCGGGCGCACGGTGTTGCCGCTCACCACGCCCCAGGTGGCGCCCGGCGTGGGAACACCGCCGTCGTCGGACCAGACCTTGGTGACCAGCACCGTGGCGAGCAGGGCCAGGGAGGTCAGGCCCGCGCCCACGAGAACGGCTCGGGCGTTCCTGCGCGGCGGGGCGAGCGGGCCCGCCGGGACGGGGCGGTGGCGCCCGCCGGGCTTCGCGCGGGCCGCGCCGGGCGGGGCCGGGGCCGGACGCCCGGCGGCACGCGCGGGCCGTGAGTCGAGGTAGCGGTGGGCGCCCCAGCCGAGCACCGTCTCGGCGAGCAGCACGTCGAGACCGCCCTCGAAATGGCTGAGCTGTTCGGCGGCGTGACGGCAGTACCGGCATTCCGTCAGGTGTTCACGGACATCGGGCAGAAGACCCCCGCCCCGACGAATCGGGACATCCAGGAGACGATTGTAGAAACGGCATTCAGAAGTGGGCGCGAGTTCCCGGTGGGCACGGACACAGCCGGTGCGGAATTGTTCGCGGGCCTGGTCGAGGGCGGCCGCCGCGCGGCCCGTGTCCACGCCCAGCAGACCGGCGGGTACGGATATGGGTTCGGCTTCGACCTCGGTATGCCACAACAGGCATTGGGAAGCCCCGGGAAGGGCCCGGAATGCGCGCTCGGCGAGCAGTCGCCTTTCGGAGGTGACGGACCTCGCGGCGCGCAGACCGCGACCGCCGATCGTCTTGCGGAGTTCCGGCAGCACGGCGGCTATTGCGTCGTCCGCGGCCCACTCCTTGACGAACTCCCGGACCGCTACGAGGAGTTGCGGGCGCAGTGCACCGTCGCCCGTACGTCCGAGCACACGATGAAATGCGGCCGCGGCGGCCATCGAGGCCGAACCCGACCAGGAGGCGAGGCAGATGACGGCATATTCATGGGTCGCTTGCCAGTGCCGCGCCATCAGCAGCGCGACGGCATGGGCGTCCACACGGTTCTCCCCCAGCCGGGCCAGGAGATTGCGGTCGGACTCCACCGGACTCGATCCGGGGCGTGGCGGGTAAGG
>NZ_RSAJ01001031.1 GCF_003933965.1 Streptomyces sp. RP5T
CCCCGTGCGCCAGCCGAAGCAACTCCACCGGCTCCACGTCCCCCCGCAGGGTCCCTTCCTCCCGCGCCGCCGACACCAGCCGCTCCGCCGCGCCCCGCACCTGTGTCCCGCACACGGTGACCGTCGCGTCGCTCCCGTCCGCCATCGCGGACCCCAGCAGCGTCTTCAGCCCCCGCACCTGGATCGTCCCGACGCACAGCTCGTACAGCCACCGGTCCAGTGCCTGCCCCGGCGGCAGCTCCCGCGCGAGTTCGTCGGCGCGCCGCGCGAGCCCCTCCAGGCGGTCCACGTACGCCGCCTCCAGCAGGGCCCGCCGGGTCGGGAAGTGCCGGTAGAGGGTCCCGGAGCCCACCCCCGCGCGCTTGGCGATGTCGTCGAGGGACGCGCCCTCCCCGTGCTCGGCGAACGCCTCCACGGCCACCTTCAGCAGCCGCTCGTAGTTGCGCCGAGCGTCCGCACGCATGGGTCTGACCTGCGTCATCCAGATCCTCCTCGCGAGCCGGAGACTCCCCCGCATGGTAGCGAAGACCAAACGGAGACAGCCCCCGCTCAGCCGCGAGAGGCCGGCGCACCCGAGGCGGGCTAGAACAGCGCGCTGTACCCGTTGAGCGCCGGCTGACCGCCGAGGTGGGCGTAGAGCACCGTGGAGTCGGCGCCGATCTCACCGCGGCGGACGAGGTCGATCATCCCGGCCATGGACTTGCCCTCGTACACGGGGTCGGTGACCATCCCCTCGGTGCGGGCGGCCAGGCGCATCGCCTCCAGCGTGGTCTCGTCGGGGATGCCGTAGACGCCGGCGTGGTACCGCTCGTCCAGCTCCACGTCCTCCTCGGTCAACTCCTGCTCCACGCCGATGAGTTGACCGGTGCGGTGGGCGATCCGCGCGATCTGCTCCCGGGTGGCGACGGGCTTGGCGGAGGCGTCGATGCCGAGGACACGCCGGGGCCGGCCACCCGCCTCCTCGAGCGCCCGGAACCCGGCGACCATGCCGGCCTGGGTGGACCCGGTCACCGAACAGACCACGACCGTGTCGAAGAAGACACCCAACTCCCGCTCCTGGTCGGCGACTTCGTACGCCCACGCGGCGAACCCCAGCCCGCCCAGCGGGTGGTCGGAGGCGCCGGCGGGGATGGCGTACGGCTTGCCACCCGCCTCCTCCACGTCCCGGAGCGCCTGCTCCCAGCTCTCCTTGAACCCGATCCCGAACCCGGCCTTCACCAGCCGCACATCGGCCCCGGCGAGCCGGCTGATCAGGATGTTGCCGACCTTGTCGTAGACCGCGTCCGGCCAGTCCACCCAACTCTCCTGCACCAGCACGCACTTGAGCCCGGCCCGGGCGGCGCAGGCGGCGACCTGGCGGGTGTGGTTGGACTGGACGCCGCCGATCGAGACGAGGGTGTCGCAGCCCTGGGCGAGCGCGTCGGCGACCAGGTACTCCAGCTTGCGGGTCTTGTTGCCGCCGTAGGCGATCGGGGAGTTGCAGTCCTCGCGCTTGGCCCACAGCGCGGCCCCGCCGAGGTGCGCGGTGAGGCGCTCCAGGCGGTGGACGGGGGACGGTCCGAACAGGAGGGGATAGCGGTCGTAGGACGCGAGGGGCATGGGG
>NZ_RSAJ01001032.1 GCF_003933965.1 Streptomyces sp. RP5T
CTCAGATGGTTACCTCGCGCTGGACGGCCGCCCCCGCTCAGGCTGCCTCCGCCCGTCGGCGCGGCCCCGTGCTGGAACGTGCGATTCTCGATGCCGCGCTGGAGCAGCTCAGTACGGTCGGCTGGAACGGCCTCACCATGGAAGGCGTCGCCGCCGGAGCCCAGACCGGCAAGGCCGCGGTCTATCGGCGCTGGCCCTCCAAGGAAGACCTCGTCGCGGACGCCCTTCGGGCCGGACTGCCCCCTTTCGCGGAGGCTCCCGATCTCGGAGGGGTGCGCGAGGACCTGCTCCAGCTGTGCCGCCAGGCGCGCGAGGCGATGTTCTCGCGCCCCGGCTTCGCCTTGCGCTCCGTCATTCACGAATGCGACCAGGCACAGGCGGAACGCTTCCATGCCGTGATCTTCAAGGGGGTCGTGGAGCCGAGCGTCAAGCTGCTCCGCGAGATCATCACCCGTGGGATAGAGCGGGGTGAAGTGCGCCCCGACGCGGCGAACGACTATGTCTTCGATGCCATGCCCGCCATGATGATGTACCGCTCCAAGATGCGCGGCAGCGAATGGGACGACCGGGATCTGGAGGAGATGATCGACCAGTTCATGCTGCCGCTGCTGCGGTCGAGCGGGCCGTGAGCGCGCTTCGTGGGCGTGTCGGCACCGTCCGGGGATGGCGGGGTGTCGCGGGGTGATCCGAGCGGCGTAGGCTAAGGGCGCCATGCCGTACGAACCCCCTACTCATACCGTCGAGCGCTCTCTTCGTGCCACGACCGGAGCGAAGATCATCGCCGGTGTCGACGAGGTGGGGCGAGGTGCCTGGGCCGGCCCCGTCACCGTCTGCGCGGCCGTCACCGGACTGCGCCGACCGCCCCAAGGCCTCACCGACTCCAAGCTGCTCAGCGTCAAGCGTCGCAATGAACTCGCAGAGGAACTGCGCACGTGGGTGACGTCGTACGCCCTGGGACACGCGTCGCCGGAAGAGATCGACCAGCTTGGCATGACGGCCGCCCTGCGGATCGCCGCCGTGCGAGCCCTGGAGGCGCTCCCGGTCCGGCCGGACGCGGTGATCCTCGACGGGAAGCACGACTATCTCGGAACGCCCTGGAAGGTCCGGACCGTGATCAAGGGCGACCAGTCCTGTGTGTCGGTCGCTGCGGCCTCGGTGATCGCCAAGGTTCAGCGCGACAAAATGATGGCCGAACTGGGTATCGACCATGCAGACTTCGGTTTCGCGGCCAACGCCGGGTATCCGTCGCCCGTGCACAAGGCCGCGCTGGAGGTTCGGGGCCCCACCCCGTACCACCGGTTGTCGTGGGCGTATCTTGATGCGCTGCCTCAGTGGCGGCACCTCAAGAAGGCCCGTAGCTGGGCGGACGGAAGCGTTCCGGAGATCGAGGGTCAGCTCGGCTTCGACTTCTGACGATTCCGCTCGCACTGATGTGCCACCCGCTGGCGCGAGCCGCACCAACGTTTGATAGATATCAGCCCATGCCTCTCATTCCCGAGGAGCCTCAGATTCACGAGAGTGCCCAGGGTCCCCGCGCCACTCCGGCCAGTGGCCGCACCGCGCCGACCCCCCGTCCCGTACCCGGTCCACGCCCCGTGGC
>NZ_RSAJ01001033.1 GCF_003933965.1 Streptomyces sp. RP5T
CCTAGGGTGTATCCGCCGTCCCCCTTCCATTCACCCGCCCGGGCAGGCGCTCGGAGTGAACCGGGGGAGTGGAAGGGGGCGCGTTCCCCACGCGATCTGTCCCGCTGATCACCCCCCGCCTACCGTCGAGAGCAGGAACGTGCGTACGGCGGGGAGGTTCGGCCATGGTGGCAGGGGGTGACTCCGTCGGCGGAGCCGTACCGTCCGCCTCCGGCACGCCGAGTGCCGGGCAGGAGGACGTGAGCGTCCTGAAAGCGGCGTGCGGAAGGTACCTGTGGGCTCGCCCCGGCGATCGCCCCGGGCCCGCGCACGGAGGCGAGCAGGTCTCTTCCGGGCCCGGGCAGGACCCGGACCTCGTGCGCGTCCACGATCCGGCCGGGCGGCTGCGGGGGACCGGCTTCGTCGCGGATCACCACGGCACCGTCGTCACCGCGCACGAGACCGTCGACGGACTGTCCCGGCTCATCCTGCGCGCCGGTGACCGCAGCCGTGCGGTGAGCGCCGACGCCGTGACCCCGCTGCCCGAGCTGGATCTGGCGCTCGTGCGGACCGAGGGGCTCGGCGTGGACCCGCTGCCCGTCTCCGTGCGCGGCACCGTCGAGACCGGCGCCTATGTGCGGCTGCCGGCCGGCTGCTGGCGCGAGGCCCGCGTGCTCGGTACCGCCTCCGTCACGTACGCGGCCACCGACCGCGGCCATCTCCTCGAAAGCGCCCTGGAGTTGGCGATCGGCACCGCGGGCCGGGACGCGTTGCGGCGGGGCGGCGGGGCCGCCGGAGGACCCGTGCTCGACTCCGCCACGGGCGCGGTGGTCGCCGTCCTGGGCACCGCCCTGCACAGCGGCCACCGCGACAGCGGTTACGCGGTCCCGCTCGGCGGCGTCCGCACCGGCCCCCTCGCCGACCTGCTCGCGGAGAACGCCACGACGGTCCCGGCGTACGGCGCCGACCTCAACCTCGCCGGAGTGCTGGAGCTGACGGCCACCTCCGTGGGCCAGGACGGGCCGTCGGGTGCGCTCGCCGGTCACGCGGGCCGCGTGGACCCGGTGGAGCCCGTCGAACGGGTCGCGTGCACACGGGAGTTCACGGCCTTCACCGAGGGCCCGGCACCCGTCCTCGGACTCGTCGGACCGCCCGGCAGCGGCCGTACGACACAACTCGCGGCCCTAGCCGCCCGGCGCCACCGCGGCCCCGCCCCGGCCCCCACGCTCTGGCTGCGCGGTGCCGACCTGGAGGACACCGACACCTCGGTGGCCGACGCGGCCCGCCGTGCGCTCACCAGGGCGGCCCGGATCGTGGCGGCCTCCGCGGACACCGCCCCCACCGGCCTGGGCGACCTCACCCCCGAGCGGCTGGCCCGGCTCTCCCGCACCCCGGGCCGCCCCCTGTTCCTGCTCCTGGACGGCCCCGAGGAGATGCCCCCGGTCCTCGCCCACCGACTCGCCGAGTGGACGAAGGGCACGGCGACATGGCTGGAGGAGACCGGAGCGCGGCTCGTGGTGGCGTGCCGGGCGGAGTACTGGGAGGGGGCCGGATTCCCTGAGGAACTGCTGCACGGCGAGCCGCAGGGGCATCTCCCGCGCTGTGTGCCGCTC
>NZ_RSAJ01001034.1 GCF_003933965.1 Streptomyces sp. RP5T
TCCTGAGCCTGCCCGGCGCCGGCAAGGAGGTCCGCAGGTTCACCTTCGACACCCGGGACGGCGAGGGCCCGCTGCTGTACGAGGCGGGTGACGCCCTCGGCATCCGGCCGCTCAACTCGGCCGGGCTGGTGGCGGAGTGGCTGGCCGTCACCGGTCTCGACGCGGGGGCCGCGGTCGAGGTCGCCGGCGTGGGCGAGGTCGCGCTGGGTGAGGCGTTCCGGCGCCACCTCGACATCACCGGGATCACCCCCGGCCTGCTCCGGTTCGTCGCCGAACACACCAGGGACCCGAGGGAGTTGAAGAAGCTCCTGCGCCCGGACAACAAGGACGAGCTCGCCAAGTGGGGCTGGGGCCGGCAGGCCGTGGACGTGATCACGCAGTACGCCGTGAAGGCCGGCCCGCAGGAGTGGGCGCGGGCCCTCGGGCGCCTCCAGCCGCGCCTGTACTCCATATCGTCCAGCCCGCTGACCGACCCGCACCTGGTGTCGCTGACCGTCTCGGTCGTGCGGTACGAGAACCTGCACGGCAGGCCCCGGCAGGGCGTCTGCTCGCCGTTCCTCGCCGACGCGGCCGCGGACACCCCGGTGCCCCTCCATGTCCGGCGCTCCCCGCACTTCCGTCCGCCGGCCGACTCCGGCACTCCCATGGTCATGGTCGGCCCCGGCACCGGTGTCGCGCCCTTCATCGGCTTCCTGGAGCAGCGCCGGGCGCTCGGCCACCGGGGCCCCAACTGGCTGTTCTTCGGCGAGCAGCACCGGGCGACCGACTTCTACTACGAGGACGAGCTGACCGGCTTCCTGGCCGACGGCACCCTCGCCCGTCTGGACACCGCCTTCTCCCGCGACCAGCGCGCCAAGGTCTACGTCCAGGACCGGATGCGCGAGCACGGCCCGCTGCTGTGGTCCTGGCTCCAGGACGGCGCCCACCTCTACGTGTGCGGGGACGCCTCCCGCATGGCGAAGGACGTCGACCAGGCCCTGCGGGACATCGCGGTCCTGCACGGCGGCCTGGACCGGGCCGGCGCGGCGGCCTGGGCGAAGCAACTCGCCGCCGAGAAGCGCTATGTGCGGGACATCTACTGACCGCACCCGCGGTCGGGGCGCCGGCCACACGTGGGAGTATCGGTCGCCATGAGGGCGTCCTCCGGGGTCCGGACCCTGCGCGCGGCTGTCTTCGCCGCGCTCTGCGTACTGCTGGCCGCCGGCGGACACACGCTGGCGACCGGCATGGCGCCGCCGGTGTGGACGCAGACGGCCGGGTTCGTGGCCGCGTTCGCGGCGGGCCGGCTGCTCGGCGGCCGGGAGCGATCCCTGGGGGCCGTCGGCGGGGCCACTCTCACGGCCCAGGGCGCCCTGCACGCGGCCTTCGGGGCGGTGCGTCCGCACACCGCGAGCGTCATGCGCGGCATGCGCATGACCCACACCCCTGTCCACGCCCTCGTCCCGCACGCCACCGCCGCCCATGCCGCAGCCGCCCTGCTGCTGACCTGGTGGCTCCGGTGCGGCGAGGCCGCCCTGTGGACCCTGCTGCGATGGGCCGTCGCCCGCGTCCCCGGCCTCGCGGCCTGGTGGCGGGGGTACGGCC
>NZ_RSAJ01001035.1 GCF_003933965.1 Streptomyces sp. RP5T
GGCTGCAACCGTGTCTTCCGCTCACCCACTCCAGGACGGTGCCGTGACTGCCGCACTCCCGCTGCCTCCACCACCTGAGCCCGCAGTGCCGGGCCACTGTCCCTCAGCCCGGCTACGCTGGCCGGGGCACCCTCTGGAGGACACCATGAGCACTCAGGCCGACCACGGAAACGAACTGATCCCTCGTCCCGAGCTGACTCCTGATGCCCTGCGTGCAGCCCTGGCCGTCGTCGCGCCAGGCCGCCTGGACGAAATGCAGGCGACGAAGGACGAGGCATTCGCCAAGGCAGTCGAGTGGCAGTCCGTGAGCCCGGTCCAGAGCTGGGTTTTGAGTTGGGCTCAAGAGATCGAGATCGCCCGTCGCCCAGATCTGTCCGCGCGCTACAACCAGGCGCAGAGCAACCTGGAACACGAGGATCCGGCCATCGCCTGGGAAGCCCTTCGCGAGCTGAGCGCCGTTCTCGACGAATCGATGAAGGCAATCCGCGAGTGAGCTGGAAATGGGAGTACGCCTTCGGAGCCGAAGAGGCCGCCCGTTCCCTTCCGCCCGACTTCCTGGCCGCCATCGAACGTGTGGCCGACGAACTGGTCAGGGCGGCCGAGGCTCTCCATGTCCACGGCCGGGCCTATGAGGGCTTCGATCCTCAAGGCCGCCAAATCCCCGTCCCCGGAGGAGGCATGATTCGGTACCAAGTGATCGTGCGAAGCGAGCGTGTCTACGTCGTCCAGATCACCTACCTGGGTTTCTGAGGGGCCAGAACGATCGAGGCGCACGATCCGGAAACCGAGGAGCCGGAATCGGCCACCTTCCGGTGACCGGGTCACCTCCCGCTTGACTCACCCCCGTACGACTCGGCAATCGTGCTCGTAGTGATCGTGACGGAAAGTCGCACGGGGGTTACCCATGGCCGTTCCCAGACCGCAGACGCCTCAGTTCGAGGCGTTCATGACGAACCTGTCGTACGCGCGGCGCATGGTCGAAGCGGGCAGGATGCTGACCCCGCTCAAGTCACCTTCGATCGACATTGACGACTTCTACCGGGCGGCCTGGGTGCAGGCGGTGGCCGCCATCGACCACTGGCTGCATGAGGAAGTCCTGCGCCGAGTCTCCGAGTTGGCCGCCAAGGACAGTCCCGACATGCCGTACCAGCTGAGGGTCTACGAGTTGCCGCTGCACACGATCGAGGCGGTGAGGCGCGGCGCCGTTACGGTGCCCGAAGCTGTCGTGGAGCACCTGCGTGACAAACTCGCGGCGCAGTCGCTCCAGCATCCCGGAAAGATCTCCGAGATCCTCAAACTCGTCACGGAGAAGAAGGTCTGGTACGAGGCCGCCGGCTGGATCAACCGGTCCTTCTTCCAGGGACGCACGTCACTGAACGAAAAGAAACTTCGCAGCCGCTACCTGGAGATCACTCAGCGGCGCAACAAGATCGCACACGACGCCGACCTGATCGACGGTGATCTGGAGCAGCGCCGCCCCATCGACGAGGCGAGCGTGAATGACGCCATCGACTGGATCGAGCGGATCGCGCTCGCCATCGCCCACGTGCTCGACGACGAGGGGTGACGCAGGGGTGGGGC
>NZ_RSAJ01001036.1 GCF_003933965.1 Streptomyces sp. RP5T
TGGTGGGACGAGGTCGCGATCGCACCCGACGCCGTCGCCGTCGCCGGGCGGTCGCGTTCGGCGTCGGGCAGCCCGTGGCGGTCGGTCGATCGGTCGACCTGGGCGGGATCGTCGTACGGCCCACCGCACGGGCCTGACCGCAGCCCAACCGTGGGCTGGTGCGCCCCGGCGGACGGATCACGGCGCCCGTGCGCCCCGGCGGGAGGGATCACGGCGCCCGGCGCGACCCCGCGAGGAGGATCACAACGCCCGGCGCGACCCCGGTGGGAGGGATCATGGCGGGATGGATGAACTCTCCCCCTACCAGCGGGACCTGCGCGACCGGCTGGCGTCGGTTCCCGTGCTGCCCGCGCCCGCTCCCTGGCAGCCGGTCTTCGAGTCCTGTGCCGCGGTCGGCGGGCTGCTCGGGATCGGGTTCGCGACGCATCCGGACAGTGGGCACGACCTGGTGATGGTCGTCTCGACCGCCGGTCACGGGCTCTTCGACGCCGTGACCGGCGAGAGGATCGCGCGGGACCGGAATCCCGATCCGGAGAGCAGCACGCCGGACACGGCCTCGGATCTGACCTGCCCGGGACTCGGACCGGTGGCCGGCAGCAGGGTGCACATCGCCGGGCTGTTCGGCGGCGGGCTGCACGCGACCACCGCCGACGGCTGGCACGTGCAGGTCGTCTCGCCGGTCTGGCCGCACGACCGTGTCCTGCTCTCGCACGGCAGCGGCATGCCCCACCGCGACCCGCACGGGGAGCGGTGGTGGCTCGTGTTCAACTCCCTCTACTCCGAGCTGCGGGCCGTGGGCTTCTCCCCCTCCGGCCGTACGCTCGCCGTCGCGACCAGCAGCGACCTGACGCTGTGGACGCGCCCGCCGGCCGCGTGAGGTACCGGCGGTCGGCCGTCGGCGGCTGCCGTCAGCTCTCCGTGCGGGCCGGCAGGCGCCAGCCGGGGCGGGGGAAGTGGCAGGTGTAGCCGTCGGGGTAGCGCTGGAGGTAGTCCTGGTGCTCGGGCTCGGCCTCCCAGAAGGGTCCGACCGGCTCCACCTCGGTGACGACCTTGCCCGGCCACAGTCCGGAGGCGTCCACGTCCGCGATCGTGTCCTCGGCGATCCGCTTCTGCTCGTCGTCGACGTAGTAGATCGCCGAACGGTAGCTGAGGCCGATGTCGTTGCCCTGGCGGTTCTTGGTGCTCGGGTCGTGGATCTGGAAGAAGAACTCCAGGATCGCGCGGTAGTCGGTCTGCTCGGGGTCGAAGAGGATCTCGATGGCCTCCGCGTGCGTGCCGTGGTTGCGGTATGTCGCGTTCGGCACGTCACCCCCGGTGTAGCCGACCCGGGTCGCCGTCACGCCCGGGAGGCGGCGGATCAGTTCCTCCATCCCCCAGAAGCATCCGCCCGCCAGTACGGCCCTCTGCGTCTGCGCGGCCATCACGGCCCTCCCTTGTCTGTCGGCTCGATCACTCGGGCTGTCCGGCTCGCACACCACCGGCGCCCCTTGCTCATTGCTCATTGTCCTCAACAGAGGAGGGCACCCAGCGATTCCGGGCCCGGTCCAGGCACCCCGCGGGCCTCGCCCCCAAGCGC
>NZ_RSAJ01001037.1 GCF_003933965.1 Streptomyces sp. RP5T
GCCCTCGCCGACGACCTCGCCGGACTCCCGCCCGCCCTGGTCGTCCCCGCGGAGAACGACCGTCTGCGGGAGGAGGGGGACGCCTACGCCAAGGCCCTTGAGGCGGCGGGCGTCCCGGTCACGCACCGCGTCTTCGAGGGGGTCGACCACTACTTCACCCACACGGGGCCGGTGGCGGCCGGCAAGGAGGCCCTCGACCTGATGGCCACGACCTTGCGTGACGCCCTGAGGTGAGCCGGTTCCCGCGAAATTCCGTTGACCCGGGCCCTGGCGCGTGAAGACTGGCTGTCGTCCCACATGATCCGATGTGCTGTCCGGGGCTTCGCGCCGGACCGGGGGAGGGCCCGCGCGCATGACCATGCACCGCGACCAGGTGGACGTGACCACGGACATCGTCACGGCCTTGATCGAGGAGCAGTTCCCGCAGTGGAGCGGCAAGGCGATCCGGCCGCTGTCGTCCACCGGGACGGTCAACGCGGTCTTCCGCGTCGGGGACGACCTCTCCGCGCGGTTCCCCCTGCGGTCGGCCGACGCCGACGAGGTGCTGGCGGTGCTGGAACGGGAGGCCGAGGCGAGCGCGGAGCTGGCGCGGGTGTCCCGGTTCCCCGTCCCCGAGCCCGTCGCCCTGGGAAGGCCCGGAGCGGGTTACCCCATGCCGTGGTCGGTCCAGACCTGGCTGCCGGGGACGGTCGCCTCGGACGCCGACTCGAGCGGGTCGGACGCGTTCGCCGAGGACCTCGCGGACTTCGTCGCGGCCCTGCGGGACGCCGGGACGCGGGGGCGGGTCTTCAGCGGCGACAACCGTGGCGGTGTGCTCGCCGATCACGACGGCTGGATGACGAAGTGCTTCGAGGAGAGCGAGGGGCTGCTCGACGTGCCCCGGCTGCGCGCGCTGTGGAACCGCTTCCGGGAGCTGCCGCGTACGAGCGCCGACGTCATGAGCCACGGTGACCTGATCCCCGGCAACATCCTGGTCGCGGGGGACCGGCTCGGCGGCGTGCTCGACACCGGCGGCTTCGGCCCGGCCGACCCCGCGCTCGACCTGGTCGGCGCCTGGCACCTGTTGCTGCCCGGCCCGCGGGGCGTGCTCCGGCGGGCTCTGGGCTGTGACGACCTGGAGTGGGAGCGCGGCAAGGCGTGGGCGTTCGAACAGGCGATGGGCCTTGTCTGGTACTACGCCGAGACCAATCCGGAGATGAGCCGCCTGGGGCGCCGGACCCTCCACCGGCTTCTGGAGTCGGCGGAGTGACGCCGCCCCGGTCGTAGGTCGGGTGCGCGGCAAGGCGGAGCGGGTCGGCGAGGCCGGGCCCGCCGCCGTACCGGGGGCTTCCTTCATATACGTCGAAAACCAAGGGCCTTGCCATGCGATCGGTTCCGATATATCGTTGAAGCATCGCGACAGATCAACGATGGAATGGAGTGATTGCGATGCGTTCCCACGGATTCGAGCGTGGACATGGTGGAGCCGGTCGTCGGGGCCGTGGTGGTCCCGAGAGCCTGCGGGGTGCCTTCGGGCCCTTCGGTCCGGGCGGTCCCGGTGGCCCCGGCTTCGGAGGGCCGGGCTTCGGTCCCGGGC
>NZ_RSAJ01001038.1 GCF_003933965.1 Streptomyces sp. RP5T
GGGGCTAGGGCGTGTTGCGAAAGTCCCGCCTGCCTCGCGACGCCATGCACGCGCCCCCATCCTCGAACCTGCTGCGCAGGGCTCGGACGGGGGGACCCCCTTCGCCGCACCGGGCGAAAGCCCAAGTACATCCAGTACGAGGGCTTCCGCCCGGCACGCCGAGAGCACGCACCTGACGCCGCGAGGCCCGCCCTTCGGGCGAACGACGGGACTTTCGCAACACGCCCTAGCCCCGGCGCTTCGGCTTGCCCCGGCGTGGTGCCGTGCCCTTGGAGCCGCCGGAGCCGCGGGCGCCCCTGGCGCCTCCGGAGGATCCCCGTGCCGTGCTCTTCCCCGCGTTCGCCTGCTTGCGGGGGGCGGTCTTCTCGGGGCGTTGCCTGCGCTCCGGTTCCGGCTGGGTGCGGCCCCGTGAGCTGTTGGGCGTGCGGCCACGGACGATGCCGATGAAGTCCTCGACCATGTCCGTCGTCGCGTCCTCCCGCCAGGCCAGGGCGATGCCGGACTGCGGGGCGTCGGTGAGCGGCCGGTAGGTGAGGTCGCGGCGGTGGTGGAGGCGGGCCAGGGACTGGGGGACGACGAGGACGCCGATGTTCGCCGCCACGAGCTCAATCGCGTCCGCCGTGGTGGCCGGGCGTTCGAAGGCCGGTTCCCCCGGCGGCCGCTCCCAGCCGATGACGTCGTCGAGGGGGTGCAGGACGACCTCGTCGGCGAGGTCCTCCAGCGTGACCTCCTCGGCCGCCGTCACCACGTGGTCCTTGGGGACCACCACGACCGTGGTCTCGGTGTAGAGGGGGATCGCGCTGAACACCGTACGGTCGACCGGCAATCGTACGAAGCCCGCGTCCGCGGCCCCGTCGCGCAACACGTCGGATGCCTCGGCGGCGGAGACCTGGACGAGCTCCAGGGAGATGTCCGGCAGGCGCTCGTTCCAGATCCGCACCCACTTGGCGGGCGTCACCCCGGGGACGTACGCGAGCCGGAAGGAGGGGGATGCTGGCGAGTCTGTCACGCGGCAAGGTTACCCACTGTGGTCGGAGGTCTCGCGCGCGGCCGATACCCTGGATCCCATGACGTCGCACCAGAACACCCAGACGATGAAGCCCGCCACCGCGGCGAAGAAGCTGGGTGTGTACCTCCCTGCCACGCCCGCCGAGTTCCAGGAGGGTGTCGTCTCGCGCGCCGAGTTCAACGAACTCCAGGCGAACCCGCCCCAGTGGCTGCAGGACCTGCGACGCAACGGCCCGCACCCCCGCCCGGTCGTGGCCGCGCGGCTGGGCGTCTCCATCGCCGGTCTGGCGCGCGGCGGCGTCACCGAGCCGCTCACCACCGAGCAGATCGAGGCGCTGCGGGACGAGAAGCCCGAGTGGCTGGAGAAGGAGCGCGCCACTCAGGCGGAGGTCCGCAAGGAGGCGGCGCGCGTCAAGGAGAAGAAGCAGGGCCAGGAGTCCTGACCCTGGGCCCGGCAGGCCATGAAAAATGCCGGTGCGCCGAGTCGAACACCTCTGCGACCATTCCGGCATGGTCCACCGTCTCGAATCCCTGGTCGTCCGGCATGCCCTCCGGC
>NZ_RSAJ01001039.1 GCF_003933965.1 Streptomyces sp. RP5T
GGTTGGCGGTGGCCTCCAGGAGCGCCCGCACCTGGGCGGCGCTCGGGCGGCGTGCCGGGTCCTTCTGGAGGAGGCCGTTGATGGCGTCGGCGAGCGGGCCCAGCGCCGTGGCGGGCGGCGCGGGCATGGTGTTCAGGACGGACTGGAGGGTCGCGGGCGTGTTGCTGCGGCGGAACGGCGAGACGCCCTCCGTCGCCGCGTACAGGACCACGCCGAGGGACCAGAGGTCGGAGGCGGGTCCCGGACGCTGGCCCAGCACCCGCTCGGGAGCGATGAACTCGGGCGAGCCGACGAACCCGCCGGTGTCGGTCAGACTCGTCTCGCCCTCGATCTGCGCGATGCCGAAGTCGGTGAGGACGACCCGGTCGTGGCGACCGAGCAGGACGTTGTCCGGTTTCACATCCCTGTGCAGGATGCCGGCCGCGTGCGCGGCCTCCAGCGCGCCCAGCACCTCAAGGCCGATTCTCGCCGCTTCCCGCGCCCCGAGCGTGCCCTCCTGCAGCACATCGCCCAGCGAACGCCCCTGCACCAGCTCCATCACGATCCACGGCCGGCCGTCCACGACCGCCACATCGTGCACGTTCACGACAGCGGGGTGATCGAGCCGGGCCGCGGCCCGCGCCTCCCGCCGCATGCGCTCGAAGGCGTTTCCCCGTTCGCGTTCAGGAAGATGGTCCGGAACGCGGGGTTCCTTGACGGCCACCTCGCGGTCCACCGTCTCGTCCTTGGCCCGCCACACCGTCCCCATACCACCGTGCCCGAGCTTGGCGAGCAGGCGGTACCGGCCCGCGACGAGCCGGCCCACGCCCGACTCCGGCTGAGGGGGCCTGGGAGGTTGCAGAACATAACTCGTCGTCTCGTCGGACTCGTGGCCGACTCCCCCGCTGCTGCTCATGGGTTCATCCATATCGCGCCAGACCCGCACGCATCCAGAGGTGACGCGTTCCGGTCACAGACCCGTGACGTATCCCTACGGCACCGTGAACGTGTCGACGGCCACGTCGAAGTGCTCCCTGGCCTCCCGCGCCTGCCCGACCGGCGCCGACACCCACACGTCGTACAGCCGCCCGTTCTCCTCCCAGCACAGGTCGTAGGTGTGCCGGGCGCCCTCGGCCGCGCTGAAGCCGTCCCAGGTGAACTCCCAGAAGGCGGCGGGGTGTCCGCGGTGCGTGACCGAGGTGACCCGGCCGTCGCGGTACCCGGGGTTGGCCTCCGGGCCCTTGGCGGCCGCGCGCCGCATCACACCCAGCGGGCCGCCGGGCTGGGGGGCGGTGACCTTGACGCCGAGGCGGAAGGTCTCCTCGGCCGACAGGTAGAAGACCCGCTCCCCCTGCGGCTCACGGGTGAACCCGTCGGGCACGGCGAGCGCGAACCCGGCCGGGTCCCGGACCGCCTGGTACCCGGAGGGCGCGGACGGCAGGGTCACGGAGGGAGCGGGCTCGTCCGTGGCGCCGGAGCCGCTCGCGGACGTCCCGGGCGCCGAACCACCCGTCGTCGGACCACCCGTCGCGGAACTGCTCGCCGTCGCGCTGCCCGTCGCCGAACCGCCCCCAACCGTACGGC
>NZ_RSAJ01000103.1 GCF_003933965.1 Streptomyces sp. RP5T
CCCCACAGGATCGCCATGCGTCCCACCCCCTCCGTCATGGCCGTCTGCGTGTCGGCCCTCCTGCTCACCTCCTGCGGAGTGGGCAGCAGCAGCACCGCGGTGAGCCCCAAGAAGGGCGACGACATCACGCTGGGCCTGCTGCTGCCCGACCGGGACACCAGCCGCTTCGACCGGTTCGACTACCCCCTCATCAAGAAGGAGGTGGCGACCCTCACCCACGGCAAGGGCAAGGTCAGTTACGCCAACGCCGGGGCGAGCGCCGAGCGGCAGAGCCGGCAGTTCGAGCAGATGGTCTCCGACAAGGTGGACGTGATCCTGGTGGACGCGGTCGACGCCAAGGCGATCGGGCCGGCCGTCCGGAAGGCGAAGGACGCGGGCATCCCCGTCATCGCCTACGACCGCCTCGCCCAGGGCCCGATCGACGCCTACGTCTCGCACGACAACGAACTCGTCGGCGAGGTGCAGGGCCGCGCCATCACCGAGGCGCTCGGCGAGAAGGCCGAGACCAGCAAGATCGTGATGATGAACGGCTCGCCCGCCGACCCCAACACCGCGCTCTTCAAGAAGGGCGCGATGGACGAGCTCAACGGCAAGGTCGTCATCGCCAAGCAGTACGACACCCGGGAGTGGCTGCCGTCGGTGGCCAAGGCCAACATGAAGGCGGCGATCACCTCCGTCGGGCTGAAGGACATCGCCGCCGTGTACTCCGCCAACGACGACATGGCGGGCGCGGTCATCGAGGAGCTCAAGGATGCGGGGGCGACCAGAATCCCGCCGGTGACCGGGCAGGACGCGACCCTCGCCGCCGTGCAGCGGGTGGTGTCGGGCGAGCAGTACATGACCGTGTACAAGTCGTTCCTGCTGGAGGCGACCAACGCGGCGCAGATCGCGGTGTACAAGGTGCAGGGCCGCGGCCTGCAGTTCGACGCGCTGATCCGCGACAAGGTCGACAGCCCCACCCAGCAGGACATCCCGTCGCTGCTGGTGCCGGTGGTCGCCCTGACCAAGGAGAACATCAAGCAGACGGTGATCAAGGACGACGTCTACACCGTGCAGCAGATCTGCACCGCCGAGTACGCGGCGGACTGTGCGGCGATCGGCCTCACGTAAGGCCCCGCCGGCCCCCCGGCAGCCGGTCAGGGACCGGTGCGCAGACGTCGTACGACGAGCGCGGTGGCCGTGAGCGCGGTGACCGTGCCGAAGGCCAGATGGACGGCGGTGTCGGCCGGGGTGAAGGACGCCACCGCGTTGCCGAGCACGCTGAGGACGAGCAGGGGCCAGAGAAGAAGGTTCACGGTGCGCTCCAGGTGGACGGGTCGTTTCTCGGTGGTCCCGACGCTACGAGCCGGCACCCGGCCCGCACGATCCAGCGTTCCGCCCGGTCCGGGGTACAGCAGGCTGTACTTTCCGCCTCCCGGCCTGTCCGTGGACCAGCCCTGCGCCTAGGGTCGTTCTCCTCCGGTCCGAGAGGGGTTCGCATGGCCACCGCCGACGTCAAGGGCCTGGTCGTGGGCACCGCGACGACCGCGGCCGCCGCGCTCGGCCAGCTGGTCTCCGGACTCGGTACGGCGGTCCTCGCCCCGTTCGTCCTGCTGTGGCTGGTGCTGGCGCCCGGCGGGGTGCGCGTGCTGCACGCCCTGGCCGGCACGGAACGCGCACGGCTCGCCCGCTGGGGCCCCGAGGTCATCGCCCCCGCACCCCCGCCGACGCGGCTGCGGGACGCCGTCCGCGACTCCACGACCCGGCGCGAACTGCGGTGGCTGGTCCGGCACCTGGCCGTGGGCCTGCCGCTGGGCCTGCTCGGTTTCGTCCTGCCGGTGCTCGCCCTGCGGGACACCGCGTTCCCGCTGTACTGGCCTCTCGCCCCGAAGGACGCCACCGCCACGTCCATCGGGATCGGCGTCGCGCACTCCTGGCCGGACGCGCTCGCGGTGGGCCTGCTCGGCGTCGGCTGGATCGCCATCCTGCTGGGGCTCACCCCTGGCATGGCACGGCTCCAGGCGAACCCTGGGCGCCGGCTCCTGTCGGCCGGACCCGACGACGACCTCTCCCTGCGCGTCGCCGAGCTGACCGCGACCCGGGCCGCCGCACTGGACGCCCACGCCACCGAACTGCGCCGCATCGAACGCTCGTTGCACGACGGCACCCAGAACCGGATCGTCACGGTGACCGTGCTGCTCGGGGCCGCCCGCCGGATGGTGGCCCGCGACCCGGCCGGCGCCGACGAACTCCTGGAGCGGGCCCAGTCCGCGGCCGAGCAGGCACTGGCCGAACTGCGGTCGGTCTCCCGCAGCATCCTGCCGCCGGTGCTCGCGGACCGGGGCCTCACGGGGGCGCTGAGCGGGCTCGCGGCGGAGAGCGCGGTGCCGTGCACGGTCGACGTGGAGCTGCCGCGCCGCTGTGCCGCGTCCGTCGAGGCGACCGCCTACTTCGTCGTCGCCGAGGCGCTCACCAACATCGCCAAGCACAGCGGGGCGTCCCGGGCCACGGTCACCGTCCGCGCCCTGGGCCCCCGCCTGCTGCTGCGGGTCACCGACGACGGCCGGGGCGGCGCCGACGAGCACGGCGGGTCCGGCCTCACCGGCATCCGCCGCCGCGTCGCCGCCCACGACGGCACCCTCCGCCTGGCGAGCCCGCCGGGCGGCCCCACCACCCTGGAGGCGGAACTGCCATGCGGATCGTGATCGCCGAGGACGATCCCCTGCTGCGGGAGGGGCTCGCGCTGCTGCTGCGGGCCGAGGGCCTGGACGTGGTCGGCACGGCCGACACCGCCGAGGGGGCGCTCGACGCCATCGACGCGCACCAGCCCGACGTGGCCATCCTCGACGTACGGATGCCGCCCACGCACACCGACGAAGGGGTCCGCGCGGCCGTCGAGGCCCGGCGGCGCAGCCCGGACCTGGCCGTCCTCGTGCTGTCCGCCTATGTCGAGCAGAGCTTCGCGACCGAGCTGCTGACCGGCGGGGTCGGCGGACTGGGCTATCTGCTCAAGGAACGGGTCGGCCGCGTCGAGGAGTTCCTCGACGCGCTGCGCCGGGTGGCGTCCGGCGGCACCGCCATCGACCCCGACGTCGTCGCCCAGCTGTTCACCCGCTCCCGCGCGGACGTGCGGCTGGAGCGGCTCAGCCCGCGCGAGAAGGACGTGCTCGCCCTGATGGCCGAGGGGCTCGGCAACAGCGCCATCGCGGAACGGCTGTTCGTGACCGACGGGGCCGTGCACAAGCACATCCGGAGCATCTTCGCGAAGCTCGACCTTTCGCCGACGGACCAGGTCGACCGGCGCGTGGCGGCCGTACTGCACTATCTGGAGGACGCGCGGCGACGGGCGTAGTACAGCCTGCTGCACCGGAGTTGGACCCCGTACGGCAATGATCCGCGGAGCCGGCGCTGATGTGCTGGACGCATCACATCAGCCCCTCCGAAGGGAGTCCGCGGTGAGCGTCCAAGCCCCCGTCCACACCGAGACCCGACCGGTCGGCCAGGAGGCCCGCGGCCTGCGCGGCAGCATCCGCCGCCACCCGCTGACCTGGTTCTTCACCCTGGCCTTCGCCCTGAGCTGGGCCGCCTGGACGCCGTACGTCCTCTCCGGGAACGGCCTCGGCGTCTGGCACTTCACCTTCCCCGGCGGCCGTGCGGGCAGCCAGCTCACCGGCGTCCTGCCCGGCGCCTACCTCGGCCCGATCGCCTCGGCCCTGCTGGTCACCGGGATCACGGAGGGCCGCGCGGGCCTGCGGACCTGGCGGGCCAGGATGACCAAGTTCAGGGTCGGCCTGCGCTGGTACCTGGTCGTCCTGCTCGCGGTGCCCGCCGCGCTGACCCTCGCCTCCGTCGCCCTGGGCGGCCGCGGCCCCGCACTGCCGTCCGCGACGATCCTCGCCGCCTATCTCCCCGGACTGCTCGTCCAGATGGTCACCACCGGTCTCGCGGAGGAGCCCGGCTGGCGGGAGTTCGCGATGCCGCGCATGCAGCGCCGGTACGGCCCCCTGACCGCGACCCTCGTCGTGGGCGTGCTGTGGGGCTGCTGGCACCTGCCGCTGTTCCTGACCCAGTGGGGCGGCGGGCCGCATGTCGCGTGGACCGTGCCCGCGCAGTTCCTGGCGATGACGCTCGCGTTCAGCTGCGTGATGACCTGGGTGTTCAACCGGTCCGGCGAGAGCATGCCGCTGGTCATGCTGCTGCACACCGGCGTCAACAACTACCTCTCGATCGCCTGGTCGGACATGTTCCCCTCGCTCAAGGAGAGCGACGCGGCCCTGGCGGTGCTGCTCGCGGCGACGGCGGCCGCGCTGGTCCTGCTGATCGCGACGCGGGGGCGGCTGGGCCTGCCCCGGCGGTGACCCGCCTCCGGTACGGGCTCCCGGCGCCTCCCTCGTCGCCCCGGGAGCCCGTCGCGGTGCATCCCCGGACACTGTTCG
The DNA here is from genome assembly GCF_003933965.1 of Streptomyces sp. RP5T. Taxonomy (GTDB): domain Bacteria; phylum Actinomycetota; class Actinomycetes; order Streptomycetales; family Streptomycetaceae; genus Streptomyces. The sequence goes on from NZ_RSAJ01000103.1 coordinate 4,416, forward strand.
TCGCTCGCGGCGGACCGGATGTCGCTGTGGTGCGGCGATTTTCAGCCGGACTCGCCGCTCCCCTTCCCGGAACCGTTCGCGAACCGGAGCGAGATGCGGCGCAGCACGTCCGCGGCGGAGGTGTCGGTACGGCCCTCGTCGTGGACCTCGGCCAGCTGCACGAAGGCGAACGCGAAGCAGTTGGCGATGCTCGCGATGGCGGGACCGAGCTCCTCGACGACGGCGTCCGCGGCGGCGTGTCCGCTCGCGTCGGCGGGGAGGTGGATCCGCGGGAGGGTCTCCACGAGGAGTGCCGAGACGGCCCCGGTCAACGAAGCCTGCCGGTCGGGGTGTTCCCGCACCTGGCGACGCATCTCCAGAGCCTCGGTGAGGATGCCGACGACGTTCTGCATGACCTCGCGTTGTTCCATGACACCGCAGCGTATGTGCTCCACGGAACACGACATGTGATCCAGTGCACAGGAACTCGGCACGGGGGAGCGGAGCGTTACGGGTGTGAGGGAATCAGAGGTGGCGGAACCGGAGCGGGCGCGGATACGGGCCGGTGACCGGGCGGCGTTCGGCGAGCTGTACGACCGGTACGCGCGGTCGGTCTACAACCACGCCCTGCGGCTGACCGGGAACTGGGCGGAGGCCGAGGAGGCGATGTCCGAGACCTTCCTCGCCGCCTGGCGGACCAGGCGGACCGTGGAGCCGGAGGGCGGCTCGCTGAAGCCGTGGCTGCTCGGCATCGCCACGCACAAGGCGTACAACGCCAACCGGGGCGTGCGGCGCAGGCTCGCCTTTCTGGCGCGCAGTCCCGAGCCGCGCCCCGTCGAGGACTTCGCCGAGGAGACCGCGGGCCGCATCGACGACGCCCGGCGGCTCGCGCTGGTGCACCAGGCCCTGGGCCGGCTCCGGAGGCAGGACCGCGAGGTGTTCGCGCTGTGCGTGTCGGCGGGCCTCGACTACCGGCAGGCCGCCGAGGCCCTGGGCGTCCCCGTCGGCACCGTGCGCTCCCGGCTGTCGCGGGCCCGCGCCCGGCTGGCCCGGCTGAGCGCGCAGGCGGAACCGCACGGGGCCCACGGAGAGATGGAGAGTGAGGCCGCGCTCGCGGCCCTGTTCCTGCGGGAGGAGACCCGATGAGCGAGGCCGAGGAACTGCTGTCGACCCCGACGGAATGGGACCTCCCGCCGGAGCGTCACCGTCACTTCAAGGACGTACTGATGCAGCGCATCGACGACGACAACGACCGAGCCGAGAAGCCCCCCGTACGGCGTCGGCTCCTCCGGCCGGCCGTGCTGGTCCCGCTGGTCTCGGCGGCCCTGGCGGGAGCCCTGCTCACCACCCTGACCCCGGGCGGGCAGCCGCCGCGGGCCCAGATCTCCGGCACATCCGCCGCCTCCGCCGCCTCCGGCACCCTCGGCCGGATCGCGACGGCCGCGATGGCGAGCGACGCGGTCCCGGTGCGGGCCGGGCAGTTCGTGTACGTGCGGACGCTGGACCGCTCGGATACGGGGACCTTCTCCGGGCCGGTCAGGCTCGGCGCGCTGCACACCGAGGAGCGCTGGACCGCGCAGGACCCGGGCCCGCTGCGGATCACCGGATGGCTCAGGGCCAGTGGCAAGGACGCGGTCATGCCCGGGCAGCTCATCCCGGTCGACGCCGGCGAGCCCGTCCCGGAGGGCGTCGGCCGTCCCACCTACCGGTGGCTCGCGTCCCTGCCCACCGACCCCGACGCCCTGCTCGCCCGGCTGCGGAAGGAGGCCAGGCCGGCCGAGGACGAGACGACGGACCAGGCGGTCTTCTCCCTGATCGGCAGCCTCATCAGCGGCACGGTCATGCCGCCCGCCAACGCCGCCGCGTTCTACCGGGCGGCCGCGAAGCTGCCCGGCGTGCGCGAGATCCCCGACGCCGTCGACGCGGCCGGCCGGCACGGCATCGCCATCACCCTGGACGACACCGGCTTCGCCACCCGCGACGAGTGGATCTTCGACAGGCGGACCCTGGCGCTGCTCGGCTCCCGTTTCTACCTCACCGACCCGGAGCGGGGCGTCACGACCGAGACGCTGGCCGGCACCAGTGCGGTGATGCGGACCGCGGTGGTCGACGGGAAGGGCGAGGTGCCGGCGCGGGCCGCCGCCCGCTGACGTCCCGCTGATGCCCTCTGGAGCACAATTGCGGGCATGAGCATCGTCAAGATCAACGTACTCACGGTCCCCGAGGAGCAGCGCGAGACGCTGGAGAAGCGGTTCGCCGCCCGGGCGGGGAGCGTGGAGAACTCGGACGGGTTCGAGTGGTTCGAGCTGCTGCGTCCCGTCGAGGGCACCGATACCTACCTGGTGTACACGCGCTGGCGGGACGAGGAGTCGTTCCAGAACTGGATGTCCGGGATGGCGCAGGCCGCGCACGGGGGCGGCGGCGAGGGGGAGCGCCCCCGGCCCGCCGCCTCCGGGGCCACGCTGTGGAGCTTCGAGGTCGTCCAGCAGGCCGCCCCCAAGCAGTGACCCGAGCGGACCCCGGGCATCCGGCCCGGGGTCCCGTGTCCTACAGCGTGACCTGCTTGCCGCCGAAGGTCACCACCAGGCTGCCGTCGGAGGCGAAGGACCAGCCCAGGGCGCCCGCGTAGGTGGCGCAGCGGGAGCCGTTGGTGCCGGACCAGAACTGGTTGGAGCTGTCGGCGTCACCGACGAAGCGGTCGTTGGCCCCGCTGTCGCACGAGGTGTTGCCGCGGAAGACCGAGGTGCCGGTCTCGAAGTTGAAGTTGCGCTGGGTGTTGGCGACGGAGACGTTGCTCGTGATGGTCATCGAGCCGGGGTTGCTGTTGTAGGTGAACCCGTGATGGCCGTTGCGGTAGGCGATGCTGTGCCGCACCGTGTGGTTGACCGCGATGTCGTCGCCGCCGAGCTTGTAGCCGTTGCGGTCGCCGTTGCCGGCCTGGGAGCCGTCGCTGAGGGTGCCGTTGCCGTAGGACAGCGAGTACTCGATGGTCACCGGGCCGATCGCGCCGGTGTCGGTCTTGGTGTAGAGGTCCCAGCCGTCGTCGATGTTGTTGTGCGAGACGGCGTACCGGAACACGTTCCCGGTACCGGTGGTCAGCTTCGCGGCGAAGCCGTCGGCGTCCTCCCCGTCGGAGTCGGCGTTGTCGTGCGACTCGGCGCTCAGGATCAGGTTGTCGGACGGCCACTGGCTCGCCGGGGTGGAGGAGGCGATCCGGCCCAGCTGGAGCCCGGTGTCCCGGTTGAAGCGGGTCACCGTGCGCTCGACGACGTTGTGGCTGCCGCCGATGTAGATGCCGTTGTCCCCGGCCCGCTCGACGACCAGGCCGTAGATCTTCCAGTAGTCGGCGTTGAGCTGGAGGCCCCGGTTGGTCGAACTCTCGCTCTGCGCGGAGAAGTTGAGCACCGGGGTCTCGCCCGGGTAGGCGGAGATCGTGGTGCGGGCGGCGGCGGTGCCGTTGTTGCCGGCCGGGATGGTCACCGTCGAGGAGTAGGCGTACGTCCCTCCGCGAAGGTAGATCGTGCCGCCGGCGGAGATGCGGCTGATCGCCGAGGTGAGCGTGGTGGGCGCGGTCACGGTGCCGGCCGCGCTGTCGGTGCCGCTCGGCGACACGTACAGGGCGCTGCTCGACGGCGGGGTGGTCGTGCCGGAGGTCTCGGCGTCCACGTAGTCGACGTTGGGCAGGCCGTTCACGGTGGTCGGGTTCAGCCGGATCGTGTTGCTGCCCGCGTTCACCGGGACGGTGAGCGTCTTGGTGGTCCAGCCGGTCCAGGTGCCGGTGGACTCGAAGGACGCCGACGAGACGGTCGACCCGTTCACGATGATGGCCGCGGGGCGGGCGGTGGTGGTGCCGTTGGCGAAGCGGACGGACAGGGTCGCCGTGCCCGATGCGGGTGCGGACACGGTGAACTGGGCGTAGGCGCCGGTGGCGTTGGTGCCGTTGCAGAATCCGGTGCCGGAGTAGCCGGCGTACTCGGTCTCCACGGCTCCGGTGCAGATGGCGGGGGAGGTCTCCGCCTCGTAGCGGGTGGTGGCGGCCTGGGCGGTGGTGCCGGACAGTGCGACGAGCGTGCCGGCGATGAGGCCGACGGACGCGATGACTGGTCTCAAGTGCATCGTTCGTCTCCATGGTGTGCGGCGACGGGGGCACGTACCGTTGGGAAGGTAAGCGCTTGCCATGGTCGCGTCAACGGTTGTGTATGTGATCGTTGTTCATGGATGCGAATTGGATACGGTGGGCGGCATGACGCTCTTCGTGAAGATCTGCGGCCTGAGGACCGAGCAGGACGTCGACACGGCCGTCGAGGCCGGCGCCGACGCCATCGGGTTCGTCTTCTCCGACAGCCCGCGCCGCATCGAGCCCGCCCTGGCCGCACGGCTGGCCGCGAGGGTCCCCGAGAGCGTCCTGACGGTGGGCGTGTTCCGCCGCGAGCCCCTCGCCCATGTGCGCTCCGTGGCCGAGGAGTCGGGCATCGGGGCGGTCCAGCTGCACGGGCCCGAGGACCGCGACTACTACGCCGTGCTGGCGACCGGCGGCTGGACCCTGATCCGCGCCGCCGCCTTCGGCGACTCGGTGCCGCGCTGCGGTGAGCTGGGCGAGGACATGCTGCTCCTCGACGCGCCGGTGCCGGGGTCCGGCATCGCGTGGGACTGGTCGCGCAAGCAGGTCGCGGCCGCGGGGGAGAAGTGGCTGCTCGCCGGGGGGCTCACGCCGGAGAACGTGCGAGAGGCGGTGGATGTCACCCGGCCCTGGGGTGTCGACGTGTCCAGTGGCGTGGAGGCGAGCCGGGGGGTGAAGGACCCGGCCCTGATCACGGCGTTCGTGGAGGCGGCGCGGTCGGGGGCGGCCTCGGGCTGAGCCCTCTGGGGTGCGCCGTGGGGGTGCGGGTTCGTTGCCGGGTGCGGGTCCGTCGTGGTTTGTCGCGCAGTTCCCCGCGCCCCTGAGGTGGTGCGGGTTCGCTGCCGGATGCGGCGCCGTCGTGGTTTGTCGCGCAGTTCCCCGCGCCCCCGAAGGGGCGCGGGGTGGTGGTCAGTTCGGTGGGGTCGTCGGATTCTGCTTCAGGGGGACGAAGGCCAGTGCGTCCCAGGCGATCGAGGCGTCGCCGGTGCCGTCGGGCGTGGCCGAGGTCAGGGAGACGCTCGGGGTGCCCTTGAACTCGTACGAACCGAGCGGCACCCAGGTGTTCCTGCCCCCGGTGTCCTGGGAGATCGTCTTCTCCACGACCGTGCCGTCACCGAGGTCGATGCGGTACGTGGCCGACGGGGTGTTGGCCTCGTGGTCGGGCAGGTGCACCATGACCCGGGCCCAGCCACCGAGCTCGCGGTCCGGCGTCCAGGTGCCGGTGACCACCGAGTCGGTGTACGACGGCACCCGCGTGTGGGTCAGCCAGAAGTGCCCACCGAATCCGGCCCCCAGCTGATGGAAGTCGATCTTCGAGGGATGGACGGTCGCCCCGTTCTGCTGCGCCGATCCGAAGGTGAACGTCAGCGTGCCCCGGCTGGTCCAGTTCCGTTGCCCCGCGCAGGGGTTGGTGTCGCCGACCCGGAACCTCACCGTGTTCGGCACGTCGTCCACGATGAGGGCGTTCGCGGGGAGGGTGGAGGCGCAGGCGGCCGGGTGCGGGGCCGCGACCTTGGGCTCGGGGTCACCGGCCTGGTACTTCAGCACCTCGGTGCCGCAGGTGGCCGTGCAGTCGGTCCAGTTCACCGGCTGGTTCCACCAGCACTTGAAGTCGTCCCGCTGGCACGGCCCCTCGGGCTGGGTCGAGCCCTCGACCTTGTGCGGTTTGGTGATGTCGCAGTCGTTGACCGTGGGTTTGCAGAACGTGTCGTGCGCGGGCTCGGCGGCCGGCGCGCCCGCGGGCCAGTCGCCGACGGTGAACGCCCGGACCGTCGCCCCGGTCGCCGGGTTGGTCTTCTGCTGGGAGTAGGCCGCCCAGCCGAGCACCCGCTCCGGGTACGTCCACAGGTTGGGGTTGCGGGCGTCGTCGTAGCCGGAGGACAGGAACATCTTGCGGTCGGCCGGGTAGAGGCCGTTCGCCGGGTTGTTGAACCAGCCCAGGCCCCAGGGAGCGTCCGCGTCGGTCGAACCGGGCGCATTGAAGCCGCTGTTGTAGGCCCACAGCGCGAGCCACCAGTTCTCCAGGTACTTCGGGTCGCCGCCGTTGACGAGCAGCCCCTTGTCGTAGAGCTGGTTCCACTTGTCCTGGAGGATCTGGAGGCCGGCGGCGATGTTGGCCGCGTAGTCCACGGTGATCGCCTGCTGCTGTTCGGCGGTGTAGGCGGTGTCGGCCTTCGCCATGCCGCTGGTCACCTGGGCGATGCCGTAACCGCAGTCCGCCGCGGCCCAGTTGACGGCGTGGACGCTGCCGGCGTTGCCGTAGTAGCCGCCCTGGACGAAGTTGCCGCTCTCGCCCGCTGCCGCGCGGGAGCTCGCCTGGAGGAGGTTGGATTCCTGGGAGAGCACGCCGAGCATGATCTGCGCGGGCACCCGGCCGCCGCCCTTGAGCGGGGTCGACGGGAACAGGCCCTGCGGGGTGTACGACGGGAGTTCGCTGCCGTTCCAGCCGCTGCGGCGGCGCACGTCGAGTGCGCCCTGCACGGCGAGGTCCGTCGCCCACTCGGCCTGGGCGGTCGAGGGCTGGAGCGACTGGAGCTCCGGGTCGTTGCGGGTGACGGCGCAGGCGCGGTCGGGGTCGGTGGTGGAGGTCGCCGGGTCGGTGTCGGCGGAGGACACGCCCCCGGTGGGGTTCACGCTGTCGGTGTGCACCCCGTCGGACAGAGCCGGGGACTGCTCGGAGCCCTGGGCCGCCGCCTTGGGCACGACCTTGAACCCGACACTGCTGTCGCTGCCGGGCAGCACCGCGTCGATGCCGACCGGCTGCGCGACGTCCGCGGCCGTCTTCCGGCCGCCCGCCGCCTCGGTACCGTTGCCGACGGAGGTCAGCGCGAGCGAGCCGGTGGTGGAGACCTCGGCGGAGGCGGGCACGTCCAGCGTCCGCCAACTCTTCGGCAGTGTCGAGTGCTTGACGGCTTTCTCGGCGTCGCGGCCGGTCACGAAGACCCGGCCGCCGTTGCCGTGCACCGCGAGGGCGCCGAGCGCGCCGGAGCCCAGGAGCCGGTCGGAGCCCGTCGAGGTGACCCGCCGGACCTGCACCTTCTTCCCGGTGGGGACCTGGTAGGCGAGCCCGCCGCGCGCGTCCGGCACCAGCCGGAACGGTGTGCCGTCCGTCCTGGCCAGGGTGCTGGTCGCGCCCTTGGCGTCCACCGCGACCACGGAGTCGCCGAGGGCGGCCGCGGTCCCGTCGCCGAAGGGCACGGCGGAGGTGAGCTGACCGGCTACGGTCTGCTGCCGGACCAGCTTCGCCCGCGCGGTGTCGACGGTGAGCAGTTCGGTGGCGTCGCCCTGCGGCCGGGTCAGCACGGCCTGTTCGCCGTCGCCGCAGCCCGGGTTGAACCAGGCCAGGGAGACCAGCTCGGGCAGCTTGGTCACCCGGCCGTCGGCCAGGTCCACCACGGCCGCGAACGCGCCCTGTTGGAAGCCCTGTTGGTCGTTGACGGCCTGCCGGGGCGCGTAGACCACGACCGCACGGTCGCCGGACCCGGTCACACAGGTCTGGCCGATCCACTGGTCGGTGTCGACGCCGGGCTCGGAGAGGGTGGCCGCGGTGTGCCACTTGTAGGCGTCGGCCGCGTCGGCGACGAGGACGTGCAGTCCGGTGCCGTCGCCGTCGTAGGTGACGATCCGGTCGCCGGACTTCTGCCAGCCGGAGGGGAGTTGCGAGGTGTCGAGGAGGTGGTCCGCCGTCGGGGCGGGCGTGGGGTCGGCGGGATCGGTCAGGGCCGCCGAGGCCAGCGGGGCGATCAGGGCCAGCGAGAGCACGGACATCGCGCCGGCCGCCGCTATCCGGCCGCGCCGGCTTTTCGGTACGCGCCAGCGGTGTCTTCCGCCGGTGCTGTCACGGAAAGTACGCAACGAATTCCGTCCGGTAATTCAGGGAAAAGGGTGTGGGAATACCGGCTTTGACGTTCCCCCAGGCCGGTGCGGCGGAAGCTATCAGTCCGGTATGGCCGAGAACGGTGCACCGGATGGCCTACCGGGGGGTATCCACGAAAGCTCCACGAGAATCGACCAACGGTGCCGAACCCTCACCCAGGAGGGCCCGGATCTCCCCGTGAGACCCGGGCCCTCGCACGTTGTCAGCGCAGCGAGCCGATGCGGTCGACCCGCTCGTTCACGCCGTTGCGCAGTTCCGAGAGCGTCGTGCCGGGCGGGGCCACCGTCGGGGTGGACGACGGCGGCTGGGTCTCGTCCGCGCAACTCGCGCCGCGGGCCGGGACCTTCAGGTCCACCAGATACTGCGTGATGGCGTCCGTCGCGCACGCGCTGCGGTTGAAGGCGGTGTGTCCCTCCGCCCGGAAGGTGAGCAGACGGCCGTTGTCGAGCTCACGGGAGAGGGCCACCGCGTCCTGGTACGGGGTGTCCGGGTCGCCGGTGTTGCCGATGACGAGGATCGGCGCGGAGCCCTTCGCGTGGAAGCCGCCGCCGTAGCGGCTGGTGTGCTCGCCCTTCCACTGCACGCACGCCGTGGCGTGCTGGTGGTCGTAGGTGGGCGGCCCGTACGCCATGGCCGGGCCCAGCAGCGGGGCCAGCCGGGCGTTGGTGGTGACCTGGCGCTTCAGCAGGGCCGGGTCGCTCGGGTACTTCTTGTCGACGCACTCGACCGCGACGTTCGGGTTGAGGAAGTCGAAGCTGGCCGGGGACGGCGGCCGCAACAGGAACGAGGTGCTGTCGCGGAGCTGTGCCTTGCGCAGCGCCTCGCCGAAGGAGGGCCAGATGACCTTGCCCTCGTTGATGTTGAACATCAGCCGGTAGACCAGCGTGTAGCCGTTCGCCAGGCCCCCGTTGGCCGTCGGCACCGGGTTGGCGTCCAGGTCGGCCTTCAGCTTCTCGAACGCCCCCCGCGGGTCGCCGTCGCCGAAGCCGCAGGTGGCCTGGTCGGCCTTGCACCAGTCCAGGAAGCGGCCCATCGCCCCGTCCAGGGCGAGGTACTGCGGCCGGTCGTAGGCGTAGGGCCGGTTCGTGTAGTGCTCCGGGTCGTAGGCGCCGTCGAGCGCGAGCGCGCGGACCCGCTTCGGGAACATCGCGGCGTAGACCGTACCGATGTAGGAGCCGAACGAGCGCCCGTAGTAGGTCAGTTGCTCCTCGCCGAGCGCCTGGCGCAGCAGGTCGATGTCCCGGGCCACGTACTGGGTGCCGACGTACGGCAGTAGGTCGCCCGCGTTGTCCTGGCATGCCTGGTCGAAGTCGGCGGCCTGCCGGACCGCGGGCTCGTAGGCGTCGGGGCCGGGGACGCCCTTGGCGGCGGTCACGGCGCTGGTGTAGGCCGGGTCGTCCCAGCACACGACCTGCGAGCTGCGGCCGACGCCCCGCACGTCGTAGCCGAACACGTCGAAGTCGTCGCGCAGTTCGTCCGGCAGGTCCGCGTGGTTGTTGCGGACGAAGTCCACTCCGGAGTTGCCGGGGCCGCCGGGCTGCAGGAACAGCGTTCCCTTGCGGTGGGAGGGGTCGGCCGCCGGCTTGCGTATGACCGCCAGGGTGATGGTCCTGCCCTGCGGATCCCGGTAGTCCAGCGGTACCTGGGCGTTCGCGCACTCGAAGCCGCCCTGACAGTCCGACCAGGTCAGGGTCGGCACGGTCGGGGCGGGCAGGGTCCCGGTGTCCTGCGCGGCCGCCGGGAGCGGAAACGCGGTACAGGTCACGGCGAGCGCGCTCACCGCGGCTCCGGTGAGTGCGAGTCGTCTGAACTTCACTTGTCTTGTTCCCCCTTGGGCTGGTCAAGCCTCAAAGAACTGGTCCTCTCACAGAGAGAACACAGCGAAACCCGCGGACCGGTTCCCGCCGCCCCGCCCTCCTCCTGCCGTCGTCCCGCCACCGCCCCGCCGTCGTCCCGGGGTCCCATCCGGGCCCGGCCGCGTACTGCGTTCCGAGTACGGGGGATTGTCGGCAGGCGCACGACGACGCCGGGGCCCTCGTCCCGGCAGCCTGGAGCAACCGTCCGGCACCAGATGTGGAGACCCTCGCCGTGGCTACTTTCCTCTACCGAGTGGGCCGCCTGGCCTTCCGGCGACGCTGGTACGTCGCCCTGGTCTGGGCGGCCGTCCTGGCCGCCGTCGGACTGGGTGCCCTGAAGGCGCCCGGCGCGGCCGACGAGGGGTTCTCGATGCCGGGCATCGAGTCCCAGAAGGCGTTCGACCTCATGGAGGAGCGCTTCCCCGGCGCCACGGCCGACGGCGCGACCGCCCGCGTCGTCTTCGTCGCGCCGAGGGGCGAGAAGGTCACCGCCGCCGAACACAGGAAGGCCGTCGAGGACACCGTCGCCCAGCTGGCCGACGGCTCGCAGGTCGCGTCCGCCGTGAACCCCTTCCAGGCCAAGGCGGTGAGCAAGGACGGCACGACGGCGTACGCCACCGTCACCTACAAGGTCGCCGCCGACGATTTCACCGACGCGAGCAAGGCACAGCTGCGGAAGGCCCTCGACGAGGCCCGGGACGCCGGGCTGACCGTCGACGCGGGCGGCACCGCCATGGACGACCGCGGCGGCGCGGGCGGCGCGGCCGAGGTGATCGGTGTCGCGATCGCCGCGGTCGTCCTCCTCGTCACCTTCGGCTCGCTCGCCGCCGCCGGACTGCCGCTGCTGACCGCGATCATCGGCGTCGGCGTCAGCATGGCCACGATCCTCGCCCTGTCCGACGCCCTCGGCCTGTCCACCACGACCGGCACCCTGGCGATGATGCTGGGCCTCGCCGTCGGCATCGACTACGCCCTGTTCGTCGTCTCCCGCTACCGCGAGGAACGCGCCAAGGGCCGGGCACCCCAGGAGGCGACCGCCCTCGCGGTCGGCACGGCCGGCTCCGCGGTCGTCTTCGCGGGCCTGACCGTCGTCATCGCCCTCGCCGGACTCTCCGTGGTCGGCATCCCGATGCTCACCAAGATGGGCCTGGCCGCGGCCGGCGCGGTCGTCGTCGGCGTACTGATCGCGCTGACCCTGGTCCCCGCGTTCCTCGGCTTCTGGCCGAACGCGGTCCTCAGCCGCAGGGCCCGCAGGAGCGGCCGCGTCGAGCAGGAGCGCAGGGACAACGGCGGCACCCGCTGGGCCCGGTTCGTGCTGCGCCGCCCGCTGCCCGTGCTGATCCTCGGCGTGCTCGGCCTCGGCGCGCTCGCCCTGCCGATGACCTCCCTCCAGCTGGGCATGCCCGGCGACGAGGCCAAACCGGCCTCCACCACCGAACGCCGGGCCTACGACGCGCTCGCCGAGGGCTTCGGCCCGGGCTTCAACGGCCCGCTGACCGTCGTCGTGGACGCGAAGGGCGACGACGACGCCAAGGGGGCGGCCGCGACGATCGCGAAGGAGGTGGGCGCGACCGAGGGAGTCGTGTCCGTCTCCCCGGCCCGCTTCAACGAGGCCGGCGACACCGCCGTCTTCTCGGTCGTGCCGTCCACCGCGCCGACCGACGAGAGGACCAAGAACCTGGTCACTACGATCCGCGGCGAGCGCCCCGGCGTCGAGTCCGCGACCGGCGCCACCTTCGAGGTCACCGGCACCACCGCCCTGAACATCGACATCTCCGAGAAGGTGCAGTCCGCGCTGGTGCCGTACCTGATCGTCGTGGTCGGCCTCGCGATCGTGCTGCTGCTGGTGGTCTTCCGGTCCCTGCTCGTCCCGCTGAAGGCGGCCCTCGGCTTCCTGCTCTCCGTCCTGGCCGCCCTCGGCGCGGTCGTCGTGGTCTTCCAGGAGGGCCACGGCTCCGGACTGCTGGGCGTGGAGACCACCGGCCCGATCATGAGCCTGATGCCGATCTTCCTGGTGGGCATCGTCTTCGGCCTCGCCATGGACTACGAGGTCTTCCTGGTCTCCCGGATGCGCGAGGCGTACGTCCACGGCGAGACGGCCGCCCAGGCGGTGACCTCCGGATTCCGGCACAGCGCCCGCGTGGTCGTGGCTGCCGCCCTGATCATGATCGCGGTCTTCGCCGGGTTCATCGGCGAGAGCGACTCCATGATCAAGATGATCGGGTTCGGCCTGGCCGCGGCCGTCCTGCTCGACGCCTTCGTGGTCCGGATGGCGCTCGTCCCGGCCGTGCTCGCCCTGCTCGGCGACAGGGCCTGGTGGCTGCCGAAGTGGCTGGAGAGGGCCCTGCCCCGCGTGGACGTCGAGGGCGAGGCGCTCACCCGGGCCGCCGGCCTGCCGGAACCCGCGCCCGCCCCCCAGGAGGCCGCGCGCGTCTGACCCGGCTCCCACCAGGGGCCGCCCGTGTCCTACGACGCGGGCGGCCCCCTTCGCTCACCATGGGGCCCAGGCCCACCCACCGGAGACCACGATGACCACCAGCCCGGAGCGGCGCTACACCGACCGCCTGGAGGACTTCTCGGAACGCCACGCCTTCCTCGTCGACCTCGCGCTGGCCCTCGCCCTGCTGGGTTCCGCGACGCTCGGCGCCTCGCTCACGCTGCCCGGCGCCGAGCCGCCGGCCGACGACAGGCTGGCCGTGGTCCTCATGGGCGTGTCCTGCCTCGCCCTGCTCCTGCACCGCACCCACCCGCGCACCACGGTCGTGGTCAACGCGCTCTGCGCCACGATCGTGATCGCGCAGGGATACCTCCTGACGCCCCTGCTGCTGGGACCGGTCATGGCCTCGCTGTACTGGCTGGCCACGCTCACCGGGCGCAGCACCATCCGCGCCTACGGCCTGCCGACCATGGTCGTGCTGACCCTCGCCGCGGCCTTCTCGGACTCCATGAACCATGTGGGACTCCTGCTGAGGACCATCGGTCCGGTGTTCTGGCTGATGCTCCCGCTGGCCGCCGGCACCATGACCCGGCTGCGGCGCGCCTACCTCGCGGCCACCCAGGCCCGCGCCGACCACGCCGAGCGCACCCGGGAGGAGGAGGCGCGGCTCAGGGTCACCGAGGAACGCATGCGGATCGCCCGGGAACTGCACGACGTCGTCGCCCACCACCTGGCCCTCGCCAACGCCCAGGCCGGCACCGCCGAACACCTGGCGCTGACCAACCCGCCGCAGACGCAGCGGATCCTGCACGACCTCACCGGCACCACCTCCTCCGCACTGCGCGAACTGAAGGCCACCCTGGGCCTGCTGCGACAGACCGACGACGAGGGCGCCCCGCTGGAACCGGCCCCCGGACTCGCCCGGCTGCCCGAACTGGTCTCCTCGTGCGCTTCGGCGGGCATCACCGTCACCGTCACCACGGAGGGCGAACCGCAGCCCCTGTCCCCGGGCGTGGACCTGACCGCGTTCCGGATCGTGCAGGAGGCGCTCACCAACGTCACCAAGCACGCGGCCACCCAGACCGCGCACGTCCGCTTCGTCTACGACGGCTCACGCCTGCTCATCACGGTCACCGACGAGGGCCCGCCCACCGCGGCCGCCGGGCCCGCCAAGGGGTTCGGCGTCATGGGCATGCGCGAACGCGCCCACTCCGTCGGGGGCGAGCTGCGGGCGGGACCGCGCCCGGAGGGCGGCTTCGAGGTGCGCACGGCGCTGCCGCTGCAACCGTCGGTGAGCGGGGACGAGGGGACCTGAGAGGGACGGTGCGGTGGGGCAGTGGCCGTCCGGGGTTCACCGGGAGGTCGCCGACCGCCGGACCCCGGCCCGTAGGGTGGCCGGCATGGCTGACGTGGATCTCGACAGGGCCCTGGAGGTCGCGACGGAACTCGCGGCCTGGGCGTCGGAGACGATCCGGCGCCCCCGCGACCCGGGTGCCGAGGTGCGGGAGAAGGACGGGCCCGCGGACATCGTGACCGCCACCGACGAGGCCGTGGAGACGCACACCCGCGAGGTGCTCCGCCGGGCCTTCCCCGACCACGGGATCGTCGGCGAGGAGTACGGCACCACGGAGGGCTCCCCGGGCGCCCCGCACTGGGTGGTCGACCCCGTCGACGGCACCACCAACTACGCCCACGCGCTGGGCTGGTGCTCCTTCTCCCTGGGCCTGGCTGCCGCCGACGGCACCCCGCTGCTCGGCGTGGTGGCGGACCCGTGGCGGGGCGAGACGTTCACCGCCGTCCGGGGCCGCGGGGCGTATCTGAACGGCACCCGGGTGCACGCGGCCGCCCACACCACCCTCACCGGCCACCTCTTCCTCACCGAGTGGGCCGCACACGCCCACTGGCCGGGCCTGGACACCCTCCTCGCCGAACTCGCCGACCGGCACTGCACGGTGCGCGTGATGGGATCCACGGCGCTCTCCCTCGCGCAGGTCGCGGCGGGCCGCGCGACCGCGGCGGCCATCGGCGGCTTCCACGCGGTCGACGGCCTCCCGGCCCTGCTCATCGCGCGGGAGGCCGGAGCGGTGGCCCTGCCCGAACTCCCCTTCCACAACCAGCCGTTGCTGCTCGTGGCCCCCGGCGCCGCCGAGGAGACGGCGGCCCTGTGGCACAGCTCGGGAGCGGCGACCGGCTGACGTCTTCCGTCAGGGAGGTATCAACAGGCCGTCAGGAGAACATACTTCAGCAAGCGGGCTCGGAGAGCGGGCTCGACTCCGACGGGGAGCGGCTTGATGCGTGTCGATGGTGCGGGACTTGGCAAGGTCCAGGTACGGCTCAAGTGGGATCCGAGTCCTTACGGGGAACCGGCCCGGCATCTCGACATCATCGCCGCGACCTACCCGGCGGGTGACCCGTACGGGCGGCCCGAGTACGTCGTGCACACCGAGAGCCGCTCACCGGACGGCACCATCAACATGACCCGGCACAGCGAGACCGGCCTCGGCCTCGGTTACGTCGAGGTGATGGAGCTGGAGTTCGAGCGGCTGTCGTCCGCCTACGGCCGGGTGGTCGTCGGCGTCGCCATCCACCAGAACGGCGTCCCCCGCACCTTCGGCGACCTCTCGCACGCCGGGGTGCTCGTGGTCGAGGGCTACCGGCAGCTGCTGTCCGACGACTTCGCGACGGTCGCGGACGCCACGATCGCCGAGTTCACCAGGGACACCTCCGGCGCCTGGCACTTCGCCCAGCTGATCCACGGCTTCGAGAGCAACCCCACGGGCTTCATGGCAGAAATGGGCACGCTACGCAGCTGAGCCCAGCCGCCCTGATCAGGACGGCCCGCAACCGGAGACGCTCGACGGCCTGCCGCAGCCCCTGCCGACGGCCCTCGGGCGAGCACCACGTGGCAGACGCGCAGCGGGCAAGGCCAGGCAACCATCAGGACCCGCCGTCAACCGGAGGCGCCCGACGTCTCCCGTAGACGACCTGCCGCAGCCCCTGCCGACGGCGTCGGTCGTCGGATCCCGCGGCTCGGGGGCGCTGGCTGACAGCGAGCTGGCGGCGCCGGTCGATGACCTGCGCAGACCCGTGCGGCAGCACTGTCTCCGGCCTCGCCACCGCCGCCGGATCCCGTCGCCCGCCCCCCTCGCAGCGGCCCGGCAGGTCGGCCAGCCGCTCAGGAGCAGGGCGGTCTCGGTGCCGACCCGTGCCATGCCGGCGGGATGTTTTCGTGGCCCCGTGTGGACTCGACGCGCCGCGCCGGGGCATTCGATCCGGTAGTCGGTGGGTGCTCGGGACAGGGTGTGACCAGGCACTCAGGGATGTCGGAGGCGTTCCCGGCCGGGGCCTCCGCGGCGCGCGGCCCGTTGCGTGTTCGTATCGGTCCTGGACAGAGGGCGCGGGCCGGGCGGCCGTAGGCGCATACTGAGGAGGATGACAAAGCCTGCTGCACCGAAGCGTCACTTGCCCACCAGCCCCTTCAAGGCACCGGTCGCACCCGCTCCCAAGCACTTCGCCGTGGGCGACCAGGTCACACACGACATGTACGGTCTCGGCCGCGTGATCGGCGTCGAGGACGGAATCGCGGTGCTCGTCGATTTCGGCTCGTCGCAGATGCGGATCCTGAGCCCGTACTCGAAGATGACCAAGCTGTAGAAGAAAGGACCCCCTCTCATCGATCTGACCTCGCTGTTCTCCGCCCCCGAAGGGCAGCCCCAGCGC
>NZ_RSAJ01001040.1 GCF_003933965.1 Streptomyces sp. RP5T
GGTGAGCAGGGCGGGGTGCCGAGGACGACGGCGACGCCGATGCCACGCCGGAGCAGTGCGCCGACCGCGGTCGAGGCCACCACGGCAGGTCCGCGAGGCGCGGGGGGTCGGCGGGCCTCGCAATGCCGCTGCCCGTGAGAGCTGCCGCGGTGACCGCCAGGAGGACGGACCTTCGGCCGGACGGACGCTCCGGCACAGATCAGCCGGACGGCACTGCGCGGGCCAGCAGGAAGTCGGCGCTGTCGGACAGCGTGGTGAGCCGGGGGGTGTCCTCGTCCTCGATGCGGACGCCCGACCGTTCGCTCAGGACTTCGACGAAACTCAGGAAATCGAGTGAGTCCATCTCCAGCACGTCGCGGAACGCGTCGTCGAGTCCCAGGGCGGCGACGTCGGCCCCGGGGACGACACGGGAGATCGACTCCCTGACCATGTCGAGTGCTTCGGTTCGGTTCATGTTCACAACTGCTCCGGGTTCTGCAGGAGTCGGGTGACGGCGGTGAGATAGCGGGCGCCGACGGCGCCGTCCGTCGCCCGGTGGTCGGCCGAGAGGGTCGCCGTGACCACGGGCCGTACGCCGAGCAGGCCGTCCACGGCCCACGGCCGGTCGACGACCCGCCCGAAGCCGACCAGGGCCACCTGCGGCGGATAGATCACGCCGAAAACGCTTTCGACCCCCTGATCACCGAGGTTGGTGACCGTGATGGTGGCGTCCGAGACCTCGGAACCGCGCAGTCTGCCCGTCCGGGCTCGGGTGACCATGTCCTTCAGGGCGGCCATCAGTTGGGGCAGCGCGAGGGTGTCGGCGTCGCGCAGCGTGGGGGCGACGAGTCCGCCGCCGCGCAGGGACACGGCCACGCCGAGGTGCACCCCGTCACCGGCCGTGAAGCGGTCGTCGGACCAGGAACCGTTGAGCTCGGGGACCTCCCGGGCCGCGAGCGCCGCCGCTTTCAGCAACAGGGCGGCAGGCAGGAGCCGTTCACCGACCGGGCTGTGCCGGTTGTGCTCGCGCAGCCAGGTGGTCGCCGCGGCCATGTCCACGGTGGTGGAGAGGTAGTAGTGGGGGATGTCCCGGTTGGCGCGGCTCATCAGGCCGGCGATGGCCCGGCGCATGGCCGTCGCCCGCTCTTCGGACGGCGGCGCGACGGCGGGCTGTTCGGCGCGAGGACGCACCTGTGCGCCGGTGGGCGCGGTGGGTGTCGCCGGGCCGGGTGCCGCCCGGCGTACGTCCGCGGCACGTACGGCCGAGTCCTTGCCCGTCCCGGCCACCGTGGCCAGGTCGACGCCGAGTTCCGCGGCGAGGCGCCGGGCGAGCGGGGTGACCCGGGCGCGCGGGGGCCGGGCCGTGAACCGGGCAGTCGTCGCCTTCTCGACGTCGGTCCGGGTGACGCGCCCTCCGGGACCGGAGCCGTGGAGCGTCTCCAGGTCGACGCCGCGCTGTTCCGCGAGGTGCCGGACCAGGGGGCCCGCCTCGGCATGCCCGCCAGGCGGGGGCGTGGCGTCTGCGGTGGCCGGGACCGGGCCGGCTGCCGCGACAGGCTCGGGTGGCGGAGACGGGGC
>NZ_RSAJ01001041.1 GCF_003933965.1 Streptomyces sp. RP5T
ATCATGTCCTGGACGCCGTGCTTGGCCTTCCAGCCGAGTTCGGTGGCCGCCAGCTCGGCGGAGGCGACGACCCGGGCCGGGTCCCCGGGGCGGCGGGGAGTGACCGTCGGGGGGCGGTCGTAGCCGGTGACGGCGTTGATGTGGTCGATCATCTCGCGCACGGACACGCCCTCGCCGCGGCCGATGTTGACGGTGAGGTCGCGTCCCGGTGAGGCCTGCAGGGTGCGGGCCGCGGCCACATGCGCCTCGGCCAGGTCGGCGACGTGGATGTAGTCGCGGACACAGGTGCCGTCGGGGGTGTCGTAGTCGTCGCCGAAGATGCGCGGGGCCGCGTCCTGCGTCAGCTTCTCGAAGACCATCGGGACGATGTTGAAGACGCCGGTGTCGGCCAGTTCGGGGCTCGCCGCGCCCGCCACGTTGAAGTAGCGGAGGCAGGCGGTGGAGAGCCCGGTCGCGCGGCCCGTGGCACGCACCAGCCACTCCCCGGCCAGCTTGGTCTCGCCGTACGGGGACATCGGCGCGCACGGGGTCTGCTCGGTCACCAGGGGGACGTCCGGCATGCCGTAGACCGCGGCGGAGGACGAGAAGACGAAGGTGGGGACGCCGGCCGTCGTCACCGCCTCCAGAAGGACGCGCAGCCCCTCGACGTTCTCCCGGTAGTAGAGCAGCGGCAGGTCCACCGACTCGCCGACCTGCTTCTTCGCCGCGAGGTGGACCACTCCGGTGACCTCGTGGTCCGCCAGGGTGTGCGCGACCCGCTCGGCGTCCAGCGTGGAACCCGTCACCAGCGGCACGTCGGCCGGCACGCGCTCGGCGATGCCGGTGGACAGGTCGTCGTACACGACCGCCTGCTCGCCCGCCTCCGTCATCGCCCTCACGACGTGCGCCCCGATGTAGCCGGCGCCGCCGGTGATCAGCCAGGTCATGTACGGCCGTCCCCTCTTCGGTTGACCCGTGTCCGCGTATCAGTGAACCAGGCGGCGGGACCGGACGGGCACTGTCGGCGTCACCATGCGTGAAGGGATTGACACGTAAGGTTGTCGGACTCCGGGCGCTCGCCGGCGCCCCGCTCAGCCCTCGTCGGGCAGTTCGGCGTGGACCGCCGCGTCCAGGGCGGAGGTGAGCCGGTCGAGGCGGGCTCGCAGGTCGCGGATCTCGTCCACGTCGAAGCTGGTCGCCGAGACGATCCGGCGGGGCACCTGTTCCGCGCGCTCGCGCAGGGCGACGCCCTCCTCCGTGAGCCGCACCTCCACCGAACGCTCGTCGCGGACGCTGCGCTCCCGCCGGACCAGGCCGGCCGCCTCCAGCCGCTTGAGGAGCGGGGAGAGCGTGCCCGAGTCGAGCCGCAGGTGCTCGCCGAGCTTCTTGACGGGCAGGTCGCCGTGCTCCCACAGCACCAGCAGCACCAGGTACTGCGGGTAGGTGATCCCCAGATCCTTGAGGATCACGCGGTAGACGCTGCCGAAGGCGCGGGAGGCCGCGTTCAGCGAGAAGCAGATCTGCTGGTCGAGGCGGAGCCAGTCGGTACCGGCGGCATCCGCGGCGGGGGTGGAG
>NZ_RSAJ01001042.1 GCF_003933965.1 Streptomyces sp. RP5T
CGCCAGGCGCTCAGCGAGAACCGCCGCAGCGGCGGCCGCCTCCTGGACCTCGCCAACGGCCTCGCCGAACCCCTGCGCGCCATGCACGCGGGCGTGGAGGCCCTCCGCCCGGCACCCGGCGCCGAACGCGACGGCCTGGTGCGCTGCGCCCTCCTGCCCACCCACGCCGAGGAGATCGACTGGCTCGCCGACTCGATCGCCCACCTCGTACGGACCGGGAAGGAGCCCGGCGAGATCGCCGTCCTGTGCCGTACCGCGACCGACTTCGCCGAGATCCAGGGCGCCCTCGTCGAGCGGGACGTCCCGGTGGAGGTGGTCGGTCTCTCGGGGCTGCTGCACCTGCCCGAGGTCGCCGACCTGGTCTCCGTCTGCGAGGTCCTCCAGGACCCCGGCGCCAACGCCGCCCTGGTCCGCCTGCTGACCGGCCCGCGCTGGCGCATCGGCCCGCGCGACCTGGCCCTCCTCGGCAGGCGCGCCCGGCGTCTGGTGTCCCACACGCGCGTGGACGGCGACGACGACCCCGACCGCCGCCTCGCCGAGGCCGTCGAGGGGGTCGACCCGGCCGAGGTGATATCGCTCGCCGACGCCCTGGAGACCTTCCTGGAGACGCCCCTGCACAGCGCCGACGAGGACGACGACGGGCTGCCCTTCTCGCCGGACGCGCGCGTACGGTTCGCGCGCCTGGCCGCCGAACTGCGCGACCTGCGCCGCTCGCTCGCCGACCCCTTGATGGACGTCCTGCACCGCGTCCTCGCCGTCACCGGCCTGGAGGTCGAGCTGTCGGCGTCCCCGCACGCCCTGGCCGCCCGGCGCCGCGAGACCCTGTCCAACTTCCTCGACATCGCCGCCTCCTTCGCGGCCGGCGACAACGAGGCGACCCTCCTGGCCTTCCTCGGCTTCCTGCGCACCGCCGCCCAGTACGAGAAGGGCCTCGACAACGCCCTGCCCGGCGGCGAGAACACCGTCAAGGTGCTCACCGCTCACAAGTCCAAGGGCCTGGAGTGGGACGTCGTCGCCGTTCCCGGCCTGGTCACCGGGACGTTCCCGAGCACCCAGGGACGCGAGAAGTGGACCGCCCAGGGCAAGGTGCTGCCGCACGCGCTGCGCGGCGACACCGAGACCCTCCCCGACATCACCTCCTGGGACGCGCGAGGCATGAAGGCCTTCCACGAGGCCATGAAGGACCACCAGCACACCGAGGAACTCCGCCTCGGCTACGTCACCTTCACCCGGCCCCGGTCCCTCCTGCTCGGCTCCGGCCACTGGTGGGGGCCCACCCAGAAGAAGCCACGAGGACCCTCCGACTTCCTCCAGGCCCTGCACGACCACTGCACCGCCGGCCACGGCGAGATCGAGGCGTGGGCCGAGGAGCCCGCCGAGAACGCGGAGAACCCCGCGCTGCTCAGCCGGACCGAGGACCAGGTCTGGCCCCTGCCCCTGGACGACCTGGCCCTCGCCCGGCGCCGGGCCGCCGCCCAGACGGTCCTGGACCACCTCGAGCACCTGGCCGCCCACACCGACACCCACCCCGCGGCCGTGCACGACCCCGACAC
>NZ_RSAJ01001043.1 GCF_003933965.1 Streptomyces sp. RP5T
GGAGCCGTGGGCCGCGAGCGGAAGACTGCGCAGCGACAGTGCGCTCGGCGCCGGCAGCGCTCCGTGGGCCGCCTCGACGCGGAACGACTGGAGCAAGTACGCCACCAGACGCCGGGACGCGGCACGGTCATCCGGCAATGCGGTGACCAGACCGCAGTGGGACAACAGGGCCACGGCAAAGTCGGAGGGGTGGAAGTCGGCCCGCAGCACGCCAGCCGCCTGAGCCCTGCGGACCAGGGTCATGAAGTCCCGCTCGGCCTGTTCCCGTACCTGCGCGTGTTCTCGCGTGCTGTCCGGAAAGGCCGCGACGAACGCGGCCGGGAAGCCCCGTTCCTCCCGTTGTAGTTCGCAGACCGTCTCGACCAGTCGCTGGAAGCCCTGCCACGGATCAGGGTCGGCCAGCGCCTCGGTGAGCGCCCGAGCGCAGGTGTCCATCTGGTGCGCGAACGCGGCCCGCACCAGTGCGTCCCGCGTCGGGAAACGCCGGTACAGCGTCGCCACGCCGACCCCCGCCCGCCGGGCCACGGTCGCCATGGGCGCGTCGATGCCGTGCTCGGCGAAGACCACGCGGGCAGCCGAAAGGATGCGCCGCCGGTTGCGCCGGGCGTCCGCCCGCAGACTGTCCTGCCCCGCGATCCGAGAGGATTCCCCCACCGCTGTCTCTCACCTCCGGTCAAATGGACGATCTCGTCCGCTTGCCAGCCTACGCTCGGCGCCACGATCCCCCGCACGGCCACTGGTGGCGAAGGTGAGAACGCAACGATGGACGACCGCACAATGAAAGCCGTACTGTTCGACCGCTTCGGCGGCCCCGAGGTGCTGTATGTGGGCCAGGTGCCACGTCCCGGACCGGCACCCGGCGAGGTCCTCGTGCGCGTGTGCGCGTTCAGCGTGAACGGCGGCGAACTGGCGGCCCGTTCCGGGCGGGCCCGCCTCATCACCGGCCGGAAGTTCCCGCAGCGCATCGGGCTGGACTTCACTGGCGAGATCGCCGCACTCGGCACCGGCGCGACCGGCGTCGCGGTCGGCGACCAGGTGTGGGGCGTCCTGGGCCGCAGCTCCGGATTCGGTAGCGCCGCCGAGTACGTGACGGTACGGCCCGAGCGGCTCGGCCGGGTCCCGGACGGACTGGACCTCGTAGCCGCTGCCGCGCTGCCGGTGGCCACCACGGCCGTCACGGCCCTCCGCGACAAGGCCGCACTGCGCCCCGGCGAACGGCTGCTTGTACGGGGCGCGGCGGGCGGCGTCGGCAACGCCGCCGTCCAGCTGGGACAGGCGTACGGTGCCGAGGTCACGGCCCTGGCCCGCGCTGCCAACCTCGACTTCGTCCGTACGCTCGGTGCCCACCACGCCGTCGACCACCGGACCGTGTCCCCTGCGGAACTGGGGCTGTTCGACGTGGTCCTCGACACGGCGGGCACCGACCTGCGTACCGTACGGCGGATGCTGAAGCCGGGCGGACGCATGGTCACCATCGCCTTCGACCTGACGCGGCCCGCCGCCTCGCTGGGCTACATCGCGGCCAGCGCCGTCCACGGACGC
>NZ_RSAJ01001044.1 GCF_003933965.1 Streptomyces sp. RP5T
GCCCTGATCCGGGCGGCGCTGGCCTCGGGCACCCCCCTGCTGGGCATCTGCCGCGGCCTGCAACTCCTGAACGTGGCCCTGGGCGGCACCCTCACCCAGCACATCGACGGCCACGCGGCGACCCCCGGCGTCTTCGGCCGCCACCCGGTCAAGCCGGTACCGGGCACGGTCTACGGCGACCTCGTCCCGGAGGAGACCTCGGTACCGACCTACCACCACCAGGCGGTGGACCGCCTCGGCGAGGGCCTCCTCCCCTCCGCCTACGCCCCGGACGGCACGATCGAGGCCGCCGAACTCCCCGGCCCGCACTGGGTGGTGGGGGTCCAGTGGCATCCGGAGATGGACGAGGACCTGCGGGTGATGCGGGCCCTGGTCACAGCGGCCGTCCGCGCTTAGGAGCGCGTCAGCGACAGCAGGTCTCTCGCCGGGCCCACCGGGCGGTGGCCCGTGGGCCAGACCGCTCTCAGGTCGCGGGCCAGGGAGACGTCCTGCAGCGGGACCCGGACCAGCCGGCGCATCGACAGTTCCTCGCCCACCGCCAGTTCGCTCAGGACGGCCGGGCCCGCGCCGCCGACCGCCGCCGCCTTGACCGCCGTGGTGGAGGAGAGCTCGATCAGGGGGCGGGCGAGGCCGCCGAGTGCCGCGTCCAGGACCTGGCGGGTGCCTGAGCCCTTCTCCCGCAGGATCAGGGGGGTCGAGGCCAGTTCGGCGGCCTCCAGGGGGCGTCGGCGGCGGGCCCAGGCGTGGCCCGGGGCGGTCACCACGATCAGGTGGTCGTGGGCTATCACCACCGAGTCGAGTCCCGAGGGGACCGTCAGGCCCTCGACGAAGCCCAGGTCGGCCTCGTCGGACAGCAGGCGCTCCGCGACCGTCGCCGAGTTCCCCGCGTGCAGCGAGACCGCCGTGTCCGGTCGCCCCGCGCGCAGCGCGAGCAGCCAGCCCGGCAGCAGGTACTCCGCGATCGTCATGCTCGCCGCCACCCGCAGCCGGGAGTCCCGGCGGACCCGCAGCGCCTGCGCCCCGGCGTCGAACGCCTCCGCCGCCTCCACGATCCGCCGCGCCCAGTCGGTCACCAGCGCCCCGGCGTCCGTGAGCCGGGAGCCGCGGGGCGAGCGGTCGACCAGGGCCACGCCCAGCTGCCGTTCCATCGAGCGGATGCGGCTGCTCGCCGCCGGCTGGGTGATGCCCAGCTCCCGCGCCGCCCCGCCCAGGCTGCCCAGCCGCGCCACGGCGAGCAGCAGCTCCAGTGCGCCCAGATCCGGCACCCGGTGGGACAGCCCTCCGCTCACCGCCGCCCCTCGCTCCTCCACACCGCTCATAAAGACAGCTTATGCCCTCATAGAACCGTCCTCCCTGGTCGCCGGCCTGCCCGCGAGACACCATCGGGACATGGTCACCGCCGTCCGTCATCTCGGGCCGAACTGGTACGCCTGCGTCATGGGCACCGCGATCGTCGCCACCGCCGGCGTCGCGCTCCCCGTGCACCTCCCCGGCCTGCGCACGATCTGCGCCGCCGTCTGGCTGCTGTCCCTCGC
>NZ_RSAJ01001045.1 GCF_003933965.1 Streptomyces sp. RP5T
CCATACCCTCGTCCGTGAGGACCGCGACGCTGCCCCTCTTGTCCCACGGGCAGCTCTCGCGCCGCACCAGCCCGTCCTTCTCCAGCCGGGCGACGGCGTACGTCAGCCGGGGCCGGGTGATCTTCAGGCCCTCGGCGAGCTCGGTCATCCGCAGGCGGCGCTCCGGGGTCTCGGAGAGGTTGGCCAGGATGGAGTAGTACAGGTGGGGCATGCCGGCCTCCTGCTGGAGCTGCCGGTCGATGGTGTCCTCCAGGAGGAGCGAGGCGGCGATGTACGCACGCCAGGCTCGCTGCTCGTCGGGGCTGAGCCAGCGGGTCGTCATGCCCCCAGTGTAGGTTTGCTTCAAACTTGAACCAAGCCCGCCGTCCCTCGACCCGCCGGGGAGCCCCTCCATGCCCCACCCCTACGTCCTCCTCTCCGCCGCGGTCTCCCTCGACGGCTACCTGGACGACACCGGCCCCGACCGTCTCCTCCTCTCCAGCCCGGCCGACTTCGACCGCGTCGACGAGGTCCGCGCCTCCGTGGACGCGATCCTCATCGGCGCGGGCACGATCCGCGCCGACAACCCCCGGCTCCTGGTCAACTCCGAGGAGCGCCGCGCGGCCCGGATCGCCGCCGGGAAGCCGCCGTACCCCCTGAAGGTCACGGTCAGCGGCTCGGGCGAGCTGGACCCGGCCGCGAACTTCTGGCACACCGGCGGCGAGAAGCTCCTCTACACGACGGACGAGGGCGCGGAGCGGGCCGGCGCGCTGGGCGTGGCCGCCGACATCGTGCCGCTCGGACCCGAACTGGACTGGCACCGGCTGCTGGAGCACCTGCGCGAGGAGCGCGGGGTGGAGCGGCTGATGGTGGAGGGCGGCGGCCGGATCCACACCCAGCTGCTCCAGCAGGGCCTGGCCGACGAGGTGCAGCTGGTGCTGGCCCCGCTGTTCGTCGGCGATCCGGACGCCCCCCGCCTCTTCGGCCCGGGCGGCTACCAGGGCGGCCGTCTCCGGCTCGTGGAGAGCCGCCGTATCGAGGACGTGGTCCTCATGCGCTACGAGCCCACCGCCCCCGGCACGGGCCTGGTCGCCACCGCCGCGGACCACCACTGGCTCGCGCTGGCCTGCGAGCTGGCGGCTCAGTGCCCGCCCTCGCGAACGGCGTTCAGCGTGGGCGCGGTCGTGGTGGCCGCCGACGGCACGGAGCTGGCGCGCGGCCACTCCCGGGAGGGCGGCGACCCGGTCGTCCACGCGGAGGAGGCCGCGCTGGCCAAGCTCGATCCGGCCGATCCCCGCCTGGCCACGGCCACCGTCTACACCAGCCTGGAACCCTGCACCCACCGCGCCTCCCGCCCGGCCCCCTGCGCCCGGCTGATCCTGGACGCGGGCGTACGGCGGGTGGTGACGGCGTGGCGGGAGCCGGACACGTTCGTCGAGGGGGCCGACGGGACGGGCCTGCTCACGGCGAAGGGCGTGGACGTGCTGGTGCTGGACGAACACGCGGACCGCGCGAAGGCCCCGAACCGCCACCTGCCGTGACGAGGGACCAGC
>NZ_RSAJ01001046.1 GCF_003933965.1 Streptomyces sp. RP5T
CTCCACCACCACGGCCACCGCGACCCCGGGCTGCACGTCCCGCTCGCCCTGCGCCCACGCCACGAACCAGGCGTACGGCATCCCGGCGTTGCCGATGCCGTGCTGGGCGGTGCCGGTCTTGCCGCCGACGATCGCGCCGGGGATGGCCGCGTTGGTGCCGGTGCCCTCGGTCACCACCTGGGTCATCAGCTCCTTCAGCACCGCGGCCGTGGCCGGGGTCATCGCCTGCCGCTCCGGACGCGGGCCCGCCGTGGCCACGACGCTGCCCCCGGCCGTGGTGGTCCGCTCCACCAGATAGGGCCTGCGGATCCGCCCCCCGTTGGCGACGGCCGCCGACACCATCGCCATCTGGAGTGGCGTCGCACGGGTGTTGTACTGGCCGATCGACGACAGGGCCAGCTGAGCCCTGTCGACGGTCGGGTCGAAGGTGCTGCGGGCCACCGAGAAGGGGATCCGCAGCGCGTAGTCGTTGAAGCCGAAGGCGTGCGCGGTGGCCGTCATGTCGCCCACCCCCACGTCCACGCCGAGCTTCGCGAACACCGTGTTGCACGACCATCGGAAGGCCTCCCGCAGGGACAGGTCCTCACAGCCCTCGGACTCGTTGCTGAGCGAGGTGGTGGTGCCGGGCAGGGTGTACGGGGCCGGCGAGTCGGTCGGCGCGTCCACGTCCCTCACCACCCCGGCGTCCAGCGCGGCCGCCGCGGTGACCACCTTGAACGTCGAACCCGGCGGATAGGTCTGCCGCACCGCCCGGTTGAGCATCGGCTTGTCCGGGTTGGCGTTGAGCCAGGTCCAGGAGCGGCCCACCCCGGCGCTGTTGCCCGACAGCACTCCCGGGTCGTACGACGGCGAGGACACCAGCGCGAGGATGCGTCCCGTCGCCGGTTCCACGGCCGCCACCGCGCCCTTGCGCCCGTCCAGCCCGTCGAAGGCCGCCTTCTGCGCGGCCGCGTCGAGGGTCGTGACGACGTCCCCGCCCGGGGCGCGCCTGCGCGTGAAGTCGTTCCACAGCGGGAACGGCGTCAGCATCGGGTCCGAGCCCGACAGGACCGCGTCCTCGGCGTGCTCCAGCAGTGTCGTGCCGTACTCCTGCGAGGCGAAGCCGGTGACCGGCGCGTACAAGGGCCCGTCCCGGTACGTCCGTTCGTAGCGCAGCTGCTCCCCGGTGTCCCGGGATCCGGTGACCGGACGCCCGCCGACCAGGATGTCGCCGCGCTCGCGGCCGTAACGGGCGATGTTCTCCCGCCGGTTGGCCGGGTTCTCGTCGTGGACGCGGGCCTGGAAGACCTGGACGCGGGTCGCGTTGACGAGGAGCGCCACGAGCAGCAGGACGCAGAAGAAGGCGGCGTGCCGGATGTATCGGGTCATGCCGGGGCCTCGTGCGGTCACGGGGTCTCCGTAAGTTGTTAGGCGGCCCGGGAGGGCCGGATGTGGCTTATGGGGTCTTGCCTTCAGTGGCTCCCAAGGAGTGGCCGTCCGGCTCTCCGGGGCGCCCTGGCTGCTGATTGAGATGTGCGCGTCG
>NZ_RSAJ01001047.1 GCF_003933965.1 Streptomyces sp. RP5T
GAGGGACGGGCGGCCGGCCGCGCGAGGTGGGCGGGCGGTGAGACCGAGGCGGGTGACGAGGGCCGAGAGCAGATAGAACGCGGTCGTCAGGAGCAGGCAGGCGCGCGGGGACAGGAGTGTCAGGAGGGCGCCGCCCGCCGCGAACCCGGTGATCTGGATGAGGCCCCAGAGCATGTTGAAGACCGAACGGCCCAGGACGTAACCGTCCTTGGGGAGGATCTCGTTCATCAGGCCGCCGCGCACTCCCCCGCCCAGGGAGGCGACCAGTCCCTGGAGGAGCAGGACGACGAAGACCGCCCAGACCGGCAGACCGGGCAGTGCCAGGACCGCCGTACCGGCCGCGAAGGCGAGCGGGATGACGGTCAGGACGGCCCGCGGGGGCAGCCGGTCGGCGCCCGAGAGCAGGAACGCGGCCCCCAGTAACTGCGCCAGCTGCGGCCCGAACATGCTCACCGCCGACAGGAACGGGGAGCCGGTGGCCCGGTAGACCAGGGTGCCGAGGGCGAGGCCGCCGATCGTCTGGGCGGCCGCGTAGCCGGCGAAGGAGAGGAGGAAGGGGGAGTACTCGGGGGTGCGGAAGAGGTCGCGGTAGCTGCGCATGCGGGGAGTCTCAGAGCGGTCGGCGGGTGACGGTTAGTCTTTCGCGCGTCCGCGAAACGACCTGGGGGGTTCATGGGGTGGTGGCAGGTCAGCGCCGACACCCTGGTCCGCAGCCGGTTCGTGGTCTGTCCGTTCACCGAGACCTTCGCGTCCCTGCGGCTGCTGCACACGGGCACCGGCGCCCACCCGGGCGAGGACGCCTGGCTCCGCGCCCACCTGCCCGCCTACCGGGCGCGCCTGGCGTCCGACCCGGTGTCCGCGCTGCTGGTGCGCTCCGGGATGGGCACCTCCTGGATCGCCGACTTCCTCGCGCCCCTGCCGCGCGAGGGGGCGCCCCTGGAGGAGACCCTGGCCCGCATCCGGGCGAGCGACCCGGCTCGCGCGCGGGCGGACCTCCGGGTCTCGCTGCGCGGCCCGCTGCCCGCCGCCCTGGACCGCGACGACCTCCCGGAGCGGGCGGCCGAGCTCCTGGCCCACGTCTGGACGGCGACCGTACGGCCGTACTGGGACCGTCGGCGCCGCATCCTGGAGGCGGACGTGGTGGCCCGGACCGCGCAGGTGAGCCGGGGCGGCTGGGCGGCCGTCATCGACTCCCTGCTGCCGGGGCAGACCCGCTGGCTCGGCGACAACCGGCTCCAGGTGAACCGGCACGAGCGTCCGCCGCGTGACATCCGGGGCGCCGAACTCGTCTTCGTCCCGGTCACGCCGGGGCGCGGCTGGGCGACGTGGGAGGAGCCGGGGCGCTACGCCCTCGTGTACGGGTGCGCGGGCGTGCTCACCGACCCGGGGGCCCGGAGCGTACCCGCGAGTCTCGGCACGCTGCTCGGGGCCGGGCGGGCCCGGGTGTTGGTGCTCCTGGACTCCCCGCTGAGCACCAGCCAGCTGGTCGCCGTGACCGGGCAGGGGCTCGGGTCGGTGG
>NZ_RSAJ01001048.1 GCF_003933965.1 Streptomyces sp. RP5T
CGCCTGGGGCACCACCTTCTGGAGCCAGTGGTACTACGACTGGGACGAGATCATCCCGCCCCGCGCCACCGGAGCCGTCCCGAACCCCACCCACCAGCTCGACTGGCGCCGCTTCTGCTCCGACGAACTGCTGTCGCTGTGCAGGGCGGAGCGCGAGGTGCTGCGGGAGACCGCTCCCTCGGTGCCCGCCACCACCAACTTCATGGTGATGTACAACTTCGACGCGCTCGACTACTGGCGCTGGGCACCGGAGCTGGACGTCGTCTCCAACGACCACTACCTGCGCTCCACCGACCCCGAGTCGCAGATCGACATCGCGCTCAGCGGGGACCTCGTGCGCTCGCTGGCCGGCGGCCCCTGGCTGCTGATGGAGCACTCGACCGGCGCGGTGAACTGGCAGCCGGTCAACAGGGCCAAGGACCCGGGCGAGTTGCGACGCAACGCCCTGGCCCACGTCGCCCGGGGCGCCGACGGCATCGCCTACTTCCAGTGGCGGGCCGCCAAGGCGGGCGCCGAGCAGTGGCACTCGGCGATGCTTCCGCACGCCGGCACCGACAGCCGGATCTGGCGGGACGTGGTGGCGCTGGGCGCGGACCTGAGGGCGCTGGCGGAGGTACGGGGCGCCGTGAGCCCCGCGTCCGTCGCCGTCGTCTGGGACTGGAACGCCCGCTGGGCCCTCGAACTCCCCTCCCAGCCCAGCGAGTCGGTCCGCTACCTGGACCTGGTCCGCTCCTGGTACGAGCCGCTGTGGCGCTCCGGCGTGGCCGTGGACTTCGTCCGCCCCGACGCGGACCTGTCCGCCTACCGGCTCGTCCTCGCCCCCGCCCTCTACCTGGTCGACGACGAGGGCGCGGAGAACCTGAGAAGCTTCGCCTCGGACGGCGGCACACTGGTCGTCGGCTTCCACAGCGGGACCGTCGACACCAACTGCCATGTCCGCCTGGGCGGTTACCCGGGCGCGTTCCGGGAGGCCCTGGGCGTCAACACCGACGAACTGTTCCCGCTGCTGCCGGGGGAGTCCCTGGGGCTCACCGGCGGCGGTACGGCGTCCCTGTGGTCGGAGCGGGTACGGCCGACCGGCGCGGAGGTCGTGACCTCGTACACCTCGGGCCCGCTGACGGGAGTCCCGGCGGTCACCCGCCACCCCTACGGCCAGGGCGTGGCCTGGTACCTGGCCACCCACCCCGACCCGACCACCCTCGCCGGCCTGCTGGACCGCATCCGCACCGAGGCGGGCGTGGAGCCGGTGCGCGAGACACCGCAGGGGGTGGAGGCGGTACTGCGCAGAGGCCGGGACGCGGACTACCTCTTCCTGATCAACCACGGTGACCGCGAGGCCGAGGTGCGGGTCGCCGCGCGGGCGACCGAGCTGCTGAGCGGTAAGCCGGTCGACGGTCACCGCCAAATGAGCGCACTCACCGGCCATCCACCGCGGCGCGAGGCACGCGGCATCCTGCCGTGGCTGGCCGCGCCCGCGCTGGTGGTCTTCGTCGGCTTCGCCGTGATCCCGCTCGTCGGC
>NZ_RSAJ01001049.1 GCF_003933965.1 Streptomyces sp. RP5T
CAGCCCGCCGACGTCGTCGCCCGACTGCGGGCCACCTTCCGCAGCGGCCGCACCAAGCCCGTCGAGTGGCGTACGACCCAGCTGCGCCGGCTGCGCGACCTGCTCACGGAGAACGGCGCCGACCTGGCCGCCGCCCTCCACGCCGACCTGGGCAAGAGTTCCACCGAGGCCTTCCGCACCGAGATCGACTTCACGATCCGGGAGATCGACCACACCCTGGACCACCTCACCGACTGGCTGCGCCCCGAGTCCGCCCCGGTCCCGGCCCACCTCGGCGCCGACGCGAGCGCCTGGACGCAGTACGACCCGCTCGGCGTCGTCCTCGTCATCGCCCCCTGGAACTACCCTGCCCAGCTGCTGCTCGCCCCCGTGGTCGGCGCCCTCGCCGCCGGCAACGCGGTGGTGGCCAAGCCCAGCGAGCTGGCCCCGGCCACCTCCGCCGCCGTCGCCCGGCTGCTCCCTGCCTACCTGGACACGGACGCCGTCGCCGTCGTCGAGGGCGGCATCCCCGAGACCACCGCCCTGCTGGCCGAGCGCTTCGACCACATCTTCTACACCGGCAACGGCACGGTCGGCCGGGTCGTCCTGCGCGCCGCCGCCGAACACCTCACCCCGGTCACCCTCGAACTGGGCGGCAAGTCCCCGGCGTTCGTCGACCGCGACGCCGATCTCACCGTCGTCGCCGACCGCCTGGCCCGCGGCAAGTTCCTCAACGCCGGACAGACCTGCGTCGCCCCCGACTACGTCCTGACCGACCCGGAGACGGCGGCCGCCCTGGAGCCGCTGCTGAAGAACGCCGTCGACACGCTGTACGGCAGCGACCCCGCCGACTCCGGCGAGTACGGCCGCATCATCAACGAACGGCACTTCGACCGGCTCACCGCGCTGCTCGACTCGGGCCGCACCGTCGTGGGCGGCACGAGCGACCGTCCGAGCAAGTACATGGCGCCCACCGTCCTCGCCGACGTGGACCCCAAGGCCCCCGTGATGCAGGAGGAGATCTTCGGCCCGATCCTGCCGATCGTCACCGTGCCCGGCCTGGACGCCGCCATCGACTTCATCAACGACCGCGACAAGCCGCTCGCCCTGTACGTCTTCACCGACTCCGACACGACCCGGCGCCGCATCGCCGACGAGACCTCCTCCGGCGGCCTCGGCTACGGCCTGCCCCTCGCCCATCTCACCGTCTCCGACCTGCCGTTCGGCGGCGTCGGGGAGAGCGGCATGGGCAACTACCACGGCCGCTACTCCATGGAGACCTTCAGCCACCGCAAGGCGATCCTGGAAAAGCCGCTCGGCTAGGCGGCCGGACGCGGTGCGTGTTCCTGCCGGGGCGGAGAACGGGGGAGTTCCGATGCATGCACGAACGGGCGATGCCGACGGCCGGGGCACGGGGCTGGGTCCTGGTCCGGCCATCGGCCCGTCTCCGAGGAACGGCCTCGGCAACGGACCTTCTGCGAGGACCGGCCCCGGCACCGGCCCGTCTCCGAGGACCGGCCCCGGCACGGCCCTTCCCGG
>NZ_RSAJ01000104.1 GCF_003933965.1 Streptomyces sp. RP5T
CCTCGGGGGGCATGGGGTGGGGGTGGATGAGGTCGAGCCGGAACCGGCCGAGGAACAGTTCCTTGGCGAAGCTGGGCTTGCGCCAGTCCTGCTCGCGGGCGGCCTCCGCCACCTCGCGGGCCTCGCGCTCGGTGACGACGGGCTGGGTGGACGGTGCGGACATCAGGCTCACCTCGTCGTGAATCGGGATCTTGGGGGCCGTATGGTTACCGACGGGTGCTACCCGATCGTATGTACCTGATCCGGGGCGAGGTCACCACCCCTCGTGCGGCCGTTCGGCCGATGTGGACGCCATGCGGTCCGGTGGCCGGCCGCCGGCGCCGGCCCCGGCGTCCCCGCGCGTGACGCGCTCCTGGCGTCCGTCGCGTCCGTTCCGTGGTCGCCCGCGGCCGGGTCGTGGTAGGCAGGGAGTCGCACTGCGCCGAGACGGTGAAGGGCCAGGCCGGACCGGGTCCGTCGGCGCGGGCGCCTCCCTCGCGCGGAGAAGGCCCGAGAGTCTCTGTCGAAGCGCTTCGACAACCTATGGACACCCACTCCCGGGGGAGCTACTGTCGAACCACCCCCACCCACACCTGTTCGTACTGCGCACTGTCGAAGCGCTTCACAAAGCTTGGAGAGCTGGATGGTCACCCTCGCCGAGGTCGCCCAGCACGCCGGAGTCTCGGCGAGCACGGTGAGCTATGTCCTCAGTGGCAAGCGGTCCATCTCGACGAGCACCCGGCAGCGCGTCGAGGAGAGCATCCGCGAGCTCGGCTACCACCCGAACGCGGGCGCCCGCGCCCTCGCCAGCAGCAGGTCGAACATCATCGCGCTGATGATCCCGCTGCGCACCGACATGTACGTGCCGGTGATGATGGAGATCGCCATCGCGGTGGCCACCACCGCGCGGACCCACGGGTACGACGTCCTGCTGCTCACCGGCGAGGAGGGTCCCGACGCCGTGCGCCGCGTCACCGGCAGCGGGCTCGCCGACGCGATGATCCTGATGGACGTCGAACTCGACGACGAGCGGCTGCCGTTGCTGCGCGGCACCGACCAGCCGTCCGTACTCATCGGCCTCCCCGCCGACACCTCCGGACTGACCTGCGTGGACCTCGACTTCCGGGCCACCGGCGCGTTGTGCGTCGAACACCTCGCGAAACTCGGTCACCGCGACATCGCTGTCATCGGCGAGGCCCCCGCGGTGTACGAACGGCACACCGGTTTCGCCGAGCGCACCCTGGACGGACTCCGCTCGCGCGCCCAGGAGCTGGGCGTACGGCTGCTGCACCGGCCGTGCGACGGCGGGTACGACGCGATGGCCGTGACCCTCGCCCGCATCCTCGACGAGCGCCCGTCCACCACGGGTTTCGTCGTCCAGAACGAACAGGCCGTCGAGCCGCTGCTCGCGCTGCTGCGCCAGCAGGGCCGGGCCATCCCCGAGGACGTCTCGGTGGTCGCCATCTGCCCCGAACAGGTCGCCGTCCAGGCCTCGGTGCGGCTGACGTCGGTCGCCATCCCCGCCCAGGAGATGGGCCGGCACGCCCTGGAGCGGCTGGTCGCCAAGCTGGAGGGCCGCGGTGAGGACGAAGTCGTCCTGATCGAGCCCGAGTTGACGGTCCGGGCGAGCACGGGCCCGGCACCTTCGGTGTCCTGACGCCTCCCCCACCGGACACCGCGCACCCACTGACACCACGCACCCCGCGTACCGCTCCTGTGCGGCACGCCCCTGTCTGCATTCCTTCTTGCCTGCACTCCTTCCTGTCTGCATTCCATCAGGAGCACTCCTCGTGAATCAGCCTGCCGAAATCCAGCCCAAGGTCAGTCTCGCGCAGTCGTCCCCCACCGTCGGTACGTTCCGGGAGCGGGACGGCGCGCTGGAGTGGAGCGGGCGCCAGGAGACCGTCCGTGTCGAGCCGTGGGGCCCGGACGCGGTGCGGGTACGCGCCCGGCTGGGCGGGCCGGTCCTGGAGGGCCTGCCGGGCGCCCTGCTCGACGAGCCGCCGGCCACCGAGAGCACGGTCAAGATCACCGACGGGGAAGCCCGGTTGACCGTGGGCGCGCTGACGGTCCACGTCGACGCCGAGGGGCAGCTCCGGTTCCTGCGCACCGAGGACTCGGCCGAGCTCCTCGCGGAGGCCCGCGCCCACTTCTGGTGGCCCGGCTCGCGCCTGTACACCGCGGTCGGCAACGGCCACCACCGCCTCGAACAGCGCTTCGCCGCCTACGCCGACGAGAAGCTGTACGGTCTCGGCCAGCACCAGCACGGCCAGCTGGACCAGAAGGGCCTGGTCGTCGACCTGATCCAGCGCAACGCCGAGGTCGCCATCCCGGTCCTGGCCTCCAGCCGCGGCTACACCCTGCTGTGGAACAACCCGGCGATCGGCCGGGTGGAGCTCGCCCACAACGGCACCCGCTGGGTGGCCGACTCGGCCCGCCAGATCGACTACTGGATCACCGCGGGCACCCCGGCCGACGGCCAGCGCCGCTACAGCGCGGTGACCGGCCGTACGCCGATGCTGCCCGAGTGGGCGGCGGGCTTCTGGCAGTGCAAGCTGCGCTACCGCACCCAGGACGAACTCCTCTCCGTGGCAAGGGAGTACAAGCGCCGGGGGCTGCCGATCTCGGCGATCGTCTGCGACTTCTTCCACTGGACGCACCTGGGCGAGTGGAAGTTCGACCCGGCCGAGTGGCCCGACCCGGCGGCGATGGTCCGTGAACTGGCGGAGCTGGGCATCAAGTTGGTGGTGAGCGTCTGGCCGTCGGTGTCGCCGCTCAGCGAGAACCACGCCCTGATGGAACAGCGCGGGTACTTCATCGGCACCCAGTACGGTCCGATGGCGCACGCCGACTGGCCGGACAAGGGGGTCGCCTCGACCGTCCAGGTCGCCTTCTACGACGCCACGAACCCGGAGGCACGGGAGTTCCTGTGGTCGCGCGTGAAGGAGAACTACCTGGAGCCGTACGGCATCACGGCGTTCTGGCTGGACGCCTGCGAGCCGGAGCTCAAGCCGGGCTTCCAGGAGAACCTGCGCTACTGGGCGGGGCCCGGCCTGGAGGTAGGCAACATGTACCCGGCCGAGAACTCCCGCACCTTCCACGAGGGTCTCGGCGCCGCCGGGGAGGAGGTCGTCACCCTCAACCGCTCGGCCTGGGCGGGCAGTCAGCGCTACGGCGCCGCCCTGTGGTCCGGTGACATCGGCACCGACTTCCCGACGCTGCGGGTCCAGATCGCGGCCGGCCTCAACACCGCGATGTCCGGCATCCCGTGGTGGAACACCGACATCGGCGGCTTCCACGGCGGCGACCCGGACGACCCGGCGTACCGCGAGGTCATGGTCCGCTGGTTCCAGTTCGGCGCCCTGTCCCCGCTGATGCGGCTGCACGGCTTCCGCGACCCGGGCATGCCGCTGGGCCCGGACATGACCGGGGGACCCAACGAGGTGTGGTCGTACGGCGAGGAGGCCGGCGCGATCCTGGAGAAGTACCTGCGGCTGCGCGAGCGGCTGAAGCCGTACGTCCTTCGGGTGATGCGGGAGGCCCACGAGGAAGGGCTGACTCCGATGCGGCCGCTGTTCCTGGAGTTCCCGGAGGACCAGGCGGCGTGGAAGGTCGACGACGCGTATCTCTTCGGGGCGGACCTCCTGGTCGCGCCCGTGCTCACCGCCGGCGCGACGGCCCGTACCGCGTATCTTCCGGCGGGAGCCGAGTGGACCGACGCGTGGACCGGGGAGACCTACGCCGGTGGGACAACGGTGACGGTCGACGCGCCGCTGGACCGTATTCCGTTGTTCCTGCGGGACGGGGCGCGGTTGCCGATTCGGGACGAGGCGCAGTAGGCCGTTCGCCGGCTGCGGCTTCGCCGGGGCCGGTCGCGCAGGCCCCCGCGCCCCCGAAGGGGCGCGGGGGCTTCGTCAGTTGCGGCAGACGGAGGGCAGGGCGCGCACGAGTGCCCGGGTGTGCAGTGTGTCCAAGTGGTCCTCGTGGTGGACCTGGAAAGCCGCCAGAGCCAGCTCGGGGCGGCACGCGAAGGTGCCGCGGGCCGCGGAGGAGTCGGCGAGGGCCTGCACCAGCGCACCGGTGATCCGGTTGATCTCCTGCCGTACGACACTCAGGTCGGGCCTGGTCGTCGGCGCCTGGTCGGGGTGGTCGGTCCACCGCTGGAACAGCCCGCGCTGGACCATCTTGTTGGCCTCGATCTGGTCGCGGAAGACGACCCGGATCTCGTCGGGGTCGGCGCCGAGCTGCTGGGCCTGGGCGGCCACGTTGTCGAGGACCTGCTGTTCACGGACGGGGTCGTCGACAGGGCTGTCGGTGCCCCACTTGGCGGCGGCGACCAGGTCGGCGGTGGCCAGGCGGGCGGAGGCGAGCTCGACGACCGGGTGCAGGACGGAGAGGTCCGGGGCGGCGGCGCGGGGGGCCGCGGGCGTGCCGGAGACCGGCACCGCGGCCGCGGGACCCGTCGCGGCGAGAGCGACGGCCGCGGTCGCGGTCACGGTGATCAGGGCACGTCGGAGGGGGGTGGTGGTACGCATGTCCCCATCAAACCCGACGCTGTCCCACGATCAGGTCAACTGCTGCTCACGGTCAGGTTGTTGGTGGTGAAGTTGAGTCCGCCGGACGAGCTGGTGATCTCGTAGCCGAACTGCACGTCGCCGATGGTCTCGTTGCCGAACCAGCCCTTGGTGTCCTTGATCCACTTCAGGATCGGGAGGATGTTGACCGTGCCGGAGCTGGAGTTGGAGGTGCGGACGAAGGAGAAGACCTCGTTGGCGCCGTTGGTGCCCTTGTAGACGGTCCAGGTGTGGCCGCCGAGCGTCACGTTGCCCTGCGAGCTGCCGAGCGGGCCGACGGCTCCGGTCTTGTTGACCCAGAGCATGATCTCGTAGTCGTAGTCGGTGTCCCAGATGTCGTACGACGTGTTGTACGCGCCGGACGAGGGGACCGTGACGTTGTAGTTGCTGGAGAGCGATCCGAGCGAGGTGATCGACTTGTTGATCACCTTCTTGGAGTCGGGGTAGGACTTGATGCCGCCGGTGTTGGGGTGGTCGGCCCAGACGCCCCAGTTGGTGCCGGAGTTGGCCCAGACGCACTGGCTGCCGGCGCCCGAGCCCCAGATGTTGTTGTAGAGCGTGTAGCCGTTCAGGCTGGTGCTGCCCCACTGGTCGCAGGAGTTCCAGACGGCGGCGGACGCGGGGGCGGAGGCGAGGCCGACGGTGGCGCCGAGGGCCATCGCCGGGGCCAGTACGGCCATGGTCATCTTGCGCAGGGTGCTTGCCATGGTGTCCCTTTCCATGGGTGGGGGGAAATGCGGGGGGTTACCACGCCTCCAGACGGAGGACGTGGTCTTCTCCTGCGACGAGTTCGAGGGGCTCGGCGCCGGAGGAAGTCCTCAGTTCGACGCGGTGGGTGCGGGTGGGGCGCAGCACCGCGGTCGCTTCGGTGGGGGTCCAGGTGAGGTCGAGTTCGGCCCCGAACCTGGTGCGGACGCCCCGCAGCGCACCTCGGGGAAGGTCGGCGGGCACCGCCGGGAGCAGCACCAGCCGGTCGGGGGTCGACTGCACGAGCATCTCGACGACGACGGCCGGCAGGGTGTGGGCGGCGTCCGCGTTGTAGACGTCCCGGCGCGGGTAGTGCGCGCTCATGAGCGAGGCGTGGAAGAAGTCGCCGCCCAGGACCTGGCCGAGCGCGTGCGCGACCCGTTCCCCGTCCCGCAGCCGGGCCGCGACGAGGGCGTGGTGCAGGTGTCCGTGGGCCGAGTCGTTCTCGGAGCCGCGCAGTTCGAGGGCGCGGTGGGCGGCCCTGGCGAGGTCGGGGGTGTCGTAGGGGGTGATCTCGTCGAGCGGCCAGACGCCGTAGAGGTGGCTGAGGTGACGGTGGTCGTAGGTGTCGTCGAGACCGGGCCAGGCCCATTCGGCGAGGGCGCCGTCGGCGTTGATCCGGTGGGGCGGGAGGCGGTCGGCGAGGGCCAGCCAGCCTTCCGCCTTCTCGGGGTGGTAGGCGGCGGCCGTGCGCAGGGCGTGCCGGGCGGCCGAGAGGTCCATGGCCGCGTTGATGGCGCCCCAGCTGGCGTTCGCCGGGCGGTTCTCGGGCGAGTAGGAGGGAACGACGACGAGATGGCCGTCGGCGTCGGTGCGGGTGAGGAAGTCCTCGTAGAACTGGGCGACTTCGGCGAGGGCGTGGGCCGTGCGCGGGTCCTGTGCGCCGCGGGTCTCGTCGTGGTCGACGAGCGGCTTGAGCAGCCAGTCGGCGCCCGCGGTCCACAGGTGCAGCGGGTACTCCCGTTCGAAGTGGTACGTCAGCCCGGACTCGCCGTCGGAGTGCGGTGGGGCCACCACGCCCCGGGTGCCGAAGATCTCCCGGGCGTTCTCCTGCCAGTCGGGGATCTGGCGGTCGATCAGGGAGGCGAGGGCTTCGGTGACCTCGGGGAGGGCGGCGCACGCGGCCGACGCGGTCTGGAGGTTGACGTTGGCGTCGTTGGTGAACGCCCCCGACCAGGCCGTGTCCCAGTCGCCGGTCCACAGGCCGGTGAGCCGGGGCGGGAAGAGGCCGCTGGCGGAGAGCAGGTGGTAGCGGCCGGCGGCGAAGAGACGCTCCAGGAGCGCCGGGCTGTCCGGCCTCTCCAGCAGCTGCGAGCCGGGCAGGGAGCGTTCGGCGGGGTCGGCGCCGAGGTCGAGGGTGACGCGTTCGTAGGCGGGGCGGTGCAGCGCGACGTGCCGGTCCAGGAGCCGGGCGTACGCGTCGGCCGCGGACTCCGCCTCGGATGCGGTCTCGGGCTCGGGGACCAGGTCGCGCAGGGCCGCCACGTGGGGTGCCGTGTCCAGTTCGCCGGTGTGGCGGACGACGCGGGTCAGCAGCAGGACGGACTCGGCGCCGGTGATGTGGGCGCCGGGCGCGGTGAGCGTGGTGCGGCCGCCGCGTGTGGGGACGACCAGGGTGATGCCGGTGTAGCGGCGGTCGCTGTCGGGGTAGCGGACGCGCAGCGTGAGCAGGGCCCCGTCGCCGGCGCGGACGACGCCCTGGCCGACCCTCAGGGTGTGCGGGGCGCCCGGGAGCCGGTGGTCGAGCGCGACGACCAGGTCCGCCGCCTCGACGTGCTGGACGATGACGTCGTCGGCGCGGGAGACGAAGACCTGGCCGCGCCCCTGCTCGCCCTCCGTGTGCAGGACGCCGGTGGTGAAGTCGACGGACCGGCGGTATCCGGAGGTGCCTGTGCGCGGGCGGCGCAGCCGGATCTCGAAGGCGGGGTGGAAGGGCTGCACCCACTGCAGCGGGCGGCCGTCGGTGAAGCCTTCGGCTGCGTCGAGTTCACCGGCGAGCAACCTGTCCTGGAGCGCCGGGAGTTCGGCGGCGAGGTGGGGCGGACGGGCGTGTTCGGAGCCGTTGGGGCGGACCAGGGTGTGGTGGGTGACGACGAGCCGCTCGTCCTCCGGGTCGCCGAAGAGGAGGGCGCCGTGGTGGCCGTTGCCGCTGAGGAAGCCGTCCTCCCAGCGGGCGGCCGGCCGGGGTTCCCAGCTGCCGTGCGCGGGTCCTTCGGTCATGGCTTGAGCACCGCCGCTCCGTAACGTCCCAGGACCACCTCGTCGGTGACGGTGGCCCCTGTCAGCAGGTCGTGGTGGGTGCCCGGCACGCTGACGGTGACCGGATCGCGCCCGTGGTGGAGGAGGAACAGCAGGTCGCCGCGGCGGACCGCTTCGACCCGGTCGGGCAGTGCGTCCAGGACCGGCCGGACACCGGCGTCGGCGGCGATCCGGGCGAGCAGGGCGCGCAGCGCGTCCAGCTCGGGGAGCGTGGAGAGGTACCAGGCGCGCTCCTTGCGCAGCACGGCGGGCAGGCCGTCGAGCTCACCGCCCTGGTAGGCGGCCTCCGTCGTCGCGTCGGCGGTCTTCTCGATCTCCTCCGACCACAGGGTGCCCCGGAATCCGCCCGAGGGGCCGTCGCACTCGGCGTGCTCGCGCGCCTCCAGCGGCCACCACTCGTGCAGGGTGCGGATGCCGAACAGCTCGCGCAGCCGGGCGTCCATGCCACCGGGGCGCACCCGGTCATCCTGGTCGGCGATGCCGGTGAGGAATCCGGACACCAGGGTGCCGCCCTGGCGGACGTAGGCGAGGAGGTTGTCGATCGCCGTGTCGGTGAGGGCGTAGAGCTGGGGCACGACGACCACCCGGTAGGCGGTGAGGTCGTGTTCGGGGTGGGCGAAGTCGGTGGTGAGGTGGGCCTCCCACAGGGCGCGGTGCCAGGCCCGCAGGACGTCCGCGTGGTCGACCTCGCTGGAGAGGCGGCCGTCCTGGGCGCCGGCCCACCAGGCGTGCCAGTCGTGCAGGACGGCGATGTGATGGGCGGTATGGCTGCCGGTCACGTGCGACGACAGCGACCGGAGCTCGGCGCCGAGCTGCTTGATCTCCTGGTAGGTGCGTCCCTCCTCGCCGGCGTGGCTGACCATGCCGGAGTGGAACTTCTCCGCGCCCTGCCGGGACTGGCGCCACTGGAAGTAGCAGACGGCGTCGGCACCGCGGGCGACCGCCTGGAGGGACCAGAGCCGGTTCAGGCCCCGGGGT
Organism: Streptomyces sp. RP5T; assembly: GCF_003933965.1. Lineage (GTDB taxonomy): Bacteria > Actinomycetota > Actinomycetes > Streptomycetales > Streptomycetaceae > Streptomyces. The sequence continues at coordinate 8,538 of NZ_RSAJ01000104.1, forward strand.
TTGGGGTGGTTCACGCCCCGCCAGTTCACCGGCCCGGCGGCCTGCTCCATGAGCATCCAGGGTCCGCGGGCCTGCGAGCGGGTCAGGTCCTGGACGAGGGCGCCCTGCTGGGCCCCCAGGGGGTCACGCGGGTCGGGGTAGAGGTCGACGGAGACGACGTCCTCCTCCTCGGCCCAGCGCCAGCCGTCCTGGCCCACCCACAGCGGCATGAAGTTGCTGGTCACAGGGATATGTGGGGTCACCTGGCGCACGATATCCCGCTCGGCCAGGCAGCACTCCAGGAGCATGTCGGAGGTGAACCGCTTGAAGTCCAGCACCTGGGTGGGGTTCTTCATGTAGTGGGCCTGGCGGGGGGTGTGGATCTCGGCCCAGTCGCCGTAGCCCTGGCTCCAGAAGGCGGTGCCCCAGGCGGAGTTGAGGGCATCGAGGCTGCCGTAGCGGCCCTGGAGCCAGGTCCGGAAGCGGGCGGCGGCCTCGTCGCTCCAGTCGTAGGTGCAGTACTCGTTGTTGATGTGCCACAGGGTGAGGGCCGGGTGGCCGCCGTAGCGGGCGGCGAGGTCCTCGGTGATGGCGGCGGCGTATCGCCGGTAGGTGGCGCTGGAGTGCGAGAAGTGCTGGCGCCCGCCCCAGTACTCGGTGCGGCCGTCCTCGGTGACGGGGAGCGTGTCGGGGTGCAGGTGGCCCATCCACGGCGGCGGCGAGGAGGTGGGCGTGGCGAGGACGACCCCGATGCCGTTCTCGTGCAGGAGGTCCATCAGCCGGTCCAGCCAGCCGAAGTCCCGCTCCCCCGGCCGGGGTTCGAGCTTCGCCCAGGAGAACACGCCGAGGGTGACCGAGTTGACGCCTGCGGCCTTCATGAGCCGGACGTCCTCCGGCCAGGTCTCCTCGGGCCACTGCTCGGGGTTGTAGTCGCCGCCGTAGAGGATGCGGCCGCGGGTGACGTCCTGGAGTCCCGGTGTCATGCCGGCTCCCCGTACTGGATGCCCCGGCCGTTGGTGGCGATGTAGACGCGGCCGTACACGCGCGGGTCGCCGGTGATCGTCTCGCCGATCCAGCCCCACCGGTGCTGGTCGTCGTTGATCCGCACCCAGCTTCCGGCCTCGTCGTCGGAGCGGTGCACGGCGGTGCCGGTCCCGGTGGAGCCGACCATGTAGAGCGCCGGGTAGCCGGCACCCTCGGCCGCCTTGCCGAAGCCGAGCGTGTGCGAGGCCGAGCAGGTGGCGACCTCGGTGAAGCTCGCGCCGCCGTCCGTGGAGCGGTGGAGCCCGTTCGTCTTGGCCGAGAGCCACAGGTCGCCGGTGCGTCCGGGCGCCGCGACCAGCTCGAACTGGGCGTCCCCGGAGGGCAGCCCGCCGGCGCCCGCGCTGAAGGTGAGGCCGCCGTCGGTGCTGATGTGGAGCGTGCCCGTGTCGGTGTCGTACGCGTAGAAGCGCGCCGGGTCGGCCGGGTCGGCGACCGGTGCGGCGCCCTTCGGGAAGGAGGGAACCTCGGTCCAGGTCGCCCCGTTGTCCGTGGAGCGGTGGGCGGGGTACTTGGTGCCGTCCCAGTGCACGAAGGTCCACAGCAGCACGCTGCCGTCGCTGTTGGCGGCGATCGGGCCCGGGGCGTCCTTGGCGAGGTCCGGCTGGGTCGCGAAGGGCGCCCAGGTCCTGCCGCCGTCGTGGGAGAAGGCGCCGTTGCCGTGGTCGCCGAAGCCCGTGCGGACGACGTACGAGGGCTTGGCGGCGGCCTGGGCGAGTCCCGTCGCGGACCCGAAGACGGGGTTCGAGGCCATCCCACGCGAGGGTGAGGCGGTCAGCCGCTCGTGGTACATCACGCCGATGTCGCCCAGACCGCTGAGCAGGTGCGCCTCCCCGGTCGGCGGCGAGATCAGCAGACGCACGGAGGTCTCCTCCAGGCCGCGGATCTGCGGGGCCCAGTGCCGGAGGTCCCGGGTGCCGTAGAGGGTGGCACCGGTGCCGTAGACGATGTGCCGGGAGTCGTACGGGTCGACGGCGAGTGCCTGGATCCACCAGCCGAACTTGGGCTCGTCGGCGCCGAAGGTGAGGAAGGGGGTCTCGGAGACGTCGAGGACCGCGGAGTCCTTGAGGGACGTCCAGGTGCGGCCGCCGTCCGTGGTGCGGTACAGGGTGTCGACGGCCGACCAGCGGTTGTTGGTGGAGACGACGACGGTGCCGGGGCGGCGGGCGTCCACGCAGACGCCCCCGTACCCGAAGGTGTCGCTGCCCCCGGGCCTCACCGGTGTGACGTCGGTCCACGTGCCGGTGGCGACGGCCAGCTTGTGCACACTGCCGTCGGACTGTCCGTTGGGTCCGGGGGCGTCGGCGTAGGTGAGGTACAGCTCGCGGGTGTGGCAGTCGTAGGCGGCCCGGATCGGCACCTTCGCGAAGGCCCCGGAGGGCTGCCCCGGGACGGCTTCCCAGGTGGTGCCGTCGGAGGTGCGGTACAGGTTGGCGGAGGTCCCGTCGGAGTCGCCCCAGCCGGCGTAGAGGACCCGCCCGGCGGCGACGAGCAGGGTGACGCCCTGACCGCTGCCGCTCGGCGTCCCCGGGAAGCCGCTCGCCGCCGCCCAGGTGGCGCCCCGGTCGGTGGACTTGAGCAGTCCGTCGTGCCGGGTGCCGAGCCACAGGGTGTCGCTGTTCCGGGGATCGACGAGCAGCCGCTCCCCGGTCCCCCTGCCGTCCTCGTTCCCGCCGAGCTGCACGGAGAGGTCGGTCCGGGCCCAGGTGGCGCCCCGGTCCTCGGAGCGCAGCACGGCGCCGTTGCCGGCCCAGGGCTGGGCGTAGGTGCCGAGCGCGAGGTAGACGCGGTCGGGGTGGGCGGGATCGACGGCCATGGCCTCGACACCGAGGAGGTTCCAGTCGTCCCACCCGAGATCGTCGTTGAGCGCGGTCCAGCGCGCTCCGCGCTCGTCCCACCGGTAGGCCCCGCCGATGTCGGTACGGGCGTAGGCGAGTCCCCGCACCCGGGGGTGGAAGAGCACACCGGTGACGAACCCGGTGCCCCCGATGACGACCTGGCGCCAGCGGTAGGAGGGGGCGGCGGAGCCGGTGGCCGCGGCGGCCGCCGGGAAGGCCGGCACGACGGTGACCGCGGCAGCGGCAGCGGTCACCGAGAGAACGGCACGACGACTGGGCCCGGACGCGCACATGACACACACCTCGCTGATCGGAAAGGGGGGAGACATCTACCTGGGGGCGCGGGGAACTGCGCGCCCGGCCACGAACGACCCGCGGCCGCCGTCCGTCAGAACCACCCTCGCGGGTTGGCGGACGGTCAGCCCTTCACCGCGCCGGTGAGCATGCCCTTCTTGAAATGCCGCTGCACGAACGGAGAAGCCACCGCCACGGGGATCAACGCCAGGACCATGACGGCCATCTGCAACCCCAGCGCCGACAACTGCCCCGTCCGCACCGCCTGCTGCAACCCGGTGGGTGCCTCCGTGTGCTTCTGCACCAGCTGGATGAGCACGTTCTGCAGCGGCATCATGTCCTGGTCGCTCAGGTAGATCGACGCGTTGAACCAGGCGCTCCAGTAACCCACCGCGTAGAAGAGGGAGATGACGGCCAGCACGGCCCGGGACAGCGGCATGATGATGGTGAGCAGGATCCGCATGTCCCCGGCCCCGTCGATCCGCGCCGACTCGGTGAGTTCGGGCGAGATCCCCATGAAGAAGGCCCGCAGCACCAGGATGTTGAAGACGCTGACGGCACTGGGCAGGATCAGCGACAGATAGGTGTCCGTCAGCCCCAGCGACTGCACCAGCAGATAGGTCGGGATCAGGCCGGCCCCGAAGAACATGGTCGCCATCATGGTCATCAGGAAGAACCGGTGCCCGAGGCTGCCCGGCCGTGACAGCCCGTAGGCCGCCAGCACCGACACCGCCATCGAGAACAGCGTGCCGACGAGCGTCACCCCGACCGAGACCATGATCGCCCGGCTGACCTGGCCACCGCTGAGCAGCTCCGTGTAGTTGACGAAGGTGATGCCCTGCGGGATCACGACGAGGCCGCCGACCCGATCGATCACCGGCTTCGGGGAGAGGCTGGTGACGATCACGATCCACAGCGGACCGAGCACGCCGAGGCAGCACAGCAGGAGCAGGCCGCCCTTCGCCGTGAGTCCCGCCTTGCCGGGCTCCTCCTCCCACGCGGGCCGGGGAGGTGCCTTGAGGCTGCGGACGAGCTGCGTGTTGAGGCTCATTTCTGGTACACCCCCTGCTCGCCCAGCAGATGCGCGAACCTGTTCGCGGCCAGGACGAGACACACTCCGATGACTCCCTTGACGAGGCCGACCGCGGCCGCGTAGCTGAAGTCGCCGTTCTGGATACCCATGTTCCACACGTAGGTGTCGAGGACCTCGCTGGCCCCCACGCCGACCGCGTCCCGCTGGAGCAGGAACTGCTCGAAGCCGACGCTCAGCGCGTCGCCCACCCTCAGCACCAGCAGCAGCGCGATCACCGGGCGCAGGGCGGGCAGGGTCACGTGCCACATCCGGCGCCAGCGCCCGGCGCCGTCCATGGCCGCGGCCTCGTACAGGTCGGTGCTGACGGCGGCCAGCGCGGCGAGGAAGACGATGATCCCCCAGCCGGCGTCCTTCCAGACGGCCTGCGCGGTGACCAGGTACTTGAACAGGCCCGCGTCGGTCATCAGGTCGAAGCCGCTCCAGCCGTGGTCCTCCAGGGTCTGGGCGATGATGCCCGCGCCGCCGAGGATCTGCTGGAACACGGTGACGACCAGGACCCAGGAGAAGAAGTGGGGCAGATACATGATCGCCTGTGCCACGGCCCGGACCCGGGGCCGGATCACGCTGTTGATGAGCAGCGCGAGCGCGATGGGGATCGGGAAGAACAGCACCAGCTGGAGCACGAACAGCACGATGGTGTTCTTGGCGGCGTCCCAGAACAGCGGGTCGTCGACCATCCGTGAGAACTGCTCCACCCCGACCCAGGGGCTGTGGAAGATCGCGGTGACGCCGTTGCTGGAGATGTACGGGTCGTAGTCCTGGAAGGCGACGACGTTGCCCAGCAGCGGGACGTAGTTGAAGAGCAGGAGCAGGAGGATCACGGGCAGCGTCATCAGGATGAGCGTGCGGTCGCGCCGCAGCCGGACCCGGAAGGGGACCTTGCCCGCACGAGCCGCCTTGCGCGGCGCCCGCCCCTTCGCCGGGACGGCCACCGCGGTGGCGACCGCGGCCGCCGGTTCCTCGACGGCCGTGGGGGGACGTGTCCCGTCGGGCCTGCTCCCGGCCGTGAGGGACATCAGGCGCCGCTGCCGTTCTTGTCGATGAGCTGCTTGTACCAGTCGCGCAGCTTGTCGCCGCCGGAGGACTTCCAGGTGGAGATGGCGGCCTGTACGTCGGAGAGCTTGCGGTTGCCGCGCACGTAGTCGATCTCCAGCTGCTCGAACTGGCTGGAGAGGTTGGCGTAGCGGCTCGGCTCGACGATGTTCATGCCGAAGGTGGCCGTCTTCTTCATGAAGGCGCCCATGCGCTGCTGCCACTCGACCTGCTTGCGGGCGACCTCGGGGAAGTCGGGGTGGGCGTAGTAGGCGGCCGGCGCGGCCAGCATCACCCAGGCGTTGAGCACCTCGGAGTTGCCGAGGTCGTTCTTGACCGGGACGCCGTCCTTGACCGTGTAGTGGGTGCCCTCGACGCCGTAGTCGACGAGCATCCGCTCCTTGGTGCCGTAGGGCGCGGCCGAGAAGTTGGCGGCGGCCAGCGCGTTCTCGACCGTCGTCTTCGAGGCGCCCTTGCGGATCAGCGACCAGATGGAGGCGGGCGAGGAGGCGTACAGCGTCGGGTTGCCGCCGTCCGCGCCGAAGAGGTCCATGGCGTCGATCTTGAGGGTGGGGTTGGACTGGGCCTGTTCGGAGACCTTGCCGTACCAGTCGGCGATGTTGGTGTTCCAGACCAGGATCTGCCCGGAGGTGAACCGCTGGCCGGCGTCACCCGAGCGCGCCTTGTCGTCGGGGTGGACCAGACCCGCGTCGAACACCTTGCGGACCCACTCCAGGGCTTCGAGGTACTCGGGCTGCTCGATGCGGTACGTCAGCTTGCCGTCGGACCCCATGTCCCAGCCGATCGGGCCGGAGCCGCGGACGCCGAAGAAGCTCCACGCCGACCAGGTCAGGTTGCCGTCACAGGCCCACACCTTGGCCTTGGCGCTGGTGGCGTCCTTGGCCCAGCTCATGAACTCGTCGGCCGACTTGGGGACCGCGTAGCCCTTCTTGTCGAAGACGTCCTTGCGGTACAGGGGCGCGATCCAGTTCGCGGTGGCGGTGGGCATCGGGATGCCGCGCAGCGCACCGCCGAAGATGCCCATGCGCCAGGCGTCGGAGGGGATCGCCGCCAGGTTCGGGTACTTCTTGATCTTGTCGCCCGCGAGGTAGGGGCCGAGGTCCATGAACTTCGCGGTGACGGCGTTCGAGATCTTGCCGACCAGTTCCCAGCTCGGCACGACCACCATGTCCGGTATGGAGCTGGAGGCGAGCACGGCGCCGAGCTTCTGGCCGTAGGTGTTGCCGTCCTGGTTCTGCCAGGTGATCTTGGTGCCCGCGGCGGCGTCGAGGGCCTTGTAGTAGGCGCAGCCGGCCTTCGGCGGGGAGCCCCAGAACGGGGACATGATCTTGAAGGGGGCGCCGGTGCCGAGCTTCTCCGGGACCGAGGCCTTCAGGGCCGCGAGGTCGACCTTCCCGGTGTACCCGGCGGCCGAGCCGTTCTTGGACGGCAGGTCGGGGCTCGCGACCGTGCTGGCGACGAACGCCGGGAGCAGCTTGTCCGCGGCCTTGCCCGACGTGGCCCCCTCGCGGTCGCCTCCGCCCGAGTCCCCACAGGCGGCAAGCAGCGGCATCCCGCCCGCGACGGCGGCGGTGGCGACCGCGGTCGAGGCGAGGAAACTTCTCCGGCTCGGCCCGGAGGGGCCGGAGGAGGGGGAAGCGGCGTTCGGCGTCATTGCGTCAACCCTTCATGGCGCACCAGGACACCCGGCGGTGGAGCCGTCGGCTGCGGTGTCTTGAGTGGAACTGGCTGAGCTGAAGCGCTGCTTCGGCCGTGCGACGGAATCCGTAGTCGAAGCGCTTCGATGTTGCTGTGAGGTTAAGTGAACCCCCCGGGGTGCACAAGGGTCGTTCCCAAGATTCCTCCGCGGTACGGGAGGTGACCTTTTCTTATGCACCGCTTGAAGTGACGGTGTCGATCCCTTGACACCCACCCCGATGTCGAATGAGCATCGAAGCGCTTCGAAAGCATCACACCGATCCATCCCAAGGGGATCCCCACGTGACCGCACACCCGCCGCTCACCCCGCCGTTCCGCGATCCGCACCTGCCGTTCGCGAAGCGCATCGACGACCTGCTGTCGCGGCTGACCCTCGACGAGAAGATCGGGTTCCTGCACCAGTTCACGCCCGCCGTGGAACGGCTCGGCATCGCCGCGTTCCGCACCGGCCAGGAAGCGCTGCACGGCGTCGCGTGGATGGGGCCGGCGACGGTCTTCCCGCAGGCGGTCGGCCTCGGCGCCACCTGGAACACCGATCTCGTACGACGTGTCGGCGAGGCGGTGTCCAAGGAGGTCCGGGCGATGCGCGCCCGCGACGAGAGGGTCGGCCTCAACATCTGGGCGCCCACGGTCAATCTGCTCCGCCATCCGCTGTGGGGCCGCAACGAGGAGGGCTACTCGGAGGACCCGAAGCTCACCTCGGCCATCGCCGTCGCCTACACCCGCGGGCTGCGCGGCGACCACCCCTCGTACTGGCGCACGGCCCCGGTGCTCAAGCACTGGCTGGCCCACAACAACGAGACGGACCGCGCCACCTCGTCGAGCTCGGTGCGGCCGCGCGTGCTGCACGAGTACGACCTGCGGGCCTTCCGCGAGGCGGTCGAGGCGGGCGCGGTGGCGGGGGTGATGCCGGCGTACAACCTGGTCAACGGCCGCCCCAACCACGTCTCGCCGTATCTGCGCGAGCAGCTGCGCGCCTGGACCGACGAGGAGCTGCTGGTCTGCTCGGACGCCGGGGCGCCCTCCAACCTGGTCGACCACGAGCACTACTTCGACACCCACGAGGAGGCCACCGCGGCCTCCCTCAGGGCCGGCGTCGACAGCTTCACCGACCACGGCACCGACAGCTCGCAGATGACCGCGCGCATCCGGGGCGCCCTCGACCGGGACCTGCTGACCGAGGCCGAGATCGACACCGCGGTCCGCCGGCAGCTCTCGGTCCGCTTCCGGCTCGGCGAGTTCGACCCGGACCACGACCCGTACGCCGACGTCACGGACTTCGACACCCCGGAGCACCGCGCGCTCGCCCTGGAGGCCGCGGAGCAGGCGGTCGTGCTGCTCAGGAACGACGGTGTGCTGCCGCTCGCCCCCGGCAGCCGGCTCGCCGTGGTCGGTCTGCTCGCCGACGAGTGCAAGCTCGACTGGTACAGCGGCACGCTCATCCACCGCTCCACCCCGCTGGAGGGGATGTACGAGCGGTTCGGCGCCGAGCGCGTCGAGTTCGCGGAGGGGGTGGACCGGGTCCGGCTCAAGACCTCCGCCGGGACGTTTCTGCACGTGCTGGCCTCCGAGAAAGGTGAGGACGAGGTGCGCGGCGCCGAGGGCGCCCTGGACCCGGCGCTCCTCGCCGGCCGCACCGACCTGCCCCCGCTGACGACCGACGCGACCGGCACCGAGTTCGCGCTGATCGACTGGGACGAGGGCGTCCTCACGCTCCGCGCCCCCGACGGCCGCTACGTGTCCGTCGCCGAGGACGGCTACCTGCGCGCCTCCGCCGACCAGCCGGGAGGCTGGGTCGTCCAGGAGACCTTCCGCCTGGAGCAGCACGGCAGCGGTCACCTCCTCAGGCACATCGGCACGGGCCGCCACGTCACTGTCGCCGCGGACGGAGTGAAGGTTGCCGACGAGAACGCGGAACCCGGGGCGGAGCCGGAGACCTTCGAGCTGATCATCGTCGAACGCGGCGAGGACGCCGTGACCCGGGTCACCTCCGACGCCGACGCCGTCCTGGTCGTCGCGGGCAACGACCCGCACATCAACGGCCGCGAGACCGAGGACCGCGCCTCCCTGCGGCTCCCCGCCCATCAGGAGCGGCTGCTGCGGGCGGCGCGCGCGGCGAACCCCCGGACCGTGCTGGCGCTGGTCTCGGCCTACCCGTACGCGGTCGACACGTCCGGCCTGGCTGCGGCCCTGTGGACGGCTCACGGCGGCCAGGCGGCCGGCACCGCGCTGGCCCGCGTCCTGGCCGGGGACGTCTCCCCCGCGGGCCGCCTCCCGCAGACCTGGTACGAGAGCGACGCGGACCTGCCCGGCCTCCTCGACTACGACGTCATCGGCAGCCGCCAGACCTACCTGTACTTCGAGGGCACGCCCCTGTTCCCGTTCGGCCACGGGCTCTCCTACACGTCCTTCTCGTACGCGGACCTGGAGGCGCGGACCGACGGCACCACGGTCCGCGTGTCGTTCACGGTCACGAACACCGGTGACGTCAACGCCGACGAGGTCGCCCAGCTCTACTCCCGCGCGATCGACCCGACACTGCCCCGCCCGCGCCGCGAGCTGCTGGCCCACCGGCGCGTGACCCTGGCCCCGGGAGCCCGGGAGGAGCTGTCCTTCGAAGTCCCGCTGCACGCCTTCGAGTTCTGGGACGTGGCGCGGGGCCGGTGGCGGCTGGAGCCGGGACCGTACGAGCTGCTGGCCGGCGCCTCCAGCGAGGACGTCCGGCTGCGGACGACGGTCCTGCTCGACGGCGAGCCCGGCGCACCGCGTCCCGTGCTCCGACGGGGCCTGAACGGCGCGGACTTCGACGAGCAGAGCGGTGTCGAGATCGTCGACCGGACACGGACGGAGGGCGACGCGGTGACGGCCGCCGGGGGCCGGGCCGGTGAACTGGTCTACCGGGACTGCGACTTCGGGGACGGCATCACCGAGGTGACCGTGACGGTGTCCGGCGCGGGCTCGGTGGAGCTGTCCCTGGACGGTGGCGCGGCGCTCGCCGGCTGGGAGGTCGCGGAGTCCGACGCCGGACCGTACGACTACACCACCCTCGGCGCCGGGATCGCCGCCGAGGGCGTGCGCGACGTGCACCTCAGACTGCGCGGCCCGCTGCGGCTCGCGCACGTCGGCTTCTCCGGTTGAGGGTCCGGACCGGCCGACGCACAAGAAGGGGCCCGGCACCGGAAGGCATCGGTGCCGGGCCCCTTCGGGGCGGCGGGTCAGCGTCGCTGCCGCAACACTACATGAAAATGGTTCCCATTTACCAGAGGGATCCCTGGAGGGATTTCCAGAGGGATCCCTAGAGGGCGAGGCCGGTCAGGACCAGCACGCGCTCGTAGGTGTAGTCCTCCATCGCGAACCGCACACCCTCGCGGCCCACACCGGACTGCTTGACGCCGCCGTAGGGCATCTGGTCGGCCCGGTAGGAGGGCACGTCACCGACGACCACACCGCCGACCTCAAGGGCCCGGTGGGCACGGAAGGCGGCCTGCAGGTCGTGGGTGAACACACCTGCCTGGAGGCCGTACTTGGAGGCGTTGACAGCGGCGAAGGCCGCCTCCTCGCCGTCCGCCTTCTGCACGGTGAGGACGGGTCCGAAGACCTCCTCGCAGGAGATGGTCGTGTCCGCCGGGACGTCGGCGAGAACGGTCGGCGCGTAGGAGGCGCCGTCGCGGTCGCCGCCGGTGAGCAGGGTGGCGCCCGCCTCGACGGCCTCCTTCACCCACGCCTCGACGCGCACCGCCGCGTCCTCACTGACCAGCGGGCCGACGTCGGTCTTGTCGTCGGCCGGGTCGCCGGTGACCTGGGCCTCGACGGCGGCGACGATCCTCGGCAGCAGCCGGTCGTACACCGACGCGTCGGCGATCACCCGCTGCACGGAGATGCAGGACTGGCCGCCCTGGTAGTTGGAGAAGGTCGCGATGCGGGTCGCGGCCCAGTCGAGGTCGGCGTCGGAGGCGTAGTCGCCGAGCACCACCGCCGCGCCGTTGCCGCCCAGCTCCAGGGTGCAGTGCTTGCGGGGCACCGAGTCCATGATCGCGTAACCGACCTTCTCGGAACCGGTGAAGGAGATCACGGGCAGGCGCTCGTCCTGCACGAGGGCGGGCATCCGGTCGTTCGGGACGGGCAGGATGCTCCACGCGCCGGCGGGCAGCTCGGTCTCGGCGAGGAGCTCGCCGAGGATCAGCCCGGACAGCGGGGTCGCCGGGGCCGGCTTCAGGATGATCGGCGCACCGGCCGCGATCGCCGGGGCGACCTTGTGGGCGCAGAGGTTGAGCGGGAAGTTGAAGGGCGCGATCCCGAGCACGACCCCCTTCGGGAAGCGCCGGGTCAGCGCGAGACGGCCCTGGCCGCCGAGGTCGGTGTCCAGGCGCTGGGCCTCACCGCCGTTGAACCGCCGGGCCTCCTCGGCGGCGAAGCGGAACACGGAGACGGCCCGCCCGACCTCGCCCCGGGCCCACTTGACAGGCTTGCCGTTCTCGGCCGAGATCAGCTGGGCGATCTCCTCGGTGCGCTCGGCGAGCCGGCGGCTGACGTGGTCGAGGGCGGCGGCGCGGACGTGCGCGGGAGTGGCGGCGAACTCGTCCCGTACGGCGTACGCGGCGGCCACGGCCTCCTCGATCTGCGCGTCGTCCGGCACGGCGACCTTGCCGACCAGCCGGCCGTCCCACGGGGAGGTGACGTCGAAGGTGTCCTCGCCGGTGACCCGGCGGCCGGCGAGCCAGAAGGCGTGGGTGGAAGTCATGCCCCCACGGTAGGGCCGGGAGGGCG
>NZ_RSAJ01001050.1 GCF_003933965.1 Streptomyces sp. RP5T
GGGGGAGACGGGTGGGCCATCAGCTGGTGACGTCCGCGGTCGCCTCGGAGATCGCCTGGGCGAAGACGAGTGCCTGGCGCACGGTGTCCGGGCCGTCCCCCGCCTCGCTGACGCGCAGGCTGAGGTCGTCCGCCGTGGAGCTTCCGGTGTAGCCGTGGTCCGCCTCGCAGTTGGGGTCGCCGCAGGCGGCGGGCTCCAGGTCGATGCGGGAGACGGCGCCCCAGCCGATGGTCAGCACGACCTCGCGGGGCAGGGTGCCCGGCTGGTACTGCTCCGGGTTGGCGACGACCCGGCTGACCACGACCGACGAGATCCGGCCGAGCTTCACGGACTCCGTGGAGGTGGTGGCGTACGGCGTCGGGGAGGTGCTGTCGGCGGCCTGTTCGTCGGTGTGGCTCACGATGAAGCGGTTGCCGGTGAGGACGAGCACGGTCACATGGCGCCGCACCTCGTTCTGGTCGAACGTCGTCTCCTGGTGGACCAGGTACGACCGGATGGGCTCGCCGCCCACGGCGGCCTCCACCGCCTCGGCCACGAGGGCCGGGTAGTAGCCGCTGCGCTCGATCGCCGCACGCAGCCCCTGGGTCGTCGTACTGGTCTTGGCCATGACGTCCATCCTACGGGGGCGCGCTGACTGCGAGGCACCGATCGCCGCCGCTCAGTACGCGGGGAGCGTCCGGGGCCCGAGGTCGTCACGGGCGGGCGGCGGCGCGAGCCGCACGGAGGCGCCGAGGACGCTGAGGCCGCGCGGGGCGACGACGACCGGCTCCAGGGTGACCGCGACCACCTCGGGATGGTCGTCGACCAGCCGGGACACCCGCAGCAGCAGCTCCTCCAGCGCGGGTGTGTCGACCGGGGTGGAACCGCGCCAGCCGAACAGGAGCGGAGCCGTCCGGATCGAGCGGACCAGGCTCGTCGCCTCCCGGTCGGTGACCGGAATCAGCCGGTGCGCGGTGTCGCCGAGCAGCTGCGAGGCGGCCCCGGCCAGCCCGAAGGACAGCACGGCGCCGGCGGCGGGGTCGATGACGGCCCTGATCACGGTGTCCACCCCGCGCGGTGCCATTCCCTGCACCACGGGACGCAGTTCGTCGGGCGGACCGAACAGCTCGGTCAGCTCGGCGTACGACCGCCGCAGCTGCTCCTCGTCCGCGAGGTCGAGGCGTACGCCGCCGAGGTCGGCGCGGTGGCGCAGGTGCGGGGCGGTGGCCTTGAGGGCGACCGGGTAGCCGAGGGTGGCGGCGGCCCGGGCCGCGGCGTCGGCGGTGGCGGCGGGCAGGGCACGGTGGGCCCGGATGCCGTACTTGGCGAGCAGCTCGCAGGTCTCCTCGATGCCGAGGGTGAGGCCCTGCCCGCGCGTGAGCAGGCCGTCGATCAGGGCGGCTGCGCCCTTCTCGTCGATGTCCTCGAACTCGGGCACCCTGCCGGGCTCGGCGGCGTCCCGGCGCCACTGGCCGTACTGCACGACATCGGCCAGGGCGCGCACGGCGCGCTCGGCGGCGGGGTAGGCGGGGATGAGGC
>NZ_RSAJ01001051.1 GCF_003933965.1 Streptomyces sp. RP5T
GTCCCGGGCCGGCCGACGGGACCCGACGAGCCGTCAGGACGTGACCGTGAAGCCCTGCTTCTTGGCGTAACCGGTGAGCCGCGTCTGCCAGGCGCCCAGCGCGCGGACGGTGTCGGTCCTGTCGGCGAGGGACTTGCCCACGGTCTCGGTCCAGTCCGTGGCCGCCTGGTCGAGGAACGGCGGCCACTGGAAGGTGGGCGAGACCGTGGAACTGATGTCGGCAAAGACCTGGTTGACCTTCTGGCCGCCGTAGAAGGAGGGCGCGTCGCCCGTGAAACTCGCGTCGCCGAGCAGGGCCTTGGTGGCCGGGAAGAAGAACTGCTCGGTGGCGAACATCTTCGCGCTGGCCGGGTCGCTGTTGAGGAACTGGGCGAACATCGCGGCGGCGATCGCGTTCTTGGTGCTCTTGATGACCGCGGTGGTCGAACCGCCCCAGTTGCCCGCGCTCGGCTTGGACGCGTCCCACTGCGGCAGCGGGGCCGCGCGCCAGTGACCGGCGGTGGACTTGGCCGAGCCGGAGAGGAACGACGGGCCCCAGGCCGCGGTGATCCAGGTGGCGTACTTGCCCTTGTTGAGTGCGGCGTACCAGGAGTCGGCGAAGTCGGGCTCGGTGCCTATGACGCCCTCCTTGGCGAGGCCGCCCCAGTAGTCGCCGAGCTTGCGGGAGACGGTGTCGTCGACGCTGATGGTGATGTCGCTCTTGCCGGAGAGGGCGTAGGGCTTGGCCCCCGCCTGCCAGAGCAGGCCGTGCCAGGCGGCCGCCTCGTTCGCGGCGAGGTTGGTGAGGTAGACGTTCGGGTCGGCCTTGTGCAGTTTGCGGGCGGCGGCCGCGAACTCGTCCCAGGTGGTGGGGACTTCGATCTTGTGCTTGTCGAAGATGTCCTTGCGGTAGAGCATGCCCATCGGACCGGTGTCCTGGGGGATCGCGAAGACCTCGCCGTCGGCTCCGCCGACCTGGCCCCACGTCCAGTCGACGAAGGTGTCCTTGAGCTTGGCGGCACCGTACGGGCGCAGGTCCAGCAGGCTGTCGGTGATGGTGAACGTCGGGATCGCCTGGTACTCGATCTGCACGGCGTCGGGGGCGCCGCTGCCGGCTTTGAGCGCGGTGCGCAGCTTGGTGTAGTGGGTGACGCCCTGTCCGGCGTTGACGACCTTGACCTTGATGGCCGGGTACTTCTGCTGGAAGAGCGCGACCTCCTTGTCGATGTTCGGGACCCAGGTCCAGAAGACCAGCTCGGTGGGCGTCTTCATCGCCTTGTCCATGTCGGCCTGGCTGACCGCCTTGGCGGAGGAGCCGCCGCTGCTGCCGCCACCGCAGGCGGAGAGGGTGCTCGCGAGCGTCAGGGCTCCGGTCGCGGCGAGGAAGCCGCGGCGGTTCAGGGGGGCAGAGGAGGCGGCTGAGAGGAATTTCGACATGGTGGACTCCGCAGAGGGCGTAGGAAATCAGCACACCGGACGACGGCGAGCTCTTCGGGATGCAGAAGCTGGGCTCGGCGGGCGGGGCGGATTGGGAC
>NZ_RSAJ01001052.1 GCF_003933965.1 Streptomyces sp. RP5T
GCGCGGTGCGGCCCGACCTGGTGGTCATGGACATCCGCATGCCCGACCTCGACGGCATCGAGGCGACCCGGCTCATCGCGGCCGACGAGGACCTCGCCGGGGTGCGGGTGCTGGTCCTGACCACCTACGACACCGACGAGCACATCGTCGAGGCGCTGCGCGCGGGCGCCTCCGGCTTCCTGGTCAAGGACACCCGGCCGGCCGAACTCCTCGACGCCATCCGCACGGTGGCGGCCGGCGAGGCGCTGCTGTCCCCGGGGCCCACGGGACGGCTGATCGAGCGGTTCCTGCGCACCCCCTCGGTACCGGTGGCGGGCGGCGGCCCCGAATGCCTCTCCGAGCGGGAGCGCGAGGTGCTGGCCCTGGTCGCGCGGGGCCTGAACAACACCGAGATCGCCGAGGCGCTGGGCCTGAGCCCGCTCACCGCGAAGACCCACGTCAGCCGGATCATGGGGAAGCTGGGGGCCCGGGACCGGGCCCAACTGGTCATCGTGGCCTACGAGTCGGGCATGGTGACGCCAGGAGCCCCGTAGGGCTCAGAGCAGCCCGGCCGCGGCCAGGAGCGCGCCCACCCGCTCCACCTCCGCCGCCGACAACGGCACCTGCGGCTCCGCCGTCACCGGGCAGTCGATCACGCCCCGCAGATGCAGCGCCGCCTTGAAGGCGCCCAGCGCCGACGAGGACGCGCCCATGCGGGCCGGGTCGCCCACCCGCACCATGCCGAACAGGGCGCACAGCCGCTCCTGTTCGGCCCGGGCCGCGGCCGGCTCACCCGCGCGGCACAGGCGGTCGAGACGGACGTACCCCTCGGGGTCGACGTTGGCCAGACCGGGCACCGCCCCGTCGGCGCCGACCGCGAGGGCCGCGTCGACGATGAGTTCCGAGCCGGTCAGCACGCTGAAGCCGGTGATGCCGGGGTGGGCGCGGGCGCCGGAGACGACCGTGCGGAAGCCGGCGAGGTCGCCGCTGGAGTCCTTGAGGCCGGCCAGCACGCCCTCGGCGGCCAGGTCCAGGACCACGTCGGCCGGGAGCTTGGTGTGCACACCGCTGGGCAGGTCGTAGGCGATCACCGGGACCGGGCTGCCGGCCGCGACCAGCCGGTAGTGGCGGGCGATCTCCCGCGGATGGGTGCTGGTGTAGAAGGGCGCCGTGACGACGACCGCGTCGGCGCCCGCGGCCGCGACGGCCCGTACATGGTCCAGGACCCGGGCCGTCGTCATGTCGATCACCCCGGCCAGCACCGGGAGCCGGCCCCCCACCCGGCCGGTCACCGTCTCCACCACCAGCCTGCGCTGGGCGTCGGTCAGGAAGGCCGCCTCGGACGTCGTACCGAGGACGAACAGGCCGTGCACGCCACCCGTGACCAGATGGTCGACGAGCCTGAGCAGCGAGGGGACGTCGACCTCGCGGTCCGGTGTCAGGGGCGTGCAGACGGGCGGGACGACTCCGGTCAGCGGGGCGGGAAGGTTCATCGGGGCTCCTCGGGATCGGCCGTCCCATGATCCTCCCGCAC
>NZ_RSAJ01001053.1 GCF_003933965.1 Streptomyces sp. RP5T
GATCAGCGCTGGTGAGCTGTGGTGGAGGGGTGATGGCGAACCGTGTGCAGCAGTTTCGCCGCGCCACGTACCGCAGCCGTGTGCGGGGCCGGAACGGGCTTGATCGGCGCGTCCAGTCGCCCGGGGAGGGCGTAGGTGATGTCCGGCCGCAGCGCGCCGCCGCCCACGAGCAGTGGCCCGCGGCGGAGGGCGTCGAGTGTCTGCGAGGTGTGGTCCTGGTCCAGCATGGCGGTGATCATGGCGATGACCGCGTCGGTGATCCGGACGGGTGGGGTGGGGCCGTCCAGGTCGATGGTGCCCAGGGCGGTCGAGCGGGCGTCGGTCACCGCGCCGTCCGCGAGAAGGGTGATCTCGGTGAGGTGGGCACCGAGGTCCACGACGAGGAGAGGGCGGGCCAGGTCGGCGTCGACCGCCGCGGCCACGGCACGCGCGGTGGGGACGGTGAGGACGCTGCGCGGACGCAGGACCTCGACCGCGGTGCGGGCCTGGGCCCGGTAGGCGACACCGCCCAGGACGGGCGTGGTCAGGATGAGCAGCGGGCGGCCGAAGCGGGGCAACCGGTGGCCGAGCAGCCGGTCTAGCAGCCGGGCCGTCGCGGGGACGTCGACGATCGTCCCACGTTGGACGGGACGGGTGGCGCCGTGCCCCGCCGAGGCCACCGTGGGCACGTCGAGGATCGTGCGGCGTGGGGAGATCCTGGCTCGGGTGCGGGCGCTGCCCAGATCGATCGCGATGGCGGTGCACTGCCGGCACGAGGGCCGCGAGCGGTGCGGGTCCACGGCCGTGTTCACCGGTAGGCCTCCCTGACCTGCTGGCAGCGGGCGCAGAAGCGGGCTTGTGGCACGATCATCAGCCGCTCGCGGGCGATGGGTCCGCGGCACAGGTGGCAGGCGCCGTACGTGCCCCGGTCCATGCGATCGAGCGCGGCTTCGACGTCGGTCAGGACCATGCGGGCGGAGGCGGCGAGTTGGACGCGTACCTGGAGGTGGGCGGCGCCCAGCCGTTCGGGCGCGAGTGCTTCCGGTTCGAGTCCTTCGGACGCGAGTGTCTTCGGTGGGAGCCCTTCGGACGCGAGCCCTTCAGGTATGAGCCCTTCGGGTAGGTCGTCGGCCGTGAGTTGCTTCAGCTGTTCCCGGCGGAAGAGCCGTTGTTCGTGCAGGTTCTCGCGCAGCGCGGCGATGTCCTCGATCGTCAGCACGGTGTTGCGGTCGTCGATGGTCGGGTGGTTCACCGAGGCACCTCCTGGGCGGGACGGACGAGGGAAGGCGGCCGGACGCCGGGGTCAGCCGGCGCTGCGCTGGCAGGGCACGCAGGACGGCGTGTAGGGCAGGATCTCCAGGCGCTCGACGGGGATCGGTTTCGCGCAGGTGAGGCAGACGCCGTAGGTGCCGTCCTGAACGCGGGCGACGGCGGCCTCGATCTGCGAGAGGACGCGCCGGACGGTGTCCTTCTGGGCGGACATCACCTGTTCCTCCGCGTCGGGCCCGGCTTCGGCGATGGCCCGAAGC
>NZ_RSAJ01001054.1 GCF_003933965.1 Streptomyces sp. RP5T
GCCCCAGCCCGCGCCCTCTCCGCTGCCGGGGGAACGGCAGCCGCAGCAGCAGGCCCCTACCACCCGCCGCAGGCCTACCCGGCGGCCGGGCGCCCGGCCGCCGGCGTGTCCTGCCTCCGGCTCAGCCCCAGGCAGTCACCGGTACGAAGGAACTGTCCTGCCGGAACAGGTCCGTGCCCGCCGTCCGCTCCACCCGCAGCTGGTAGTTGTAGTGGCGCAGGTAGTACCCGGGATAGTTGTACGACTCCCAGCGGATCGCCCCCGAGGACGAACCCGTGCGGGCGATGAACGTCGCGTCCTTGGCGAAGGTCGAGGTGCCGTCGTTGGCGTCGAAGCGGCCGCGGAAGTCCCAGTGGCGCAGGTAGTTGCCCGCGGAGTCGCGGAAGGAGAAGCCGTTGGGGTCGGCGAGGCCGGCGACGACCGTGAAGGTGGACGCCGTCTTCTCGGCGGCCGTGCTGGAGCCGCTCACCACCGGGAGGTTGAGCAGCGAGGACTGCTCCTGCCAGTACCGCGTCGCGTAGTTGGCCGACTGGAAGGAGCGCGTGACGTTCTTCGCGAGCGAGGGGCCGCCGGACACCGTCTCCTTGATGACCGTGAAGTGGCGGGCGGTGCCGGAGACCCCCGGCAGCGCCGTCGGGGCCGACCAGGTCGCGAAGGTGTCGTAGCTGTCGCTGTAGTAGTAGTTGCCGTCGCCGTAGCCGTCGAAGAAGATCCGCCAGCCGCCGTTGTCGAGCTGGATCACGGAGGGGCCCTCGCGGTAGCTGCCCCAGCCGGCCCAGTCGCCGGTCCTGGAGATCGTGTAGGGGCCCGTCAGGGCGGAGGCGGTCGCGTACTCGATGTACTTGGTCGTCTCGTTCTTCGTGAACGCGTGGTAGGTCGATCCCGTTCTCACGATGTACGTGTCGATGTGGTTCGAGCCGATCCCGGACAGGGCCACCGGTGAACTCCACGCCGTGAGTGCCGCGTTGGTCGCCTTCAGCCGGTACGGCGTGAAGATCCACTCGTTGCTGGTGACCGAGCAGGACACGATGACGTTGACGCTGCCGTCGCTGTCGACGAACCACTCCGGCGCCCATGCGCGGGACAGGCCGGCGATCGGGACCGTGTAGTCGTACAGGAAGGTCCAGTTGGCCCGGTCGGAGCTGCGCGCGAAGCCGATCGTGGTGCTGACGTCCTGCCAGGTGTGGGTCGTGTAGGTGAGGTAGTAGTAGCCGTCGGTGTGCCGGAAGACGCTCGCGTCGCGGATCCTGTTGCCGGGCGGCGTGTAGGCGGAGGACTTGAGCAGCCGGAAGTCCGTGGCGTCGTCGGACTGGTAGACGTTGACGGTGCCGTCGTCGCTGTTGAGGAACGGCACGATCGTGTAGCGGGTGGCCGAGCCGCTGGGCGGGGCGGCGGCGGAGGCCGAGCCGGGCAGTTCGCCCAGCAGGACGGCGGAGGCGGGCAGGGCCGCCATCGCGCGCAGCAGGGTGCGACGGGACGGCGTGGGGGGTCGTGTGGTCA
>NZ_RSAJ01001055.1 GCF_003933965.1 Streptomyces sp. RP5T
GCCCACCCGGGCGGGCGAGGTGATCGTGCAGGGTGAAGACCTCGGAGCCTGGGTCACCGGGCAGCGGGCCGGGTGGGACCGGCTGGTGCCGGCGCAGCGGTACCTGCTCGAGACCATCGGCATCGAACCCACCGGCGAGGACGAAGCGATGGTGCCGACGCGGCGCAGCCAGGATGAGCGGTGGGCGATGAACCTCGCTGCGGCCCGCCAGTTCCACGCACGCGAAGGCCACCTCCGGCCAGCTCGCAAGCACATCGAGCATGTGGATGGGGAGACAGTGGGGCTTGGGTCGTTCCTGGATAACGCCCGACGTCGGGCCGCCAGCCTGAGCGCTGAGCGCCGAGCCGACCTGGACGCCCTCGGCATGCGCTGGTGAGCGCACCATCGTTCAGGTTTCCGGCAAGCGGGCTGTGCCGCACAGCAATAGGTGTGACCGAGGTCATCGGCGCTGCTTGCTGGTCATGGTGTGGTGGGTGTGGATGGGGCGGTTAGGTATGGAGCGAGGTGGGCTTCCAGGTCGGCAATGCGTTTGTCCATGAACCGGTTGTTCTGGCGGGCGCTGGCCAGGCGTTCCTGGATGCGCTGGTTTTCCTGGGTGAGCTGGCGTGCTTGTTGTTTCAGGGTGGTGTTCTCGGTGACGAGTCGCTGGAGTGAGCCTTCGGGGAGATCGTGTTCGAGGTCGCGGATCTTGCCCAGGAGTTCTGCGATGTGAGTGCGCTGGGTGCGGATTTCGCGCTGGGCTTGGGCGAGTGCGTCTTCGGCGTTGAGGGCGCGTTCTTTCCAGACTGGCTGTGTGCGGTTGCTGGCGGCGATAGCGGATGGGGTTCTGCTTGAGCGGGTGGTCTGCTCGATGAGGGCTCTGGCCTGCTGATTTTGATAAAGGAAGGTGCGTGAGACGCGGGCAGCGCGCGCGAGGGCTGCGACGGTTACCGGCGCGTGGTCCCGTGCGAGGGCCGCCAGGGCGGTCCGGAGACGTTCGAGCATCTCTTCGGTGGCTTGGCGGCGGGCTTGGATGGCTGCCTCGGTGCGGAGGGCGTTCATGGTTGTCCTGCGGTGTTGTCAGGGGACAGTGCGGCGAGGTCTCGGGCGCGGAAGGCAGTGCTCCAGGTTCGGTGGAAGTAGTCCTGGGGGCGTCGCAGGTCCAGGGTGAGGGCTTCGTCGAGTAGGTCGAGTGCGGCTAGTGCTTGCTCGAGTCCTTTGATGGCCTTTGCGGTGGGTTCGAAGACGGTGTGGAGGTAGTCGGCGGTGGCGTCGTCGGGGGCGTTCTCGGCGATGGTGCGCCACTGTTCGGCTTTGCGTCGCCAGTAGAGGAGGTCTGCGCCGGAGAGGACGAAGTTGTCGCAGTTCTCGCAGTCGAGTTTCCAGGGGCAGGATCCGCCGTCGACGACGGGTTGGTAGGTGCAGAATCCGCCGTCGGCGGGGGTGCTGCGGCGGGAGAGATCCAGAGCCAGGGCGAGGGCTGTCTCCCGGTCCATGGGGGTGGTGTCGCCGGAGAGG
>NZ_RSAJ01001056.1 GCF_003933965.1 Streptomyces sp. RP5T
CTTCGGGGGAGGGGTAGAGGACGACGCCGAAGCCGTGGTCCGCGGCGACGCGTGCGGCGCCGGTGTAGACGCCGGCGAAGAACTCGGTGGTGAGGGCGGGGACGACGAGGAGGACGGTGCGGGTGTGGCCGAGGCGGAGGTTGCGGGCGGCGAGGTTGGGGCGGTAGCCGAGGTCGCGGGCGGCTTCGCGGACGCGTTCGGCGGTGGTCTCGGAGACGCGGCCGCGCCATTTGTCGCCGAGGACGAGGGAGACGGCGGCCTGGGAGACGCCGGCCGCCTGTGCGACGTCGCGGCTGGTCGGTCGCGTGCTGCTGCGTGCCACCGTGGGTCCGCTCCTTCGTCTGGACGTCCGAACAGCGCACATGGTACGTATGGGAGTCGAGGTTATACGTATTACTTGGAGGCGGGACATGGCCGCGGGATACCTGGAGATCCTCAGGGCGAGGCATGCGGCGCGCCTGCTGACGGGGACGCTGGTGGGCCGGCTGCCGAACGCCACGGCGGCGATCGCGATCGTGCTGTTCGTGCGCGCGGAGGGCGGCACGTACAGCCTCGCGGGGGCTCTCGCGGCCGTCTACGGGGTCGCCAACGCCGTGGGGCAGCCGGTGCTCGGGCGGCTCGTCGACCTCCATGGCCAGCCTCGCGTGCAGCTCCCGTCGGCCGTGCTGTCGGCCCTCGCGATGGCCCTGTTCGCCGCCACCGGCACCGATCCGCTTCCGCTCGCCTACGCCGCGGTGGCGGCCGCGGGGCTCTTCACGCCGCCGCTGGAGGGCGGCCTGCGGGCGCTGTGGCCGAGCGTGCTGCGCCGGGAGGACCAGGTGCACACGGCGTACGCGATGGACGCGGTGGCGCAGGAAGTCATGTTCACGGTGGGGCCGTTGCTGGTGACACTGTGCGTGTCGCTGTGGTCGGCGCAGGCGGCGCTGGTGGTGCTGAACGTGATCGGGGTCCTCGGTGCCCTCTCGGTGGTGGTGTCGCCGCCTTCGCGCGCGTGGCGCTCGGGGCCGCGTGAGGCGCACTGGCTCGGTGCGCTGCGCTCGGCCGGGCTGCTGGCGCTGCTCGGCGCGTTCCTGTTCGTCGGGATCGCGCTCGGCTCGATCACGGTCGCGTCGGTGCCGTACGCGGACGAGCACGGCGGGGACGCGGTGTACGGCTGGCTGATGGCCGGGATCGGTCTCGGGGCCCTGGTGGGCGGCACGGTGTACGGGGCCCGGCAGTGGGCCGGTGAGCCCGCGCGGCGACTGCGGGTGCTGGTGGGCCTCCTGGCGGTGTGTTACCTGCCGCTGACGCTGATGCCGGGCGCGGTCGCCATGACGCTGCTGATGGTCCTCGCGGGTGTATTCCTGGCGCCGGTGATCGCGTGCGCGTTCGTCCTGGTGGACCGGCACGCCCCGACTGGGACGGTGACCGAGGCGTTCTCCTGGCTCGTGACGACGTTCACGGTGGGCGCCTCGGTGGGCACGGGGCTCGCGGGCCCGGTGGTGGAGGG
>NZ_RSAJ01001057.1 GCF_003933965.1 Streptomyces sp. RP5T
CCCCCGGGACCGCCCATGCCGCCCCCGGTCGACGGACCCGCCGTCGGGTTGGTGCCGCCCATGCCGCCGCCGGTGGTGGCGAAGGCCGGCGAGGCCGCGTACGCCGTCGGACCCGCCAGGGCCGCCACGACCGCCGCGGCGACCGACACCCCGAGCAGCCGCAGCCGCGTCCCCGAGCCCGCCGTACGGAAGACGAACAGCCCCACGACCGCCAGCACCGTCAGCACCCCGACGACCGGCCACAGCCAGGTGTTCCAGCCGGTCGCCCGGCGCAGCAGCACGATCGCCCAGAGCCCGGTGACCGCGAGGCCGGCCGGCAGCACCCAGGACCAGCGGGCGTCCCCGCCGCGGAAGGCCCGCCACAGCAGGACGCCGCCCGCGCCGGTCAGCGCCGCGATGCCGGGGGCGAGCGCGGTCGTGTAGTACGGGTGCATGGTGCCCTCGGCCATCGCGAAGGTCAGGTAGTGCAGCACCAGCCAGCCGCCCCACAGCACGAGCGCGGCCCGGGGCAGGTCGGTGCGCGGGGCGCGGCCGCACAGCAGCAGGCCGGCGACGAGCGCGAGGAAGGAGAAGGGGATCAGCCAGGAGATCTGGCCGCCGAGGATGTCGTTGAACATGCGGCCGATGCCCGCGCTGCCGGCGAAAGTGGCCCCGCCTCCACCGCCTCCGCCGCCGTTGCCCTCGCCGCCGAGGACCCTGCCCAGGCCGTTGTAGCCCATGATCAGGTTCCAGGCGGAGCCGTCCGTCGACCCGCCGATGTACGGACGGTCGTCGGCCGGGACGAGCGAGACCGCCGTCGCCCACCAGAAGCTGGAGACCGCCAACGTCACCGCCGCGAGAGCCAGGTTGACGGCCTTCTTCTTCCAGCCGAGCCGCGACGCGTACACGTACACCGCGAAGACGGCCGGCAGGGCGATCCAGCCCTGGAGCATCTTGGTGTTGAAGGCGAGCCCGAACAGGACCGCCGAGCCGATCAGCGGCAGCAGCCGGTCGGTGCGCACCGCGCGCAGGGCGAGGGCCGCGCCGCCCACCATGAGCAGCACCAGGATCGTGTCGGGGTTGTTGTCCCGGTTGATCGCGACGGTGATCGGGGTGAGCGCGAGGACCAGCGCGGCGATCGCGGCCGCCACGTGCCCGAACACCCGCTTCACGGAGGTGTGCAGAATCCAGATCGTGCCGAGGGCGGCCGCGATCTCGGGCGCCATCATCTGCCAGGTGCCGAAGCCCAGGACCCGGCAGGACAGTCCCATCACCATCAGCGCGAAGGGCGGCTTGTCGACGGTGAGGAAGTTCCCCGCGTCGAGCGAGCCGAAGAACCAGGCCTTCCAGCTCTGCGTACCGCTGTAGACGGCGGCGCTGTAGAAGCTGTTGAGGCCGCTCCCGGACAGGTTCCAGCCGTACAGGACCCCGGCGAGGGCCAGGATCGCCAGCAGTACGGGCAGTGACCAGCGCGGGGCCCGGTCCGGGGG
>NZ_RSAJ01001058.1 GCF_003933965.1 Streptomyces sp. RP5T
CCCCTCGGCCGCCTCCGCCGTCGCGCCGCCCACCCAGGCCGAACTCCTCGACTTCGTACGGCGCACCGCCGCCGACACCGAGCTGATCGACTCGCTCCCCCTCGACCCCGAGGGCCGCACCTGGGTGCGCCTGGAGGGGCCCGGCGGCAGCGAGGCCTGGCTGATCGGCTGGCCGCCCGGCACCGGCACCGGCTGGCACGACCACGCCGAGTCGGTCGGCGCCTTCGTCACCGCGGCCGGGGAGCTCAGGGAGAACTCCCTCGCCGCCCGCCTGCCCGCCGACGGCTGGAAGACGCTCGAACTCTCCGACGACGTGGACCGCGAGCGGCGGCTCCCGGCCGGCAAGGGCCGTTCCTTCGGGCAGCACCACGTCCACGAGGTCCTCAACGAGTCCACCGAGCTCCACGCGATCTCCGTGCACGCCTACTACCCGCCTCTCCCCCAGATCCGCCGTTACAGCCGCACGGACCAGACCCTGCGGCTGGAACACGTGGAACGCCCGGAGGACTGGCAGTAGCGCCACGGCAGCCGAGGAGGCCGCGCAGCTGGGCCGGTCGATGCCCAGGTCCCCACGAAATCCCCCGTCAGAACCCCTCGTCGCCGAGGAACTCCGTCTCCTCCCCCTCCTCCTCCAGCGCCTGCCGGACGACCCGCAGGGCCATCCCCTCGGAGTACCCCTTGCGGGCGAGCATGCCGGCGAGGCGGCGCAGCCGCTTGTCGCGGTCGAGGCCACGCGTCGCGCGCAGCTTGCGGTCGACGAGCTCCCGGGCCGTCGCCTCCTCCTGCTCGGAGTCGAGCTGCGAGACGGCCACGTCGATCAGCGTGGGGTCGACGCCCTTGGTGCGCAGTTCCTGGGCGAGTGCCCGCCGGGCGAGTCCCCTGCCGTGGTGCCGGGACTCCACCCAGGCATCGGCGAACGCGCTGTCGTTGATCAGCCCGACCTCCTCGAACCGCGACAGCACCTCCTCGGCGGCGTCGTCCGGGATCTCCCGCTTGCGCAGGGCGTCGGCGAGTTGCTTCCGGGTGCGCGGGGTCCCGGTGAGCAGGCGCAGACAGATCGCCCGCGCCCGCTCCACCGGGTCCGCCGGAGGCTCCCCCTTCTCGGCCCTCGACAAGGAGGGGCCGCCTCCGTCCTCGCCGGGCGATTCCCCGAAACCGCGCCGGCTCTGCCGACGCCCACGGGAGCCGCCCTCGCCAGGTGCTCCGCCGCGGCGACGCGCGCCCCGGCCGAACGCCCCGGAGCCCCGTGCCGTCCCGTCACCGGACTCGTCGCCGTACGCCCCTCCGTCACTGCGGGAACGCTCGCCACGACGGGCCGGCCCGGCGCCGTGCGCGAAGTCGTCGCCGAACGGTCCGTCGTCGCCGTACGACACCGAACGGCCGTGTCCCCCGTCCGTTCCGTGCCCGGTTCCACGCCCCCGTCCGAGCCCCGTGCCGTCGTCCCCGTACC
>NZ_RSAJ01001059.1 GCF_003933965.1 Streptomyces sp. RP5T
CTCTCGGACGAGGAGAAGCAGGTCGTCGGGAACTGCGGTACGCAGTAGGCAAGCCGTGAGAGGCCCTGTCACACGATGAGCAGTACTTCGAACCCGTCGACGCACCACACGTCCACGATCGGCGCGATCGGCGCCCCGAGCCGCCGCAACACCGAGCTGGCGCTGCTGGTGTTCGCCGTCCTCATCCCGGTCTTCGCCTACGCCAACGTGGGGCTGGCGATCGACGACCAGGTCCCGACCGGGCTGCTGAGCTACGGCCTGGGCCTCGGCCTGCTGGCCGGCGTCGCCCATCTCGCCGTCCGCAAGTTCGCGCCCTACGCGGACCCGCTGATGCTGCCGCTGGCCACCCTGCTCAACGGCCTCGGGCTCGTCGCGATCTGGCGGCTGGACCAGTCGAAGCTGCTCCAGCAGATCGGCCAGGCCGGCGGCAAGGCGACCAACCAGCTGATCTACACGGCCATGGGGATCGCCCTGTTCGCCGTCGTGCTGATCTTCCTCAAGGACCACCGGGTCCTGCAGCGCTACACCTACATCTCCATGGTCGGCGCGCTGGTCCTGCTGCTCCTCCCGCTGGTCCCGGGCCTCGGCGCCAACATCACCTACGGCGCCAAGATCTGGATCCAGGTCGGCAGCTTCACCATCCAGCCCGGTGAGTTCGCCAAGATCGTGCTCGCGATCTTCTTCGCCGGCTACCTCATGGTCAAACGGGACGCGCTCGCCCTCGCCAGCCGCCGCTTCATGGGCCTGTACCTGCCGCGCGGCCGCGACCTCGGTCCGATCATCGTCGTCTGGATGATGTCGATCCTCATCCTGGTGTTCGAGACCGACCTCGGTACCTCGCTGCTGTTCTTCGGAATGTTCATCATCATGCTGTACGTCGCCACCGAGCGGACCAGCTGGATCGTCTTCGGTCTGCTGATGTCCGCGGCCGGCGCCGTCGGCGTGGCCAGCTTCGAACCGCACGTCCAGACGCGTGTCCAGGCCTGGCTCAACCCGATGCACGAGTACCTGCTCAGCCGCAACGGCAGCAACGACGGCATCGTCCACTCCGAGCAGGCCATGCAGGCCCTGTGGGCCTTCGGCTCCGGCGGCACCCTCGGCACCGGCTGGGGACAGGGCCACTCCGAACTGATCCGCTTCGCCGCCAACTCCGACTTCATCCTCGCGACCTTCGGCGAGGAGCTGGGCCTGGCCGGCCTCATGGCGATCCTGCTGATCTACGGCCTGATCGTGGAGCGCGGCGTGCGCACCGCCCTCGCCGCCCGCGACCCCTTCGGCAAGCTGCTCGCCATCGGCCTGTCCGGCGCCTTCGCGCTCCAGGTCTTCGTGGTGGCCGGCGGTGTGATGGGCCTGATCCCGCTGACCGGTATGACGATGCCCTTCCTCGCGTACGGCGGTTCCTCCGTCATCGCCAACTGGGCCCTGATCGGCATTCTGATCAGAATCAGCG
>NZ_RSAJ01000105.1 GCF_003933965.1 Streptomyces sp. RP5T
GGTCTCGTGGACGACCTCCAGGAGGATCCGCTGCTGCGGGTCCATGACGGCCGCCTCGCGCGGGGTGATCCGGAAGAAGTCCGCGTCGAACCCGGCGATGTCGTCGAGGTAGCCGCCGTACGGGGGCGTGTCCTCGGGCGGGAAGGCGGTGAAGTCGCGCCAGCGGTCCCCGGGGACCCTTCCGATCGCGTCGACGCCGTCGGTCAGCAGCCGCCAGTAGTCCGCCGGGCCGTGGACCCCGCCGGGGAGGCGGCAGCCGAGGCCGATGACGGCGACGGGCTCCGCCGCGGGCGCCGCGGTGGCGGGCACCGGCGCCGTGGCCTCCGACGGC
Source organism: Streptomyces sp. RP5T (assembly GCF_003933965.1). Taxonomy (GTDB): domain Bacteria; phylum Actinomycetota; class Actinomycetes; order Streptomycetales; family Streptomycetaceae; genus Streptomyces. The sequence goes on from NZ_RSAJ01000105.1 coordinate 332, forward strand.
GTACGGCACAGGTGCGCCACCAGCGCCTCCCCGGTGGGCGCCTCCCACAGCAGTGTGGGCGGCAGCTCCCGTCCCGTCAGCCGGGCGAGGTCCCCGGCCAGCACGACCGCCTCCCGCGAGGACATCCCGAGGTCCGCCAGCGGCCGGTCCATCGGGACGTCCGCGGCGGGCGTGCCGGTCCACCCGGCGACGCGCTCCGCGACCAGCCCGCGCACCGCGTTCGCGTCGACGGCCCTCACGCGGCGCCGCCCGCCGCGAAGGCGCCCGCGAGATACCGCTCACGCGTCAGCGCCCGTGACACCTTGCCGCTGGACGTCCGCGGCACCGTGCCCGGCGGGACGAGGAGCACATCGGCGAGCCGCACCCCGTGCCGCCCGGACACGGCCGCGCGCACGTCCCGCACCAGAGCCGGTACGTCGATCTCGGCGAGGCTCGTGGACCGGGCGTGCTCGGCCACCACGACCACCCGCTCGCCCAGGGGCCCCGCCACCCCGAACGCGGCGAGCCGGTCGCGCCGTACCGACGGGTGCGCCTCCTGGACGGTGGCCTCCAGATCCTGCGGGTAGTGGTTGCGTCCGTCGACGACGATGAGGTCCTTCAGCCGGCCGGTGACGATCAACTGCCCCTCCAGAACGGTCCCCAGGTCACCGGTGCGCAGCCGGCCCTCCGTGCCGAAGACGCGGGCGGTCTGCTCGTCCCGGTTCCAGTAGCCGCGGCCCACGTTCGGCCCGCGCACCTGGATCTCACCGACCTCGCCCTCGGACAGGTGGGCGCCGGTGACCGGGTCGACGATGCGGACCTCCTGGCCCACCGGGTTTCCGCAGCCCGCGAGCAGCACGGCCCGGGGATCGTCGGGCCGCGCGGGCAGCGCCTTGCCCGCGGCGAGCGCGTCCCGGTCGAGGGCGAACCGGCGCACCGCCTCCCCGGGCCGGGCGGCACTGACGAAGACGGTCGCCTCGGCGAGCCCGTACGACGGACAGTGCGCCGTGGCCGCGAGTCCCTGGGCGGCGAAGGCGGCCTGGAACCTGTCGGCCGTGGTGGGCCGCACCGGCTCGCTGCCGTTGATCAGCGCGACGACCCCGTCCAGCCGCAGGTCCGCCTTCTGGTCCTCGGTCACCGCCGAGGCGCAGTAGTCGTAGGCGAAGTTGGGCGCCGCGCTCAGCGCCCGCGGATGGGCGGACAACAGCCGCAGCCAGCGCGCCGGTTCGTGCAGGAAGGCGACCGGGTCCATGAGCACCGACAGCAGACCGCGCACGACCGGTGCGGCGACGCTGAGCACGAGTCCCATGTCGTGGTAGAGCGGCAGCCAGCCCACGAAGGTCACCTGGTGGACGTCCGCGCCGTAGGCGCCCAGCGCCTGCCGGGCGTTGGCGACGACGTTGGCGTGCCCGATCTCCACCCCGGCCGGGGTACGCGTGGACCCGGAGGTGTACTGGAGGTAGGCGATCTCACCGGCCGGAGGCGGCAGTTCCCGCGCGGTGGCGTCCGGCACCTGGTCCACGGCCACGACCCGGGCGGCGGTGTCCCGGCACAAGTCCCGCACCTCGTCGACGACCTGACTTGCCGTCACGACCACGGCGGGCCGCGCGTCGGCCAGCACGGCCGCCAGCCGGTCGCCGTGGCCGGGCAGTCCGGGCGGATACATCGGTACGGCGACCATGCCGGCCGCGAGCGCGCCCAGGAACCCGGTGACGTACTCCAGCCCCTGGGGGCACAGCACCGCGACCCGCGCCCCGGGCTCGGCCTCCTCGGCGAGCCGGGCGGCCACCGCCCGCACCCGCAGGTCCAGCCGGCGCCAGGTCAGGGTGCGGTGGACACCGCGGGAGTGCGGGGCGGGATGGTCGACGAAGGTGAACGCCCGGCGGTCCGGGGTGGTCCGGGCCCAGTGGCTCACGTACTCCGGCAGACTCGGGAACGCGGGGGCGAGCGGGGGACGGCGCATGTCCATCGGGCAGATCTCCTCGCGAGGCGTCAGAGCGGGATGTTGCCGTGCCGGCGTTCCGGCATCGGGGCGCGTTTGCCGCGCAGCGTGCGCAGGGCACGGCAGATGTGGGCACGGGTCTCGCGCGGGGCGATGACCGCGTCGACGTAGCCGCGCTCGGCGGCCGGGTAGGGCGTCCCGTGGGTGCTCTCGTAGGCGTCCACCAGACGGGCCCGCAAGGCGTCGGGGTCGTCGGCGGCGGCGAGTTCACGCCGGTGCAGCACCCCCACCGCGCCCTCGGCGCCCATCACCGCGATCCGCGCGGTGGGCCAGGCGAGGTTGATGTCGGCGCCCAGGTGCTTGGAGCCCATCACCGCGTAACCGCCGCCGTAGGCCTTGCGCACCACCACCGTCACCTTCGGCACGGTCGCCTCGGCGTACGCGTACAGCAGTTTGGCGCCGCGCCGGATGATCCCGGCCTGCTCCTGACGGACCCCGGAGAGATAGCCCGGCACATCGGCGAAGGTCAGCAGCGGAATGCCGAACGCGTCGCAGAACCGTACGAACCGCGCGGCCTTCTCGGAGGCGTCGATGTCCAGCACCCCGGCCGCGTGCAGCGGCTGGTTGGCGACCACGCCGACGGAGGTGCCCTCGACGAGGGCCAGCGCGCAGATGATGTTCGGCGCGAACAGCTCCTGCACCTCCAGGAGTTCGCCGTCGTCGACGACCGCCCGCAGGATGTCCCGCATGTCGTAGGCCTGCCCGAGCCGGTCCGGCACGATCTCGTCGAGCGGGATGTCGGCCGGCGGCAGCGGGGCGTACTGCGGCGGCCGCTCCAGGTTGTTGACGGGCAGGTACGACAGCAGCTCCCGTACGGTGTCCAGGGCCTCGCTCTCGTCGGCGGCGAGGAAGTGGGCGTTGCCGCTCAGGGAGTTGCTGGTCCGGGCGCCGCCCAGTTCCTCGGCGCTGGTGCGCTCCCCGGTGACCGCCTCGATGACGTCGGGCCCGGTGACGAACATGTGCGAGGCGCCGTCCACCATCACGGTGAAGTCGGTGATGGCGGGGGAGTAGGCGGCCCCGCCGGCGCACGGGCCGAGGACGACGGAGATCTGCGGGATCACCCCGGACGCCTGGACGTTGCGGCGCACCAGTTCGGCGTAGAGGGCGAGCGAGACGACGCCCTCCTGGATGCGGGCGCCGCCACCGTCGTTGAGCCCGATGACCGGGCAGCCCGTCCTGAGGGCGAGGTCCATGAGGGCCACGGTCTTCTCGCCGAATGCCTCGCCCATGCTGCCGCCGAAGACCGTGGAGTCCTGGGAGAACACGCAGACGGGACGCCCGTCGACGGTGCCGTATCCGGTGATCACACCGTCGCCGTAAGGGCGTTGACCGTCGTCCCCGGTGGGCCGGGCCCGGACGAACAGGCCGGTCTCGGTGAACGAGCCGGCATCCAGCAGCAGGTCGATCCGCTCCCGGGCGCCGAACTTGCCGCGTCGTCTCGGCCTGTTCCCGGCCACCGCCTGCGCCCGGCGGGCTTCGAGCGCGAGGACGCGGTCGGCGGTGCGGTCGGGCGGACGTGTCGTCGTCACCTCTAGTGTCACAGCCACCTCCGAAGTGGCCTTCGAATATGGCAGCGCCTCCGGCGCGGGCCGAGCCCTACGCCGTTCTGTTTGCGCGAGGTGAGTCCCGGCGGGCCGGCCTTGCTCCGTCGGTGACAAGCGCCTTGTGTCCGGCGGCGATCCTCTGTGCGCTGCTTTTGAGACAACCTGGCCGGAGAGAAGGTGCAGACCTATTCCGGAGTCCGGCCTTGTCGCAGGCTGTGAGATGCCGTGTCCGGGAATCGAAGCACGCGAATGAGTCACTTTCCCGATTCGGTTCGACCTCCCGGTTGATAGTCCGACGCACGCGCTGCAACAATCCCGGTCCCGGCCTCATGGCCACCCCCTCAGGCCCTCTCGGTCGCCCCCACCCGGCTTGTCATCAAGCGCGCAATTCGACTCACGTGAATTCTCGATTCACGAATCCCCCACACGTCCGCACAGTGCATGACTCCGGCGTGCCATTGATGCCACGACCGGCGCGGCAGTAAAGAAGGTGCATGTGTCACGGCACTCCACAGGGCTCGGCGGGCCCCCGCCGCCCTATGAAGCGGGCTCCGAACCGGCGGACCGGCATCCGGTGTCCCGTCGGCCCGCGTACCAGTCGTTGCGCCACGGCCACCGGCGCTTCGGTGTCCGGGCCACGGCCGTGGCCGTCGGCGGCTTCCTGCTGTACGTCCTGCTGTCCAGCTTTGCGCCCGGCCTGCTGAACACCTCGTTGAGCGGCCATCTCACGATCGGACTCGCCCTCGGGCTCGGCCAGTTCGCGCTCATGGGCCTGATCGTGTGGCGCTACCTCGTGCACATGCGCACCCAGGTCGACCCGGTGGTCCGCGGACTGCGCGGACTGGTCCGCCTCCACGAGAGCGCGGCACGCGAACGCGCGGCCTTCGAGGCGCGCACGGCCCCTCGCGAGGAGGAGTTCCGCCCATGGTGACGCTCGGCGCCTCCGTCGTGGACCGCCTCAGCCTCCAGCTGACGCTCGTGCTCTTCCTGTCCGTGGTCGTCGTGACCTTGTTCACCGCGCTGCTGACCGCACCACAGCGCGACGAGATCGGTGAGTTCTATCTCGGCAACCGCACCATGTCCCCGCTGCGCAACGGCCTGGCGATGTGCGGCGACTACCTGTCGGCCGCGACCCTGCTGGGCAGCACCGGACTGGTCGCCCTGACCGGGTACGACGGACTGCTCTACCTGTGCGGCACCGCCGTCGCCTGGATGATGGTCCTGCTGCTGATCGCCGAACCCCTGCGCAACACCGGCAGGTTCACCCTCGGTGACACCCTGGCGATGCGCCTCACCCGCCTGCGCCGACCGGTCCGCCTCGCCCTGGCCCTGTGCACCCTGGCCATCGCCACGCTCTACCTGGTGGCCCAACTCGTGGGCAGCGTCGCCCTGCTGACCCAGTTCACCGGCGAACCCAGCACCGCCACCCGCACCCTGTGCGTCGTCGTCATCGGCACCGTCGTCATCGTCTACGCCGCCATCGGAGGCATGCCCGGCGCCACCTTCATCCAGGTGGTCAAGGCGGTCATGCTCCTCTGCGGCGTCACCGTGGCCGGGGTGATGGTGCTCCACCGCTTCGACTGGAACGTCGAGAACCTGCTCGCCGCGGCCGCGGACAACAGCGGGCAGGGCACGCGGTTCCTGGAGCCCGGACTGCGCTACGGAGCCAGCGCCACCAGCAAACTCGACTTCTTCAGCCTGCAGTTGGCCATCGTGCTCGGCCTCGCCGCCCTCCCGCACGTGATGATGCGGCTGCTCGCCCCGAAGTCGGTCGGTGTCCTGCGTACCTCGGTGGTGTGGGCCATGGGGCTGGTCAGCCTCGTCTGCCTGGCGGCCGGTATCCTCGGCCTCGGTGCCACCGCCGTCCTCGGCAGCGACACCATCGCGGAGAACGACCGCACGGGCAACGCGGCGGTCCTGCTGCTGGCGCACGAACTGGGCGGCGCCGTCCTGACCGCGCTCCTGTCCTGCCTGGCCTTCGTCACCCTCCTCGCGGTTGCGGCCGGCCTGACCCTGGCCGCCGCCTCCTCGCTCGCCCACGACCTGTACGGCGAGGTGATCCGCAAGGGCAGGGCGACCGAGACGGAGGAGCTGGCCGTGGCCCGGCTCGCGGCGGCCGTCATCGGCGTGCTCGGCATCCTGCTCGCCCTGGTCTCCTGGGGAGCCAACTCCGCGACCCTCGCCTTCCTCGCGTTCGCCATCGCCGCCTCCGCCCTGCTCCCGACCCTCGTCTTCACGCTGTTCTGGCGGCGGTTCACCGCGCAGGGCGCCCTGCTGAGCCTGTGCGGGGGCCTGCTCACCTCGGTGCTTCTGGTCGTCTTCTCCCCGGTCGTCTCCTCCGTCCCCGCCTCGCTCTACCCGGACGCCGATTTCGCCTGGTTTCCCTTGCAGAATCCCGGAATCGTCTCCATCCCGGCCGGTTTCCTGCTCGGCTGGCTGGGTTCGGTACTGAGCCGTCCCGAAGCAATGCAGACATACGAGGGCTTCGAAGTGCGGACCCTTGTCGGAGCCGACTAGCTGTTTCTCCCTGACCTTTCCGGGAAGTGTGTGGTGAACTCGTAGATATTTCGTCGACAGCGCTGCACGGCTTGCGGCGACAACTCCCGTGCAGTAATTAGGTGATGCATGAACTTGTTCAACCGTGGCACCATGTTCCGTCGCACGGAACCCGCCGATTCCCAGCCCCCCACCGGGTCGTCGGCCACTGCCACAGCCGTCCTTCCCGACCCGGGACTGGCGGCCCTGACCGGGGAATGGGCCATCGACCCCGCCCACAGCAGGATCGGTTTCTCCGTGCGCCACGCCATGGTGACCACCGTGCGCGGGGCGTTCCTGGAGTACCAGAGCCGCCTCTACTTCGACGGCCGTGACCCGTCCCGTTCGAAGGCGGAGATCATCATCTCCACCGGCAGTGTCGACACCGGCGTGGAACAGCGCGACGGTCACCTCGTGGGGCGGGAGTTCCTGGACGCCTCGACCTACCCGCGCATGCGGTTCGTCAGCACAGCGGTGGAGGTGGTCGGCCCGGACGTGTACCGGATGACCGGCGACCTCACCATCAAGGCGACCACCCGCCCCGTCGTCCTGGAGCTCACCTACATAGGCCATGTCACTGACCCGTTCGGATACCAGCGGGCCGGCTTCGACGGCACCACCACCATCAACCGCTCCGAATGGGGCCTGACCTACAGCACCCGGCTCGCCGAGGGCGGTGCCATGGTCAGCGAGAAGGTACGCCTCCAGTTCGACATCGCCGCGATCCGCACCCCTCCGGTCGGCTGACCGGTACCTGCCCCCGGGAGCGGGCCACGGACTCGGAGAAGTCCGCGGCCCGCTCCGGTGCTGTCAAGGGGCGTCAGCGCCCGCGCACCAGCCCGGCCAGATAGCGCCACAGTGACGAACGCGGCCGTACGGCGGACGTGTCGGCCGGGGCGGAGTCCGGCGCGGCGGGCAGGGGCGGCAACGGTGGCACCGGCAGGGCGGGCGTGCCCGAGAGCGTGTAGCGCACCGGGAGCGACCGCAGACCGCGCATGAACGGCGAAGAGCGCCACGGCAGCTGGTCGGCGGGCAGCGACAACTCCAGCCCGGACAACCGCTCGAAGAGCCTGCTCACGCCGATCGCGGCCGCGCCCCCGGCCAGTTCCCGCGCCGGACACTGCCGCGGACCGGCACCCCAGGACAGATGAGCCCGCGTGCTGATGGTCGAATCGGGGCAGACCTTCGCCGCGAAGGCCGGATCCGCGTGCGCGGCGCCGACCGAGACCCACACCGGATCGCCGGCCGCGATGGTGTAGTTGCCCAGCCGCATGTCCTTCAGCGGGAACCGGGGCACGAAGTTGATCAGTGGCGGCTTCTGCATCACCACCCGGTTCATGGTCTCCCTGATCAGCCCCGCGGACAGCCCGGCGCTCGCGGGGAGGTTCCCGGTGATGACCTCGACGACCGTGTTGGAGATCAGGATGCCGACATGGTCCGAGGTCATCCCGAGCAGCATCATCAGCTCGCGCGACAACTCCTCGACGCTCAGGCCGGGATGGGAGGCGAGCAGATAGGAGGGGAAGTCGTCGCCGGGCTCCTTCATCTTGGAGGCGCCGAGTTCCGACAGGGTGGCGAGCAGCCGCTCCAGCGCGGGCCCCGCGTCCGGCCCCGCGTCCAGGACCCGCCACATGTCCATCAGCGCGTCGTCGTGCTGCGAGCCCGGGAAGCCGAGCAGATGACTGGCGACCATGAGCGGCAGCGGCCGCGCGAACTGCGCGGACAGGTCCGCCCAGCCGGTGCGGCCGCCCTGGGTGAACAGCGAGATCAGCTCGTCGGCGTCCCGGGTGATCTGGGCCTTCAGCCGCTTGGCCACCGGGTGACGGGGGTCCTGGAAGGGGCGCAGCGCGGTGTCCCAGGCCACCTTCAGCCCGCGGTAGCCCTCGCCGCCCTGGATCAGCACGTGGTTGACGTCCAGCGAGGGTGCGAGGGGCCAGTCCTCGGGCAGCCGTCCCTCCCGCCGCGCCCGCCAGTTCTCCAGCCCCTTGGGCCAGGCGTGGTCGTCGCGCAGGACCTCGTACGCCTCCTCGTAGCCCAGCACGAGCCAGACGGGAACTCCCAGCAGGTCGACCGGCGCGACCGGGCCGTGCGTCCGGCGCAGACGCTCGTACTCGATGGCCGGATCCCGTTCGTAGTCGCGGGTCATCAGCGGCTGGAGGCTCATCGACTCCAGCGACTCGTGGTCGGCCGCCGATCCACTGTTCAGTTGAGCCCCCATGGCTTCCTTCCCTCGCTCCGGCGCTACGCCAGAGTAATGTGACCCCCTGCGCTTCCTCCATGGCGGGGGGTGATTACCGACCCGGCGATCGAGGGCGGCGGGGCAACGGAGAACGGCACCGCGCGAGGGCGGTGCCGCTCCGGTGCGAACTGGGTTGCTACGGGGTCCACTTGATGTTCGGGTTCACATTGCCGGTCCAGTTGAAGACGGCCATGTTGTCCCAGCCGTTGCCGCTGTTGTCGATGTCGGCCGGGTTCCAGCCGTTGCCGCTCACCGCGTACCAGGTGGGCTCCCAGTAGAAGACCCCGATCGCGCCGTTGCTGCGGGCCGCGTTCTGCACGGCGGTGAAGTTGTCCGCCTGGCCCTGCCAGCTCAGCGGGTAGCCCGAGCAGCCCGTCGTGATGGAGTTGGCGGTGCTGTCGGCGTTGGCCGAGGTGAACGGGTAGGCGGTCTCGGCGATGACGACGTCCTTGCCGTACCGTGACTTCATGTCGGCCACGACACTGCCCATGTTGGCGATCGTGCCGTGCCACGGGCAGTAGTAGGACAGCCCGGTGATGTCCCAGGTGACGCCCTTGGCCTTGATTCCGTCGTAGAACCAGCGGGCGTTGGCGTCACTGTCGGCGTCGGCGGTGTGGATGATCACCTGGGTGCCGCTGTTGCACGCCTTGGTCGCGTTGTAGCCGGACTTGAGCAGCAGGCTGAGGTTGGTGAAGTCGTTGTTGACGACCTTGCCCTCGTTCCACAGCATGCCGACGTTGATCTCGTTGCCGATCTGCACGCTGTCCGGGGTGGTGCCCTGCGACTTGAGGCTGTTGCAGACGTCGTACGTGTAGTTGTAGACGTCGGTCTGCAACTGGCTGATGGTGTGGCCGGCCCAGGCCGCGGGCTTGTTCTGGTTGCCCGGGTCGGCCCAGGTGTCCGAGTAGTGGAAGTCGACCAGCAGCTTGAGCCCCTTGGCCTTCACCGTCTTCGCGTACGCCAGCACCTTGGCCTTGTTGTTGTAGCCGCTCGCGGGGTTGTTCCAGATCCGCAGGCGGACGTAGTTCACGCCGAGGCCCTTGAGGATGTCCAGCGGGTCCTTCGCGGTGCCGCTCGCGTCGTAGTACTTGGCACCGAGGTCGAGGGCGCGCTGGGCGGTCGACACATCGGCACCGCGCATGGTGAGCGTTCCGGCGGCGGAGGCGCTGGTGGACGCGGTGAGCAGGGATGCGGGCAGGGCGAGTGCCGCCAGGAGCATGGCGGCCTTAATCAGGCGACGCGGACCTTTGACGGTCATCCCGACCTCCTTGTCTGACATGACCATGTGAATGATTTCCGTGAACGTTCACAGTACGGAGGGCTGTAGGGGCTGTAAATACATGTGTACGCAGCATTTCTACGAGGTTAGAGACGTGCGTGTCAGGGAGATCGATTGTGTACGTACACAGTTCAGTACGGACCTGCTGTCACCCCCTATGCGTGTCGCGCATAGCGGGTGCGCCCGGAGTGGTAGGTTCCCCGTCATGCGGATGACGCTCGACGAGCGGGTGCGGTCGGCGGTGGCCGCCCTGCTGTACGCCACCGGTGAGTCGCAGACGGAACTGGCCTGCGCGCTGGGCGTGAGCCAGGCGCAGGTGAGCCGTCGTCAGTCCGGCACCGCCGCCTGGAGCCTGGCCGACTGCGACGCGGTCGCCGCGCACTACGGCATCGACCCGCTGGACCTCCTGGCCGGCCCCACCCGGGCGACCGAGACGCTGCCCGCCCAGCGGCGCCGCGCCCCCGGCCGGGCCGTGCGTCCCGCGGCTGCTCAGGACGGGGGAGTGCGATGACCGGCTTCGACGCGATCGACGCGCTGCTCGCCGAGGCCCGGCAGGAGATCCCGCTGCCGCCGCCCGCGGAGCGGCGCGCGGTCCGCGAGGAACTGAACGTGTCCCGCGCGCAGTTGGCGAGGGTCCTGGACGTCAGCGCTTCCACCGTGGGGGGTTGGGAGTCCGGCCGGGAGCCGAGCGGGGAGGTGCGGGAGAAGTACGCGTACTTCCTGGACGGGGCACGGACGAAACTGGCGGCGGGGGAAGCCGCCCCCGAGGCGGCCGACGCGAGTGGCTCGGCGGTGGCCGAAGCGCCCGAAGAGAGCGGCTCGGCGGGTGCCCAAGTCGCCGACGTCGGTGGCGCGGCGGATGCCGGAGAGCCGGCGGACCTCGACGACGTCGACCTGCTCGCCGAGCCGCGGCCCTGTGTCCTGTGCGGGCAGCCGGCCCGGCACCAGGTGGAGGGGTTCCCCCAGCACCTGGACCCCGCGGACTGCGGCACGGTTGAGGCTCCGCCCCCGCCGCGGCCGGCGAAACAGACCCCGCGCGGCGTGAAGGTCGTACCCGTCGGACGCCGGGTGCAGGCCGGTGACAGCCCGGACCTGATCGCCCGCGCCGTCGCGACCGCGCTCGACCAGCACAACGGTGATGTGGAGGCGGCGACCGCGTCGCTGGTGAAGCGGGCGATCCCGGACGCGATGGCGCTCCTCGACGACAGCCGCAAGGGCGGCCGGTACGACATCGTCGCCCACCCCTGGCTGCCCGACATCCTGCGCAAGCAGACCGCGCGCGGGGCCGACCAGATCTGGGAGGCCCGCCCCAAGTGGACCAGGACCGAACTCCCGCCCGGCGAGCACCAGGTGACCGCGCTCGACATCAACGGTGCCTACCTGTCCGCGCTCAAGACCCACCTGCCGATCGGCCAGTTGGAGCACTCCGAGGGCGGTGACCACGACCGTCGGCGCGCCGGTGTCCATCTGATCACCCCGCCCGCCTGGGACCACGACGCCTACGTGCCGAACCCGCTGGGCGGCCGGGACGAGCCGGGCCCGCTGTGGGTGACCGAACCGACCCTGCGGCTGCTGCTGCGCCTGGCGGGACCGAAGTACGGCCTGTGCGAACCGCCGCAGATCCACGAGTCCTGGACCTCCGGTGCCACCGAGAACCTCCTGGAGAAGTTCCGTATCGCCCTCAAGGACGCCCGCGACCGCGCGATCGCCGAGGACGACGAGGTGACGCTGGAGTACGTGAAGGCCATGTACTCCAAGTTCGTCTCCACGATGGGGGAGTCGAACTACAACCGGGAGCTGTACCGCCCCGACTGGATGCACCTCATCCGCTCCCAGGCCTTCGTGAACCTGTGGTGGAAGGCCCACCGCGCCTACGACGAGGGCCTCACGGTCGTCCGCGCGATGGGCACCGACGAGCTGCACGTGGCCGGCGACTGGCGTGCGGTGTTCGCCGAGGGGCGCGGGGTCACCGAGGTGAAGGTGAAGGACGTCTACACCGTCGGCACCGGCCACCCCACGGACGACGGTGCCTGACGACACCTCCGGATGTTCCCCGGCGCAGGCCGGCGAGCATCCTTCGATCAGCGGCGGACATGAGGAGACGCGGTGCCGGAGAGAAACATCGAGTTCGGGAAGTACGGGGCCCGGGGCGTCAGGGGACACGAGGCGGTGGCCCGGCAGCTCGACGCGCTCGCCACCTTCATCGCCACCCCCATCACCACCCGGCGCGGCCTGTTGGCCCGGCTGCACTACCTCACCCGCACCGAGCACGCCCGCGCCTCCGCACGCGAGGCCGGGTTGACGGTCACCGACCGCACACTGCGGGCGTGGCTGGAGGAGCGGCGCAGCCCGTCGAGGCGCAACCTGGAGAAGATCGAGAGCGCGTACCGGACCGTGCGCCGGCAGAACGTCGCCCGGTATCTGCTCGTACGCCTGACCCGTGAGGGCCGTGGCACCCGGGTCGAGTTCCACCCGGTCAACCAGAGCCAGGTGCCCCGCCCCCGCCAACGGGCCGTGGAGTTCCGCACCCTGAACGTCCGTCACTGGGACCGTGTCGTCCGGGCCTGGGCCGCGGGCGACGACGCCGCGCTGGACGAGGCGTGGGTCAACGACGTGGTGGTCGACCTCGGCAGCCAGTGGGGAGAGTACGAGTTCGTCACCGCAATCGGGTTCGCGGCCTGAGACAGTGCCCGGGCACAATGACCAGCATGGTCAACGACCCCCACGCCCTCCACCACCGCCTCGTCGACCGGCCCCGCCTGACCGGCCTGGCCTTCGCGCCCGACGGCACCCGGCTGGTCGCCTCCGTCCAGACCCTCGACGACGAGGGCACGCGGTACGTGCCGGAGCTGTGGGAGGTGGATCCCGCGGGCGAGCGCGACGCGCGGCTCGTGACCGGGTCCCGCCGGGGCGACTTCGCCCCCGCCTTCGCCGCCGACGGCACGCTGCTGTTCCTCTCCGACCGTGACCCGCAGGACCCGCCGGGACCGGCGCTGTGGGCGCTGCCCGGGAACGGCGAGGCCGACCGGATCGCCCATCACCCGGGCGGGCTGACCGCGTTCGCCGCCGCCTCTCGTGCGAGCACGCTCGCCTGGACGGCCGCCCTGATGCCGGGGGCGAAGGACCCGGACACCCACGCCGCCCTGCTCCACGAGCGCGACCGGGCACGCGTCACCGCCGTCCTGTACGAGGCGACCCCCACCCGTGCCGACGGCATGGACCTCGGCCCCGCCGAGCCGCACACCTTCGTCCTGCGCGGCGACGCCCCGCCGGTCGACGCGGGCGCACAAGGACTCGCGGGCGCCGGGGACATGGCCCTCTCGCCGGACGGCTCGCTGGTCGCCTACACGCGGGCCCCGACCAGCACCGCCCCGGACACGAACGTCGTGGTGATCGCCGACGCCTCGACCGGCGAGGAGCGCCGCACCTTCTCCCGCCCGGGGCACCAGTACTACGTCCCGGCCTTCACCGCCGACGGCACGCGCCTGATCTGCCAGCGCCTGCGGGAGGAGACGTACGACAGCGAGTGGCAGGTCACCCTCGTCGCCCTCGACCCCGAGTCCGGCGAGGAGACGGATCTCCTGCCGGACTTCGACAACTGGCCGTGGCCGGGGCGAGTGCTCCCCTCACCGGTCCCCGGGGACACCACGCTGTGGTTCACCGGCGACGAGCGCGGCCACCGCCCGGTCTTCCGCCGCGACCCGGACGGCACCGTCACCCGCCTCACCGCCTCCGGCGCCTACACCTCCCTCTGCGTGACTCCCGACGGAACGGGCCTGTACGCCCTGCGCAGCGCGCTCGACAGCCCGCCCAGGGCGGTCCGTCTGGACGCGGGAAAGCCCGACCAGGAGCCCGTCCTCCTCCGGGCCCCGGGGGACCTCGGCCCCCTCCCCGGCACGCTGACCGAGGTCCGCACCACCGGAGACGACGGCTTCGGGCTCCGCGCCTGGCTGGTCGTGCCCGAGGACACGGGCCCCGGCAACCCGGCGCCCCTGCTCGTCGAGGCGCATGGCGGCCCGCAGGGGTCCTGGAGCGACTGGCCCTGGCAGTGGAACCCGTGGCCCTTCGTGGCCCGCGGCTACGCCGTGCTCCTGCCGGACCCGGCCCTGTCGTCCGGATACGGGCAGCGGATGCAGGAGCGCGGCCGGGGCCAGTACGGCGGCCGGCCCTATCGCGACGTCATCGCCCTCACCGACGCCGCGCTGGCCCGCGACGATCTCGACGCGGGCCGGACGGCCCTCGCCGGCTGGTCCTACGGCGGCTATCTCGCGAACTGTGCGGCGACCCGCACCGACCGCTTCCGGGCGCTCGTCTCGCACGCCGGGTTGTGGAACCTGGAGGCATTTGAGGGCGAGACCGACATGCACACGTATTTCCGCGAGATATTCGGTGACCCGCGCACCCGGCGCGAACGGTACGAGGCGGACTCGCCCCACCTCGACGCGGAGAACCTGATGACGCCGATGCTGATCGTGCACAGCGGCAAGGACTACCGGGTACCGACGAGCCAGTCCATGGCCCTCCACCACGACCTGCGACGCCAGGGCGTGCCCGCGAAGTTCCTGTACTTCCCGGAGGAGGGCCACGGCATCGACGCCCCGAACCATCTGCGGCTCGTGTACGAGACGGCGCTGAACTTCCTCGACCACCATGTTCGCGGCGAGGAGTGGAGGCGGCCGGGGCTCCTGTGATCTCAGTGCGTGGGGATGCCCAGGTCCGCGGCGACCGAGTCCGCGCGCACGAACACGGAGACCGGGTACTGCTCGTCGCAGTACTTGTTGCCGGACGACACGATTCCCACGACCTTGCCGCCGCTGATCAGCGGTCCGCCGGAGTCACCGGGGCAGATGCTGTCCGTGGTGCCGGGGCGGGACATGCCGCACAGCATCTCGGCGGGGTCGGTGTCGGGATCGGTGTACGGCCGGCAGGCGGCGACGGCTGAGATGACGAGCCTGGCCTGCTTGAGCCTGGTTCCGTTGACGCCAGGCCCGGTGCGTCCCCAGCCGAGCACGGTGGCCTTCCGGCCCTCCGCCACCAGCTTGCCGTCCCCGGGGCCGGCCACCCGGATCGTCCGGTACGGCATCGGCCGGTCCAGGGTGAGGACAGCGGCGTCGTGGGCGTAACCGGGTGAGCCGTACCGCGAGTCCATCCGGGCCGAGGTGACCGTCCGCTCCGTGCCGCCGGTGCCGTCCACCTGGTCGCGGCCGCCGACGACCGTCAGCGACGACAGGTCACCGGCGCTCACCACGCAGTGCCCGGCCGTGAGCACCTTCCTGGGCGCGACGAGCGTCCCCGTGCAGAACTGGCTGCCCTGCCACTCGATCAGCATGGCGTACGGCCGGGCCTCCGTGCCGGCCGGACGGCCGCCCTTGACGGCCGAGGCGGGAGCGGCGGTGGACAGAAGCGCCCCGGCGGCGAGGACGGCGGTGGTGACGACGGCGGCCGTGCGTGGTCCGGGACGGGTTCTTCCGGCAGCGCGGATCGGCATGGTGGTTCCCCCTGAACTGCTCGGCGCGGGGCGTGGACCGGCCCGCGCTGTGTGGTCGGTGGGAAGGACGAGCGTCGGGGGCCGGCCGGTTTCGGCGAAGGCCCGTGTTCCGGTTCCGGCACCACCCCGCGCGGCGGACCTCAGGGGATGCGGAAGCCGCGGAAGGTCACCGGCCTGCGGGTTTCGAAGCCGAGCCGTTCGTAGAGCGCGATCGCGGCGGTGTTGGTCTCCGCCACGTGCAGGAAGGGGCGTTCGCCGCGGGACAGGACGCGTGCGGTGAGCGCGTTCACCAGGCGGGCGGCGTGGCCCTGGCCGCGTGCCTCGGGTGCCGTGCACACGGCGCTGATCTCGGCCCAGCCGGGAGGGCGCAGCCGTTCGCCCGCCATGGCCACGAGCCTGCCGTGGACGCGGACGCCGAGGTAGGTGCCGAGTTCACGGGTGCGCGGCCAGAACGGTCCCGGCCGGGTCCGCGCGGCGAGGGCGAGCATCTCCGGCACATCGGCCGCGCCCAGTTCCACCACACCGGTGGGCGCGGCCCCGGCGAGGCCGGTACCGGGCCGGATCATCTGGCGTCCTTCGAGGAGGAAGACCGGCGCCCAGTCCGGCGGCGGGGTCCCCGCGCCGCTGAACAGGTCGGCCAACGCGCCCGGGCCCAGCAGCCGTGCCAGATCGTCCCAGTCCGCCGCCTCCGGAGCGCGGGACACCGCGGTGAAGGACGCGACGTCGGGCAGACAGGCGGCGGCGCGACCGTGCCTGCGGGCCAGGCCCGTGTGGGGGCCGCGCAGTGACGCGCCCACCGGATCGTCGAGTACGGCGGCGTCCGCGCTGGTCATCGCGGTGGGCCTGCCCCTTCTCGCAACGGATCGTCGTGCACCGCCGTGGCGTCCCCGCTCGCCCACCGTGTTCGCTCACCGCGCGTACCGGCACGTCCAGTAAATCAGCGAGGTCCACGCCGACGGTCACTCACCCGTCCGACGCGGGCCGCAGCCGCAGGGTGAGGATCTGGAACGGCCGCAGCGTCAACCGGACCCCGTCCTGGAGGTGCCGGTGGCTGTGCGGGTCGTCCAGGGGGCGCTCCAGCAGGTCGGTCACCGCGGAGGACGCCAGCGGGAAGCCGGTGGTGAGGGTGGCCGACGCCCGGGCGCCCCGCGACTCGTAGAGCCGTACGACGACGTCCCCGCTGCGGTCGTCGGCCAGCTTGACCGCCTCCACGACCACGCCCTCGTGGTCCACCGACACCAGCGGGGCGACCGTCGCGCTGCCCGGTACGACCCGCTCGGGCAGGTTGAACCGGTAGCCCTCGCGCCTCGCGTCGGTGACGTCGGCTCCGACCACCAGCGCGTAGCCGAGCCGGTGGGTGCCCTGGTCCTGGTCGGGGTCGGGGAAGCGGGCCGCGCGCAGCAGGGAGAGGCGGACCGTGGTGGTCGTACCGCCGTCGGGGCGGATGTCACGGGTGACGTCGTGGCCGTAGGAGGAGTCGTTGACCAGGGCGGCTCCCCAGTCGGGCTCGCCGACGTGCAGGAAGCGGTGGGCGCACGTCTCGAACTTGGCCGCGTCCCAGCTGGTGTTGGTGTGGGTGGGCCGCTCGACGTGCCCGAAGGGGATCTCGGCGGTCGAGTGGGCGGCCCGCACGTCCAGCGGGAAGGCCGCCTTGAGGAGCTTCTCCCGCTCGTGCCAGTCGACGACCGTGTCGATCACCAGCCGGCGTGACCCGGCCGGCAGCGTCAGGGTCTGCTCGATCCTGGAGGCGCCGAAGACCCGGACCACCCGGACGCCGTCGCCGGTCGCCGTGACGGACTCGGCGTCGGTGAGGTCGCGGACGGTGTTGCGGTAGAAGACGTCGACGTCCCAGGCGTCCCACTGATTGGGGAAGTCCTGGTGCAGCTGGAGGAGGTTGCCGACCGCCCCGGGGGCCAGCGCCTCCCGGCCCGCCGTGTGGTCGTAGGCGGAGGTGACCAGGCCGCGGGCGTCCACCACGATCCGGAGCAGGCCGTTGTCGAGAACGAAGCCCTCCCCGTCCGGGACCGGCGCCACCGGAGCGTCGACGGTCCCGGGGCGCGGGCCGGCGCCGAAGGCCGGCAGCCCGCCCCTGGCGTGCGGCGCGGAGTTGAAGACGACCGTGCCCCCGGGTTCCCCGGCCAGCACCTCCTGGGCCCCGCCGATCAGCTCCTCCAGCTCCCGGGCCACGGCCGCGTACGTCTCCTCCGCCTCCCGGTGCACCCACGCGATGGACGTCCCGGGCAGGATGTCGTGGAACTGGTGCAGCAGCACCGTCTTCCACAGCCGGTCCAGCGCCTCGTACGGATACGGCAGTCCATGCCGTACGGCAGCGGTGGACGCCCACAACTCCGCCTCGCGCAGCAGGTGTTCGCCGCGCCGGTTGCCCTGCTTGGTTGCGAGCTGGCTGGTGAGGGTGCCGCGGTGGAACTCCAGGTACAGCTCCCCGGACCACACCGGCGCGCCGCCGTTGGCCTCGTACTCGGCGTGCGCGCGCCGGAAGAACTCCCCGGGCCCCTCCATCTCGACGCGCGCCGAGCCCTCCAGATCCCGCAGGCGTTCGGCGCGGGCCAGCATCTCGCGGGTGGGCCCGCCACCGCCGTCGCCGTAGCCGAAGGGGATCAGCGAGTGGTTGGCGCCCGCCTTGTCCTGGAAGTTCCGCACGCTGTGGGCGACTTCGGCGCCGGACAGCTCGCCGTTGTAGCTGTCGACCGGCGGGAAGTGGCTGAAGATCCGGGTGCCGTCGATGCCCTCCCACCAGAAGGAGTGGTGCGGGAACTTGTTCGTGGTGTTCCAGGACATCTTCTGGGTGAGGAACCACTTCACCCCGGCCAGCTTCATCAGCTGGGGCAGGGCCGCGTTGTAGCCGAAGGTGTCCGGCAGCCACATCTCCTCGGTCTCGACGCCGAACTCCTCCAGGAAGAAGCGCTTGCCGTGGACGAACTGGCGCACCAGGGCCTCGCCGCCGCTGATGTTGGTGTCGGGCTCCACCCACAGACTGCCGGTCGGCAGGAACTGCCCGGTCCTCGCCTTCTCCTGCGCCCGCGCGTACACCTCGGGCCGGTGCTCCTTCAGCCATGCCAGCTGCTGCGCCTGGGACATCACGAACTTGAACTCCGGGTGTTCGTCCATCAGGTGGGTGACGTTGGAGACCGTCCGGGCCACCTTGCGGACGGTCTCGCGCAGCGGCCACAGCCAGGCCGTGTCGATGTGTGCGTGCCCGACCGCCGAGACGCGGTGCGCGCTCGCGTGCGCGGGGGACGCCAGGACGGGGGCGAGGGCGGCCCGTGCGGCGGACGCGCTGCCGCTCACGTCCTGCAGGTCGACCGCGTCCAGGGCGAGTTCGACGGCCCGCAGGATCTGCCAGCGGCGCGGGGAGTCGGGGGACAGCTCGGGCATGAGCTGCCCCAGCACCTCCAGATCCTGGACGAGTTCGTGGACCTGCCGGTCGAACACGGCGAGGTCCAGCCGCCGCAGCCGGTAGAGGGGCTCACCGGGGTCCGCGGCGGGGTCCCCCAGCCAGGGTGCCCTGCCGCCCACCGAGGTGGGTCCGAAGCTGAGCTCGCCGGGGGCGGTGTGCATGACGACCGGGTTGGCGGCGGCCTCGACGTAGACGGTGAACTCCTCGCCCCCTGACGCTCGTTCGGTCACGGGAAGCCAGGTGTTGCGCGGGTTGAGCGCCTTCACCGCGGTGCCGTCGGGCCGGTAGACGAGTCCCTCGGCGGAGAAGCCCGCGGAATGCGTCGCGAAGCCCAGATCCAGGATGGCCTCCACACGCTCCCCGGCCCACTGCGCGGGGACCCTCCCGCTGACCTTGAACCAGCTCGTGGACCAGGCGGGGCCCCACCACTGGCCCACCCGGGCCGGACGGTAGGGCGCGGCGAGGCCCTCGCGGACCGGGACCGGCTCGCCGGGGACGCTCCAGACCTGCACGTCCAGGGGGACGGCCCGGGCGTGGACGGCGGGCCGTATGCGTTCGGCCAGCACCCGGGCGAGCCGCTGTTCGGTGACGTCGCGATCGTTGTGCATCAAAGCTCCGTACAGGTGGGGGAGATCAGCCCTTGAGGGCGCCGCCGAGCGCGAAGCCGCCGCCGAGCTTGCGGGCCAGCAGCAGGTAGAGCATCACGACGGGCAGCGAGTAGAGGAGTGAGAACGCCGACAACTGCCCGTACTGCGTCTGGTCGTGGGCGGACAGGAAGGTGAACACGCTCACGGACGCGGGGAGTTTCTCCGGGGACAGCAGCAGGATGAACGGGACGAAGAAGTTCCCCCACATGCCGATGAACGTGAAGATGGTGACCACGACGACGCCCGGCCGCATCAGCGGCAGCACCACCCGCCACAGCACCTGCAGGGTGTTGGCGCCGTCGATGCGGGCGGCCTCCTCCAGGACGATCGGCACGCCGTCCATGAAGTTCTTCATCAGCCAGATCCCGAACGGCAGCGCGGACGCGGCCAGGAACAGGGTCGTGCCCGGCATCGAGTCGATCAGGTTCACCTGCACGAACATGCTGTACACCGGGATCATCACGGCGGTGATGGGCAGGCCGGTGGAGAACAGGACGGTGTAGAGGAACGGCCGCCGCAGCCGGGACCGGTAGCGCGAGAGCGGGTAGGCGCACAGGACCGACGCCACCACGGTCACCGCGGTGCCGAAGCCGCACAGCAGCAGGCTGTTGAGCATCGGGCGATAGGTGGTGTCGACGTCGAGGACCGCGTCGAAGTTGTCGAGCGTCAGCGACGAAGGCCACGTCAGGCGGAAGGAGTTGGTGTCGCTCACCGAGGCGAGCAGCATCCACAGCAGCGGCAGGACGTACAGCACGGACACCGCGAGCAGCACGATGTTGATCACGACGCGTCCGGGGCGCACCCGGCGTCGGTCCCGGTG
>NZ_RSAJ01001060.1 GCF_003933965.1 Streptomyces sp. RP5T
GTGCGGGGCGGTGCCGGTGGCGGGGTCGGCGGACTCCTGTGCCGCGTCGGGGTGTTCGGCCCGAAGCACGCCGAGGACCCGGCGCAGCTCGGTCAGCGCCTCCAGCGCGTTCTGCCGGATGCCGTCGAGGTTCTCCCGGAGCTCCTCGGAGGGATTGTCGACGAGGTGCGGGGCGACCTGGGCCTGGATCGAGATGACGGACATGTGGTGGGCGACGACGTCGTGCAGTTCGCGGGCGATCCGGCTGCGCTCCTCCAGCAGGGTGCGGCGGGCCCGCTCCTCGGCGGTGAGCGTGGTCTGCGCGACGAGCGCCCTGCTGGCCTCCCGGCGGCCGCGCAGGGCGGTGCCGAGCACGACCACCACGGTGAACAGGATGGCCGCGAGGACCCCGGTGGGCTGGAAGTCGGCCGCGCCCAGCACCCCCTCGACGAGGTACGTGAGCAGCAGGGTCACCGCGAGCGCCTCCGCGGCCACGCGCGTGGGCACCCGCAGGGCGAGCAGCAGCAGCACGGCCATGTGCCCGATGAGTCCGGCGGACGTCCAGGGCCAGGTGAAGTCGTGCGCGCCCCCGGCCAGCAACTGCCGGCGCACCTCGACGGCACCGACCAGCATGGCCAGGGTCGACAACCACCACGCCGGGACGGGCCGCCACAGCGCGAACACGACGGCGGCACCCTGGGCGAGACCGATCGCGAAGGCGAGGCTGAGCCCCACCCCGCCGTTGTCCTGGAGCTGCGCCACGGCGCCGACCGTGACCCCGAAGGCGACCAGGCACAGCAGACCGTGCGGCAGCCAGCGCAGCCACAGGGACGGCGGCATGGGGTCGGCACGGAGCGTGCACAGGTCGGCGCGCAGCACCCGCAGCAAGCGCCGCACACGGCCCACGACCACCTGCCGGACCCCCGTCTCCGTCACGCCGACCACCCTAGACACGCCGCGCCTCCTTCGCTGCCGCCGGACCGGTCCCGCGGTGGACCCGGACCACCCGTGACGAGCGGCCCCCGGTCCGGCGCGGACCCTGCTCGAAGGACCGGAAGGCCGACCGGCAGACCGCCAGGACGAGAACGAACACCGGCAGCCAGGCCAGCCGGGCGGCCACCCACTCCAGCCCGTCGGGCACGGTGTGCAGCCCCGGCAGCCTGCCGAGCGCGAGACCGGTGGCCGTGGTGGCCATCAGCGCCGTCTGGTGCCACAGGAAGATCGTCATGGCGAAGAGGTTGACCAGCGCCACCGCCGCCCAGACCACGGGCCGCCGCATGCCCCCGCGCAGCCGGTCGCGCAGCAACAGGGCCAGTCCGCACTGGGCCAGCCCGAAGGTGACGGCGGCCAGGGTCGGCGGGTTCAGGTTGGAGACGCCGGCGCCCGGCACCCCCACCATGGACGCCGGATACCCGGCCCAGGCGACGAGCAGCGCGGTCGCCGCCGCCCCGCCCCCGAGCAGCAGCCATCC
>NZ_RSAJ01001061.1 GCF_003933965.1 Streptomyces sp. RP5T
GGCGATCGGCGTCTCGATGGGCCTGTCCGCACTGACCGTCAAGAGCCACCTCGCCCGGATCGCCCGCAAGCTCGGCACGGGAGACCGCGCCGGCATGGTGGCGGTGGCCCTCCGTACCGGCATCATCCACTGAGGCCCGCACGCCTCACTGTTCACGGACGTGAACCAGGCCTTTCCCCGGGCTGACTGGTTTACGACCCCCAGGCGCCTGCCGACGGAACGTTCCGTCGGCAGGCGCTGTCCATACACGGATACCCTTGACATGTGACCGACGCCCAAGAGACCGCAGCAGACGTTTCACTGCGAACCACCGGAGGCGCTCCTCCGGACGATGGCGGATCTTCTGTCGCGGAGGCTCCGATCCCTCTGCTGGAGCCGCGCGAGGGCATTCCGCCCGTGATCGCCGACGACGACTCGCTCGCCGAGACGATCGCCGCGTTCGCCGCGGGCTCCGGCCCCGTCGCCGTCGACGCCGAGCGGGCGTCCGGCTACCGCTACGGCCAGCGCGCTTACCTCGTGCAGTTGCGCCGCGCGGGCGCGGGGACCGCGCTGATCGACCCCGTGGCCTGTCCCGACCTCTCGGGGCTCGGCGAGGCGCTCTCCGGAGTGGAGTGGGTGCTGCACGCCGCCACCCAGGATCTTCCGTGCCTCCGCGAGATAGGCATGGTCCCCTCGCGCCTCTTCGACACCGAGCTGGCCGGCCGGCTCGCCGGGTTCCCCCGGGTCGGGCTCGGCGCCATGGTCGAGGGGGTGCTCGGCTTCGTCCTGGAGAAGGGGCACTCGGCCGTCGACTGGTCGACCCGCCCGCTGCCCGAGCCCTGGCTGCGCTACGCCGCCCTGGACGTGGAACTCCTCGTCGATCTGCGCGACGCGCTGGAGAAGGAGCTCGACCGGCAGGGGAAGCTGGAGTGGGCGCTCCAGGAGTTCGACGCGATCGCCTCGGCCCCGCCGGCCGAGCCGCGCAAGGATCCCTGGCGCCGGACCTCCGGGATGCACAAGGTACGGCGTCGGCGGCAGTTGGCCGTCGTGCGGGAGCTGTGGGAGGCGCGGGACCGGATCGCCCAGCGCCGGGACGTGTCGCCGGGCAAGGTGCTGTCCGACGCGGCGATCGTCGAGGCGGCGCTCGCCGTTCCGGTGAACGTGCATGCGCTGGCCGCGTTGAACGGGTTCGGGCATCGCACGGGGCGCCGGCAGCTCGAACAGTGGCAGGCCGCCGTCGACCGGGCCAGGGCCCTGCCCGAGACGCAGTTGCCGCAGCCCGGCCAGCCCGTCACCGGGCCCCCGCCGCCGCGGGCCTGGGCCGACAAGGATCCCGCGGCCGCGGCTCGGCTGTCCGCGGCGCGGGCGGCGGTGTCGGCGCTGGCCGAGACGCTGAACATGCCGCAGGAGAACCTGATCACTCCGGACACCGTGCGGCGGGTGTGCTGGGAGCCGCCGGCCGTGGTC
>NZ_RSAJ01001062.1 GCF_003933965.1 Streptomyces sp. RP5T
CCGTACGCCCAGCCCGACGGCCGGCTCGCCGACGGCTGAGGCTATTGCCCGGCCTCAGCCTCTGGCCGGCTGAGGTGGGCGAGGACGCCGGGGCCCGGCTCGGGTGCGATGTCCCGTGCGGTGACTTCCGTGCCGCAGGTGTCGCAGGTGAGTTGAATGTGGGCCTCGCCGGTGCAGTCGCGGTGCCGGTAGTGGGCGGGCGGACCGTCCGGGGCCATATAGGTGTCGCCCCAGTCCCTGATCGCCATGAGGATCGGGTAGATGGCGTGCCCCTTGGAGGTCAGACGGTACTCGACGTGGTCACCGCCGTCGGCAGGGCGACGCTCCAGGATGCCGTGCTCGACCAGGCGGCCCAGACGGTCCTGCAAGCGGCTGCGCGAAATGCCCAGCGCGCCCTGGAACGCGTTGAACCGGCGGACCCCGGAGAACGACGCCTTCAGCAGCAGCAGCGTCCACCGGTCGCCGAGGACCACGAGCGGACGGGTGATGGAACACGGCAGGTCGGCCAGGTCTTCGTAACGCACACGAGCAGCCTAACTCCACGGTTCCAAAAAGAGACCAGACCGCGTAGCGTGGTCTCGAAACGAGACCACACCGTGTGGAGGCCTGCATGACTACGACGAGCACACAGCCGGGCACCGATACCGACGCCGGCCCGCGCGGCGAGCTGTCGCGGATCCTCGCCGAGCGCTGGACCTGCCGACAGTTCAGACCGGACCCGGTGCCCCGGCCCGTCGTCGAGCAGCTCCTGCGCCTGGCCCAGCGCACCCCGTCCTGGTGCAACGCGCAGCCCTGGCACGTCCACCTCACCGAGGGAGCCGCCACCGACCACCTGCGCACCCGGCTCATGGAACACGTGCAGAGCCACCCCGCCGCCCCCGACTTCCCCTTCCCCGTGCAGTACACCGGCGTCCACCGGGAACGTCGGCGCGAGTGCGGCTACCAGCTCTACGACAGTCTCGGGATCGCCAAGGAGGACCAGGAGGGCAGACTGCGCCAACTGCTGCGCAACTTCGAGCTGTTCGACGCCCCGCACGCCGCGATCATCACCACCGAGGCCGACCTCGGCGTGTACGGCGCCGTCGACTGCGGCGCGTACGTCAACACCTTCCTGCTCGCCGCGCACAGCCTCGGCCTCGCCGCGGCCCCCCAGGCCGCCCTCGCCTCGTACCCCGACTTCCTTCGCGGGCACCTCGGCATCCCCGGCCATCGGCGCGTGGTGGCCGGCATCTCCTTCGGCTACGCCGACCCCGACCATCCGGTGAATGCGTTCCGCACCCGCCGCGCCGCCCTCGAGGAAGCCGTCACCTGGCACACCGGCAGCGTCAGCGCAGAAGAAGCGGGCGGATGATCCGAACGATGACGGCGGTCGCCTTCACACCGAGGGGAGGGTGTGCTCAGACTCGGGTCGCGCTGACCATGCCGGGGACATGCAATTGCG
>NZ_RSAJ01001063.1 GCF_003933965.1 Streptomyces sp. RP5T
CTCCAGGGCCGTCCGCAGCAGCGCCGCCTTGTCGATCTTGCCGCGGTCCGTCTCCGGCAGGAATGGCAGGGGCATGACAGATTCGGGCACACAGTAGTACGGCAGCACCTCCGCGACCGCCCGCCTGGCCCGCTCGGGGTCGACGTCCGCCGGGCAGACGAAGGAGACCAGGGTGCGGTCGTCCCGCTTCAGGGTCACCGCGCGGGCGCAGCCCTCGACGGACTCCAGGACCGAGGAGACGGAGTCGAGCTCGACACGGAAACCGCGGACCTTGACCTGGTCGTCGGTGCGGCCGAGGTGTTCCAGCTGACCGTCGGGGGTCCAGCGGCCGAGGTCGCGGGTGCGGAACATCCGGTGCCCGCCGCCGAGGAAGGGGTCGGGGGCGTAACGCTCGGCGTTCAGCGCGGGGTTGTCCAGGTAGCCCGCCGAGACGCCGGCGCCGCCCGCCCACATCTCGCCGACCGCCCCGATGGGCAGCGGGCGACGGTCGGCGTCGAGGACGTAGACCGTGTTGTTGGGGGTGGGACGGCCGATGGTCAGCAGCGGAGCCGACGGGTCGTGGCGGCTCATCGTGTTGACGATGGTCGTCTCGGTCGGGCCGCAGCAGTTGTAGAAGGCGGCCCGGCGCGCCCAGCGGTCGGCGAGGGGGCGCGGGCAGGGCTCGCCGGCGACGGCGACCGTCCGCACGCGCCGGCAGAGCGCCGGGTCGATGGCGGACAGGACGGTCGGGGTGGCGATCAGGACGTCGGCCGTGCGGGCGGTCGCCGTGAGGTCCCGGCCGCGGATGACGAGGGTGCCGCCGTGGGTGAGACAGCCGAGGATCTCCCAGGCCGCCATGTCGAAGGCCACGTTGAGGAGGTGGGCCACCCGGTCGCCGGGCCGGATGCCGAGGCCACCGGGTTCGGTGAGCAGGAGGCTCGCGACATTGCGGTGGGTGACCTTCACGCCGTTGGGGCGGCCGGTGGTGCCGGAGGTGAACAGGACGTAGCAGCCGTCGTCGGGGCGCACGGTCCGCGGGGGCGCGGCCGGAGGCTCGTACGGCAGCGGTTCGTCGAGGGTGATCACCCGGGGGCCCCGGGGGACGCGGGCCGCGTGCTCGGCGACGGTGAGGACGATCCGGGTGCGGGCCGTCCGGACCACGTGGCCGAGCTGGGCCGGGGGTGCGAGGCCGATGTCCTGGGGGACGTAGGCGGCGCCCGCCTTCAGGATGCCGAGCAGCCCGACGAGCATCGGGACGGAGCGGCGGACGAAGAGTCCGACGTGGTCGCCGGGGCGCACTCCCTCACGGACCAGGCGGGCGGCGACGGCGTCGGCGTACCGGTCCAGCTCGCCGTAGGTGATCGTCGCGCCGGCGTGTTCGGCGGCCACGGCGCGCGGGGCGGCGGCGGCCCGGCGCTCGATCGCGCGGTGGACGAGCGGGTCGGGGACGGGGAC
>NZ_RSAJ01001064.1 GCF_003933965.1 Streptomyces sp. RP5T
ACCCCACCCCGTCCCGTCCGTGTCCGTCCGTGCTCGCAAAGGACGCTAAGCCGGAACGGGGACCTCCGACCGTCCCTTAACCGGACATTGCTAACTCTTTAGCCACATCACCGACCCTTTGGGCACTCCCGTGACCGGCGTCCCGGCCGTAACGTGTGGCGCGACCACCCGGACCGCCACGTGTGCCCCGACCGTCCCGGTCGGCCCGGCACGCGCGAGAGTGAGGCAGCACCCCATGCCCCCCTTCGATGTCCCCTACGACGTGCCCGAGGGCGACCCCTTCGGCCCGCACAACCTTCCGTACGGCGTCTTCTCGCCGTCGGGCTCGTCCGACCGGACCGTCGGCGTCCGGCTCGGCGACCACGTCCTCGACGCGGGCGCGGCGGCCGCCGCCCTCGGCTCCCCGTACGTCCACCTGCTCGCCCGGCCCTCCCTGGACGCACTCCTCGCCGCCGGGCGCACGGCCTGGTCGGACGTGCGGCGCGCGCTGACCGCGTGGGTGACGGTGCCGGCCCACCAGGAGGCGATCGCGGGCTTCTTCCACCCGCTGTCCTCGGTCGACCTGCACCTGCCCTTCGCGGTCGCGGACTACGTCGACTTCTACGCCTCGGAGAACCACGCGCGTAACGTCGGCCAGATCTTCCGCCCGGACGCCGCCGACTCCCTGACCCCCAACTGGAAGCACCTGCCGATCGGTTACCACGGCCGCTCGGGCACGGTGGTGGTGTCGGGCACGGATGTCGTACGGCCGTCGGGGCAGCGCAAGGCGCCCGCCGACGCGGCTCCGGTCTTCGGGGCGTCCGTGCGGCTCGACATCGAGGCGGAGGTCGGCTCCGTGGTCGGGGTGCCGTCCTCGCTCGGCAGGCCGGTGCCGCTCGCCGACTTCCGCGAGCACGTCTTCGGGCTGTGCCTGCTCAACGACTGGTCGGCACGGGACATCCAGGCCTGGGAGTACGTGCCCCTCGGCCCCTTCCTCGGCAAGTCCTTCGCCACGTCCGTGTCGGCGTGGATCACCCCGCTGGACGCGCTGGAGGAGGCACGCGTGGCCCCGCCGGAGCGCACGCACGCGCTGCTGCCGTACCTGGACGACACCGCGCCCGAGGTGGAGCCCGGGGGCTACGACCTGCGGATCTCCGTCGCGATCAACGGCCATGTGGTGTCGGAGCCGCCCTTCTCCACCATGTACTGGACGGCGGCCCAGCAGCTGGCGCACATGACGGTGAACGGGGCCTCGCTCAGGACGGGCGACCTGTACGGCTCGGGCACGGTGAGCGGGCCCTCCGCGGGCGAGCGGGGTTCGCTGCTGGAGCTGACCTGGAACGGACGGGACGCGCTGGAACTCCCGGACGGGAAGCGGACGTTCCTTGAGGACGGGGACGTGGTGACGCTGTCGGCGTGGGCTCCCGGTCCGGACGGGGTCCGGGTGGGGCT
>NZ_RSAJ01001065.1 GCF_003933965.1 Streptomyces sp. RP5T
ATCGGGGACGGGACCTCCACCTCCGCAGTCAGTCCCCGTGCCGACACCACCCGCCACACCGACGCCAGCAGGGAGTCGTCGCCGATGAAGGCGGCGGCCGTGCCGGATCCGCCGTCGGTGAGCCGGTAGCGCAGGCTCACCGGCTGGACCGGCACCCCGGCGTCCAGGGCCGCCTGGAACACCGCGCGGCGGAACCGGCCCTGGGCGCGGCCGCACCACGTGCTGCCCTCGGGGAAGACGGCGACCGCCGCGCCCGCCCGCAGCGCGTCGGCGATGCGGGTGACCGTGTCCGGGAGGGCGCGCAGGCGGTCCCGTTCGATGAACAGGGCGCCGCTGCGGGCCGTCAGCCATCCGGCCACCGGCCACCGCCGGATCTCGGACTTGGCGAGCATCCGCGCGGGGCGTACGGCGGCCATCAGCGGGATGTCGAGCCAGGAGATGTGGTTGGCCACCAGGAGCACCCCGCCCGTTGGCGCGGCGGCGCCGGACAGCCGGACCCGGACCCCGGAGGTCCGCACCACCGCCCGGCACCACCACCTGACCGCCCGTGCCGGGACCCAGCGGCCGACCGGCAGCAGCGCGATCCCGGCGAGCAGCACCGTCGTGAGCGCGAGCAGCCGCAGCACGGCACGGGGTATCGCCGCGACCGGCCCCGTCCGCTCCAGGCACGCCCCCGGGGTGCAGGGCGCGCTGGGCAGCCAGACGCTCATCAGGCCGGGACGAGTGAGAGGAAGTGCCGCAGATAGCGGGCGTTGACCCGGCGCATCGACAGCAGCACGTACATGTCGGCCACACCGAAGTCCGGGTCGTGGGCGGGCTGTCCGCACACCCAGGCGCCCAGGCGCAGGTAGCCGCGCAGCAGCGGAGGCAGTTCGGTGTGGACGGCGGGCGTGCCCTCGGCGGGCTCCCAGGGCAGCAGCGGCCGCACCCGGAACTCCTCGGGGGCCAGGTACTTGGCGCGCACCCGGTCCCAGGTGCCGGCCGCCAGCGCGCCGCCGTCGGCGAGCGGGATCGAGCAGCAGCCGGCCAGCCAGTCGTGGCCGCGGTCCACCATGTAGCGGGCGATCCCGGCCCAGATGAGGCCGATGACGGCCCCGTCGCGGTGGTCGGGGTGCACACAGGAGCGGCCGACCTCGACGAGTCCGGGGCGGATCGCGTCGAGCGGGGCGAGGTCGAACTCGCCCTCCGAGTAGAGGCGTCCGGCGATCGCGGCCCGCTCCGGGGGCAGCAGCCGGTAGGTGCCGACGACCTGGCCGGTGACGGTGTCGCGGACCAGCAGGTGGTCGCAGTGGGCGTCGAAGCCGTCGACGTCGAGGCCCGGTTCCGGCGAGGTCAGGAGAGCGCCCATCTCGCCGGCGAACACGTCGTGCCGCAGCCGCTGCGCGGCCCGTACGTCGTCCTCGTCGCGGGCCAGGGTGACGGTGTAGC
>NZ_RSAJ01001066.1 GCF_003933965.1 Streptomyces sp. RP5T
AGGAGTCTCAATGACGAAGTCAAGCCGCCTGCGTGAGCGGCGGGACGGAGGTGAAGATCCTTCCGTCACGCAAGAGCGCCCACAGGACGCTGGCCCGCCGACGGGCCAGGGCGATGACGGCTTGGACGTGTTTGCAGCCTTCGCCGCGCTTCTTGAGGTAAAAGTCCCGGTTCGTTCCCTCGCGCATCATGCTGGTCTGCGCGGACATGTAGAACACCCGCCGCAGGCGGCGGCTGTAGCGCTTGGGCCGGTGGAGGTTGCCGGTTCGGCGGCCGGAGTCACGCGGGACGGGCACCAGCCCGGCCGCGGAGGCGAGGTGGCCGGCGTCTGCGTAGGCCGCGAGATCGCCTGCCGCGACGATGAACTCGGCTCCGAGGATGGGGCCCATGCCGGGCAGGGACTCGATGATCTCTGCTTGCGGATGGGTCCGGAACGTCTCGCTGATCTGCTTGTCAATGCGCTTGAGCCGGTCGTCCAGGGTCAGGATCTGTTCGGCGAGACCGGCCACGATCTGCGCAGCGACATCCTCGCCGGGCAGAGCGGTCTGCTGGGCCTGAGCTGCCTCCAGGGCGGTGGCCGCGACCGCGTCGGCACCGCGCACGCCCCGCTTGGCGAGCCAGGCGGTCAGCCGCGACCGCCCACGGCGGCGTATCGCGGCCGGCGTCTGGTAGCCCGTCAGCAACACCAGGGCGCCCTTGTGCGAGCTGTAGTCGAAGGCCCGTTCCAGCGCGGGAAAGACGCCGGTCAGCACGTCGCGGAGCCGGTTGATCATCCTCACCCGGTCCGCCACCAGGTCGGCCCGGTGAGCAGTCAGGAGCGCAAGGTCCGCGGCCAGCTGGGCGGGCACGTCGATCGTGGTGAAGTCACTGCGGTGGCGGGCTGTTTCGGCGATGACGTAGGCGTCGCGGGCGTCGGTCTTCGCCTCGCCCCGGTAGGCCCCCGACATGCGGTTGACCGTGCGGCCCGGTACGTAGACGGCCTGCTGGCCGTGGGCCGCGAGCAACGCCAGCAGCAGCGCAGAGGACGTCCCGGAGATGTCCACCGCCCAGTGGACCTCGTCCGCCAGGTCGAGGATCTCGCCGAGCGCGGACAGGATCGCCGACTCGTCGTTGTCGATCTTCTTCGACCACAGGGTCGCCCCGGTCTCGTCGACCACCGCCGCCCAGTGATGGCCCTTGCCCGCGTCCACACCGGCCCAGGCCTGGGCCCGTCGCTCGCTCACTCGCCCCTCCTCGTTCCGCACAGCATGCCATCGGCCCGAGGAACACCCCGCTGTCATCTCCGTAATCAGCGACCGCACACGACGCGCACATCTCAATCAGCAGCCAGGGCGCCCCGGAGAGCCGGACGGCCACTCCTTGGGAGCCACTGAAGGCAAGACCCCATAAGCCACATCCGGCCCTCCCGGGCCGCCTAACAACTTACGGA
>NZ_RSAJ01001067.1 GCF_003933965.1 Streptomyces sp. RP5T
CACCCGCACTCGTCCGCCCCGATGCGCGTGGCTCAGCCGTGGGTCCCGGCCGCCAGGGCCTTCGCCTCGGTCTCCGGGTCGATGCCCACCACCGGCCGGTCCGGGCGCTGCGGCGCCACACCGCCGATGTCCCGCAGCCAGCGCCAGGTGTCGGCCACCGTCGCGCCGACCGGACGGCAGCGCAGTCCCGCGGCGACGGCCCGGGAGGTGTCCGCTCCGTGCAGGGTGCTGTGCAGGTCGGTGCCCGGCGGGACCCACACCGGCAGGCCGGTCCACGGGGCTATGCCCGCCCCGAGGACGACGTCCGGTTCGGTCCAGCGCAGTTCGGCGTCCGAGCCGGTCACGGCCACGCAGGCGTCGAGGAGTTCGCCCGTCGTGGTGTGGCCCCGCGGAGCAACCAGGTTGTACGGCCCGTGCCGCCTCGCTGCGGAGGCCTCCAGCACCCACTGCGCCAGGTCGCGGACGTCGACGTACTGCAGGGGCAGGTCCCGTGGTCCGGGGGCGAGGACGGGGCCGCCGCGGGCGATCCGGCCCAGCCACCACGGCAGGCGGCCGATGTTCTCGTAGGGGCCGAGGATCAGCCCGGCCCGGGCGAGGAGGGAGCGGTCCGCGCCGAAGGCGTCCAGTACGGCCAGTTCGGCGCCTCGTTTGTCCCGGGCGTAGTCGGTCTGTCCGGCGTCGGCGAAGGCGCCGTCGACGACGGGCGCGTCCTCGGTGTACCCGGCCGGCTGCGGCCAGGCGTACACCGAGCAGCTGGACACGTACGCGTACCGCCCGGCCCGGTCCCGCAGCAGCCGTGCCGTGTCCCGGACCGCTCGGGGCGCGGCCGACCAGGTGTCGACGACCAGGTCCCACGGGCCGCCCCCGTTCAGCGCGGTGAGCCCGTCGGCCGCGGTGCGGTCGCCGTGCAGCGAGCGCACGCCGGCCACCGGCGCGTGCCGTCCCCGGTGGAAGACGGTCACGTCCCAGCCGTGGGCCAGACCCGCCTCGGCGACGGCCCGGCCCACGAACTGCGTACCGCCCAGCAGAAGAAGTCTCATGCCGGTGACTGTGCCCGCCCGGGCGGCGCCGGGGAACCCGGATCTGCCGAGGGCAGAGGGTCAGTCCCCGGTCGGGGGCGTGTACTTGTAGCCGACCCGCCGCACGGTCTGGATCGCGCCCCGGAAGTCCGCGCCCAGCTTGCGGCGCAGCCGGGCGATGTGGACGTCGACGGTACGGCCGTCACCGACGTGGCCGTAGCCCCAGACCGTGGTGACCAGCTGGTCGCGGGTGTGCACCCGGTTCGGGTGCTGGACCAGGTGGGCGAGGAGCTCGAACTCCAGGTAGGTGAGGTCGAGTTGCCTGCCGTTCACCTCGGCGGTGCGCTGCGCGGTGTCGATCCGTACCAGGGCGTCGCCGGCGTCCGCGGCCTCGGGCTCCCGCGGGA
>NZ_RSAJ01001068.1 GCF_003933965.1 Streptomyces sp. RP5T
GAAGAGGCAGGTCGGGGGGACCGTGACAGAGATATCGGGGGCCGGTGGGACCGCGCTGCGGCAGGCGGGCGCCGTTCCGTTGCTGCCCGCCGATCCCGTGCGCATCGGACCCTACGTCCCGCTCGGGCTGCTCGGCAGCGGCGGCATGGGCCGGGTCTATCTGGCCCGGCGCGCCGATGACGCCCCCGGGCTCGCCGCCGTGAAGGTGATCCGGCCCGAGTACGCCGAGGGCCCCGACTTCCGGCGGCGGTTCGAGAGGGAGGCCGCCGTGCACGGGCGGGTGCGCACCCCGCGCGCCCCGCATCTGCTGGGCACCGGGTTCGACGACGCACTGCTGTGGATGGCCACCGAGTACCTGCCCGGCCTCAGCCTCGCCGAGGCGGTCCGTGAGTGCGGGCTGCCGGCGCCGGCCGGGGTGTGGCGGCTGGTGGCGGAACTCGGGGAGGCGCTGTCGGCGCTGGCCGCCGCCGGGGTCGTGCACCGGGACCTCAAGCCGTCCAACGTCATCCTGTCCCCCCGGGGCGCGCACGTCATCGACTTCGGCATCTCCCGCGCGGCCGACAGCAGCGCGATCACCATGAGCGGCAACCGGGTCGGCACGGCCGCCTACATGGCGCCCGAGTATCTGCGCGAGGGCCGCTGCGACGCCGCCTCCGACGTCTTCTCCCTCGGCTGCACCATCGTCTACGCCGCCACCGGGCACGCTCCCTTCGGCGACGGGACCGGCGTGGACGTCATGCACCGGGTCGCCTTCGAGGCACCCGACACCGAGGTGATGGCCGAACTCGCCACGTCCGACCCGGCGTTGGCCGTCCTGCTGGCCGCCTGCCTGGCCAAGGACCCCGCGGGGCGCCCCGCCCCGCGGCAGCTGATCGACGCGGCGACGGCCGCCGGGCACGGCCGCGCGTCGGACTGGCACGAACCGCTGGCCGTCCGGCTCCGCGAGCGGCAGCAGGGGTGCGCGGTGCTGGAGAACACGCCCGTCCGGCAGTCCCCCCACTTCCGCACCCCGCTGGAGCCGGTGCTCGCGCCGGTCGCCGTGCCGGCCGCCGGGAAGGGCAG
Source organism: Streptomyces sp. RP5T (assembly GCF_003933965.1). Classification (GTDB taxonomy): domain Bacteria; phylum Actinomycetota; class Actinomycetes; order Streptomycetales; family Streptomycetaceae; genus Streptomyces. The sequence goes on from NZ_RSAJ01001068.1 coordinate 1,063, forward strand.
GCGGCACAGGTCCCTGCTGGCCGCCGTCGCTGGTCTCGCCGTCGGGGCCGTGGCCGTCGGCGCGTTCCTCCTCACCCGGCCGGACGGCACTCCGGCCGCCGCCGCCTCGACGGACCCGGGCAGCGTCACCGCGTCCGCCGCGCCGGCCTCCTCCGGGCCCGGCACCTCCGTCTCGCCCTCCGGCACGGACAAGGGCGAGAAGAAGAGCAAGAAGAAGAAGGAAGACGAGGACAGCAGCGAGGAGCCGCGGGGCGCCGCCGAGCAGAGCAGCCGCGCGCCGGACAGCACGCCGTCCGCGACCCCCGTCTCCGGCGGTGGCAGCAGCAAGGCGCCCACCCCCACGGCCACCGTGACGAAGACGGC
>NZ_RSAJ01001069.1 GCF_003933965.1 Streptomyces sp. RP5T
GCGCCGCACTGAACGACTCACGGCTCCACGGCGCGGGGACACGCTGAACGGCTCACGGCTCCGCGGCGCGGGGACACGCTGAACGACTCACGGCTCCACGGCGCGGGGACACGCTGAACGGCTCGCGGCGCGGGGACGCGCGCCCGGCCGGCGCCCCTCGCCCTCAGGAGGAAGCGCTCGGCGCCTCCGGAAAACCGAGCCGAGGCGCCAGCGCACGCGCCTCCTCCGCCCACCGCGCGAGAAACGCCAGCGCCAGCCCTCGCTCCCGGTAGCGGCGTTCCGCGTACACCTCCCGTCGGCCCCCGTAGTCCAGCTGCCGCTCCTCCCCCGCACGAGCCAGCATCAGCGCGGTGAGCCAGTCGTACTTCACGGCGGACGCGCACACCGCGAGCCGTACGGCCCGTTCGTCCCCGCGCCAGCCGCTCTCCCGCAGCCCCTCCAGATAGGCGTGGTACGCGGCCCCCGCGAACCGGGGCAACCGGTCGGCGGGCACGAACAGATCGAACACGGAGTCGGGGAGGTAGTTCCCGAGGTCCTCCCCGAGCGCTCCGTCACCCGCGAACGCCCAGTCGAGCAGCACACTGTCCCGCCCGTCCGCGCGGACGTTCTCGGGCCACTGGTCGAGATGGCTGAAGGCACGCGGCAGGGACTCCATGACCTGGAGGAACCACTCGCGGTCGTGGTGGAGGCGGACCATGTCGCGGCGCAGCCCCGCGGGAAAGTGGTCGCGCACCAGCGGCTGCCGCCAGGCCTCGTCGTCGTCGAGAAGCTCCTGCCCCTCGGTCCGGCCCGCGATGTACTCCCGCAGGAACCGCCGGGACAGCCAGGGCTCGTCGCGGGCGCCGACGGCCCCCTGCGCCCGCCCCATCCGGTGGGCGTGCCGTACATGGGCGTCGATCGACCAGCGCCGGGCGGGCCTGCCCGGCACCCGCTCCAGCCACAGCGCCACATCCCCGTCCGCCCGCTCGACACAGGAGAGCAGGCGGGGTGCGCGGATGCCGTACGGCTCCCAGACCCGCGCGAGTCCCGAGGTGTAGACGTCCGCCTCGCGCCGCCAGTGGTTCCAGTGCCGGGGGTCGTCGGAGGCAGCCCAGTGTCCGGTGACGTCCTTGGCGCGGGTGAGGACCTTCAGGACCGCCGTCCGCTCCCCCGACTGGATGCTCCAGACGCCGCGGGTGACGCCGTTGCCGGGGTTGTGGGTCAGGGACGACGCGAAGACGACACCGGTGCCGGGCCCGAGGACCTCTTCGGCTTCGGCGCCCACGAGACGGATGTCGAGCTCGGTCATGCGCAAGAGCGTAGGCCCGCGTACCGGTCCCGGTGTTCGCGGACCGGACAGCCGCGGCCGCGCGGCGGGGCTTCGGTTAGCGTCGAGGCATGACCAGCGACACCCCGGAAGTCCCCGCCGCCCCCGCC
>NZ_RSAJ01000106.1 GCF_003933965.1 Streptomyces sp. RP5T
CGCCACCACCCGGGCCGTCCGCTCCCCCGTCGCCCCATCCGACACCGCACGGCAGCACTGAACCGCAGGCCCCCCACAAGCTCCTCGAATGCACGTCCCGAAAAGATCCGAAAGGCGGTGGGAGCTGTGCGGCTCTCACGAAGAGGTCTGCTCCGCGCGGGCCTGGGCGGTACAGCCGCCGCGGCACTCGGCGGCCTGGCCACCGGTTGTGCCGTTCCGACCGGTTCCACCGGCCGGAACATGGTCCTGTGGTACTGGAGCGGCGGTCTGAGCGACACCGTCGTCAAGAACGCCAAGGCCCGTTACGGCAGTTCGGTGGACCTCCAGGCCATCCAGATCGGCGGCCAGTACCGCTCCAAGCTCATCACCACGATCACCGGCCAGGCCCACATCCCCGACATCGCGGGGCTCAAGGGCGAGGACATGGCCGCCTATCTGCCGAACGCGGACCAGTTCGTCGACCTGCGGACGCTGGGCGCGGAGAAGTACAAGGACCAGTACCTGTCCTGGAAGTGGGACCAGGGCATCGCCGACGACGGCACGATGGTCGGCTTCCCGATCGACTGCGGTCCGGTCGCCCACTACTACCAGTACGACGTGTTCCGCCGGGCGGGACTGCCGTACGAGCCCGACGACGTGACCGCCGAACTCGACACCTGGGAGAAGTTCTTCGACGCCGGCGTGCGGCTGGGCAGGCGCGTCCCGGGGGCGAAGCTGCTCACCGACGTCAACTCCGTCTTCGAGAACGTCGTGCAGCAGGGCGCCGAGCGGTACGTCGACAAGGACCGCCACTTCATCGGCGATCGGGACCACGTGCGCCGGGCCTGGGCGCTGGCCGTCGAGGCCAAGCAGCGGAAGATCGTCTCGGATCTGGTCAGCGGCACCCCCGACCAGCTCTCCGCCATCCAGGACGGCAAGCTGCCGAGCCAGCTCAACGCCTCCTGGGCCTCCTTCGACATCAAGAACGGTGTGCCGAAGACCAAGGGCCGGTGGCGGGTGGCGCAGATGCCCGTGAGTCCCGCCAACAACGGCGGTTCGTTCCTGTCGATCACCAAGGAGTGCCGCGAGCCCGAGCAGGCCTTCGAGATCATCACCTGGATCCTCGACGCGTCCAACCAGGCGCAGGGTTACGTCGACGCGGGCCTCTTCCCCTCGACGCCCGCCTCCTACGGCCTCAAGCAGATGCGGGAGCCCGACCCCTTCTTCGGCGGCCAGGTCACGACCGATGTCTTCGGCCCGGCCGCGCAGAAGATCGTGGTCGCCTACAACAGCCCGTTCGACGTCGCGCTCGGGCAGCCCCTCAAGGACGAGATCAAGAACGTCGGTGTCCTCGGCAAGGACCCCAGGAAGGCCTGGAGTGACGCCATGAGCAAGTGCCGTCGCATCGCGAAGCACCTGGGGGTGAGCTACTGATGGCCGTCCTCGAACAGACCCCGCCCGCGGTGGTCAAGCCCTCGCCCTCGCAGCCCAGGAAGGGCCTGCGCAAGTACTGGCACCTCTACGCCGCGATCTCCCCCTTCTACCTGATCTTCCTCGCCTTCGGCCTCTTCCCCGTCGGCTTCTCGCTCTACCTGTCCTTCCACCGCTGGGACGGCCTCGGCTCCATGGAGTGGGCCGGGCTCTCGCAGTACCGGTACCTGCTGAGCGACAGCGACTTCTGGAACTCGATCGGCAACACGATCGTCATCTGGGCGCTCGCCACCTTCCCCATGATCCTCCTGGCGATGGTCACGGCCGTGATGCTCAACTCCGCGGTACGCTTCAAGGGCCTGTACCGGGTCGCGTACTTCCTGCCGAACGTCACCTCGGTCGTCGCGATCGCCATCGTCTTCGGCTCGATCTTCTCCACCAACGCCGGCATGGTGAACGCCGTCCTGCACGCGGTGGGCATCGACCAGGTGGCCTGGCTGAACACGCCCTGGGGCATCAAGGTCACCATCGCCGCCCTGATGACCTGGCAGTGGACCGGCTACAACGCCATCATCTTCCTGGCCGGCCTCCAGACCATCCCCGGCGAGCTGTACGAGGCGTCGCGCGTGGACGGCGCCGGCCCGGTCCAGACCTTCTTCCGGATCACGCTCCCGCTGCTGCGGCCCACCCTGCTGTTCGTGCTCGTGGTCTCGACGGTCACCGGCCTGCAGAGCTTCTCGGAATCGCAGGTGCTGCTCCAGACCTCGTCCAACGACTCGACGTTCGCGGGTGGTCCGGGTCACTCGGGCCAGACGATGGTCCTCTACTTCTTCCAGCAGACCTTCGACAACAACGACTTCGGCTACGGAGCCGCGGTGGCCTGGGGCATCTTCCTGGTCGTCGTGCTCTTCTCGATCATCAACTGGCGCCTCGTGCAGCGCCGCGGCGACTAGGAAGGGCGCGCCTCATGTCTTCCATCAAGGGATCCCGCCGCAGAGGGATCGCGCTGCACCTTCCGCTGATCATCGGCACCCTGCTCTCGGCCTTCCCGTTCTACTGGGCCGTGATCATGTCGACGCACAGCTCGTCGGAGATCTTCGCCTACCCGCCCAAGCTGCTGCCGGGCACCCACTTCCTGGAGAACGTCCGGGGCCTCTTCGACGCCGTCGACTTCTTCGGGTCGATGTGGAACTCGCTGCTGGTCGCGGTGTCGGTGACCTTCCTGGTGCTGCTCTTCGACTCCCTCGCCGCGTTCGTCTTCGCCAAGTTCACGTTCCCCGGCAAGAACGTGCTGTTCGGGCTGCTCATGGTCATCTTCATGGTGCCGGCCCAGCTCTCGGTCATCCCGCAGTTCGTGATCATGGCGAAGATCGGCTGGATCGGCTCGATGACCGCGCTCATCGTGCCCGCCGCGGCCAACGCCTTCGGCATCTTCTGGATGCGCCAGTACATGAGGACCGCCATCCACGACGAGCTGCTGGACGCCTCCAAGCTGGACGGCGCGAACTTCCTGCGCCAGTACTGGCACGTGGCGCTGCCGGTGGTCCGCCCCGGCCTCGCCTTCCTCGGCATCTTCACCTTCATGGGCCAGTGGAACGACTTCGCCTGGCCCCTGATCGCCCTGACCAACCCCGGCAACGTGACCCTCCAGGTCGCGCTGTCCCAGCTCAACGGCACCCACGGCACCACCGACTACGGCATCGTGATGACCGGCGCCCTGCTCGCCCTCGTCCCGCTGCTGATCGTGTTCGCGATCGGCGCCAAGCAGATCATCGGCGACCTCGCGAAGGGAGCCGTACGCGGATGACGAGCGACCCCCTGCTCGCCCTGCGCCCCTGGGAGGCACCCGAGGTGACCTCCTGGGGCCGGCTGCCCATGAACGCCGTCGACCGGCGCTCCGGAGCACTCCCCCTGGACGGCGACTGGCGTTTCCAGTTGCTGCCCACCCCGGACACGCCGGTCGGCGGCTCCTGGTCGACGCTCCACGTCCCCGGCGCCTGGACGATGCAGGGCACGGACGACCTGCCGCGGTACCTCAACGTCCGCATGCCGTTCCCGGAGTTCCCGCCCCACTCGCCCGCCGCCAACCCGACGGGGGTCCACGAACGCGAGGTGGACGTCCCCGCCGACTGGGCCGGACGCCGGATCGTGCTCCAGGTCGGGGCCGCCGGGAGCGTGCTCCTCGTGCACGTGGACGGGCGGCCCGTCGGCGTCTCCAAGGACTCCCACCTGGCGGCCGAGTTCGACCTGACGGAACTGGTGCGGCCCGGCGAGCGGTCCGTCGTACGGCTGACCGTGGTCAAGTGGTCGGACGCCTCGCACATCGAGGACCAGGACCAGTGGTGGCACGGCGGGATCACCCGCTCGGTGCTGCTGTACGCGACGGATCCGCTGCATCTGTCCGACGTGACCGTGCGGGCCCGCGCCGACGGCTCGTTGCGGGTCGACTGCCGGGTGCGGGACGCGGGGGGCGCGCTGCCCGAGGGGTGGTACGTCAGCGGGGAGCTGGACGGCCTCGCGCTGCCGCAGGACACGGAGTTCGACCGGTTCAACCGCGAGGACGAGCGGGTCTCCGACTTCCTCGGCGAGGCACGGCTGCGGACCGTCGTCGAGGACGTCCGCACCTGGAACGCCGAGACGCCCGAGCTGTACGACCTGACCGTGCGGCTGCACCGCGCCGACGGCACGGTCGCCGACACCGCACGGCACCGGATGGGCTTCCGGGACGTCGAGGTCACCGGCCGGGACCTCCTGGTCAACGGCGAGCGGGTGTTCGTCCGGGGCGTGAACCGGCACGACTTCCACCCGCTGACCGGGCGGACGGTGTCGTACGACGACATGCGCGCGGACCTGGTCACGCTCAAGAGGTTCGGGTTCAACGCGATCCGCACCTCCCACTACCCGAACGACCCCGCGCTCTACGACCTCGCCGACGAACTCGGGTTCTACGTCGTCGACGAGGCGGACATCGAGTCGCACGACCACGCCCACGAGATCGCCGACGACCCGCGCTATCTGAACGCCTTCGTGGACCGGGTCTCGCGGATGGTGCTGCGGGACAAGAACCATCCCTCGGTCGTCGTCTGGTCCCTGGGCAACGAGTCCGACTACGGGGCGAACCACGACGCGGCCGCGGGCTGGGTGCGCCGGCACGATCCCACCCGGCCGGTCCAGTACGAGGGCGCCGCCAAGCTCGACTGGGCGGCGCGCGGTGACGCCACCGACATCGCGTGCCCGATGTACGCCTCCCTGCAGGAGTGCGTGGACCACGCGCTCTCCGGACGCCAGACCAAGCCGCTGATCTGGTGCGAGTACTCGCACGCCATGGGCAACAGCAACGGCACCCTCGCGGACCATTGGGCGGCCATCGAGTCAACGCCAGGTCTTCAGGGCGGGTTCATCTGGGAGTTCTGGGACCACGGCATTCTCCAGCGTGTGAACGACGGCAGACCGGTCGGGCGTGGGGGCGCCGGGCTCTATGACAACGGTGTCGCCGCGCCCGGACACCGCTGGGCGTACGGCGGCGACTTCGGCGAGAGCGACCACGACGGCGCCTTCATCGCGGACGGCGTGGTCCTCCCCGACCGCACGCCCAAGCCGGTGATGTACGAGCACCGGGAGATCGCGGCGCCGGTGCGCATCGAGTGCTTCCGGCACGAGGGCATCGTGCTCGGCAACCACCAGCACTTCCGGGGACTCTCCTGGCTGGCCGGCGAGTGGGAGCTGTCCCTGGCCGACGGCCGCACCCTGACCGCGCCCGCCGTACTGCCCGATCTGCGGCCCGGTGAGACGGCGGCGGTACCGCTGCCGTTCGAGCTGCCCGAGGACGGCGGCGAGGCGTGGCTGACGCTGCGGGTGACGACCGCCGGGGACGAACCCTGGGCGCCGCGCGGCACGGTGGTGTGCCTGCCGCAGGTGCGGCTGCGCGCGGCGGAGCCGCAGGCCCCGAAGGCGGTGCGGAATCGTTCCGTCAAGGTCGACGACGACGGTCTCCTGGTCCATCCGCTGCTCACCCGCGCCCCCACGCTGTCCCTGTGGCGGGCGCCCACCGACAACGACGAGCTGGGCGGGAAGGCGTCGCGCTGGCGCGGCTGGGGACTGGACTCCCTGGTGCGCAAGGTCGCGCACATCCGGCAGACCTCCGGACGGGTCACGGTGCGCGCCGAGTACGCCTGCGACGCCGGTGTCGTGCGTCATGTGCAGGTCCTCACCGCGGTCGAGGGCGGCCTCCACGTCGAGGAGTCGGCCGAGCTGCCGGACGCCCTCGCCGACGTGGCCCGGGTCGGCTCCGTCTTCGAGACGGTCGCCGGGCTCGACCTGATGGAGTGGTACGGCCAGGGCCCCTGGGAGTCGTACCCGGACCGCGCCTTCGGGGCGCCGGTCGGCCATCACTCGGTGCCCGTGGACGAGCTGTTCACCCCCTACCTGCGCCCGCAGGAGAGCGGCGGCCGGCACGGGGTACGGCACTTCACTCTCTCGGCGCCGGACGCCACCGGCCTCACGGTCGTCCTGGACGAACCGCGCCAGGTCGGGGTGAGCCGCTACCGCGCCGCGGACCTGACCGGCGCGGCCCACCACGCCGAGCTGGTCCCCCGGGCGGGCTGCGTGGTGCACATCGACGCGGCCCACCGCGGCCTCGGCACCGCCTCGTGCGGCCCCGACACCTTCGCCTCCTACCTCGTCGCGCCGGGCGTCCACCGCTGGAGCTGGACGCTGCGCGCGCTCTGATCCCCCTTCTGACTTTCACGTCCCTTCCTGGAGCACACGTGTGTACTTCGCATGAGCACGACCACGGCCAGGAGGCCGCGCAGGCCGGTGCCGGCCGGCGCAGTTTCCTGCGGGCCACGGCGCTGCTGGGCGCCGCGGCCACGGCGGCCGCCGCCGTGCCCGCCGCCGCGGCCGAGGCCGCCCCCGCGTCCTCGGCCGGCCGGCACCCCGACCCCGACAGCCGGCGCTTCACGCTCGCCGTCATGCCCGACACGCAGTACCTCTTCGACGGGCCGAGCATCGACAAGGCACCCGTCGAGGCCGCTCTGCGCTATCTGCTGGAGCACGGGAAGGAGGAGAACATCGTCTTCCTGTCCCACCTCGGCGACCTCACGCAGAACGGGGCACCGGCCGAGTTCGCCGCGATCGGCGACGCGTTCGATCTGCTGGACCGGCGCGGGGTGGGCTACAGCGTCCTCGCGGGCAACCACGACGTGAAGTCGTCCACCACCGACCAGCGCGGCGCGACCGCGTACCTGGACGTGTTCGGCCCGGACCGGTTCAAGGGGCACAGAACCTTCGGCGGCGCCTCCCCCGACGGCTACAACACCTACCACCTCTTCCGGGCCGCGGGCCGCGAGTGGATGGTCCTCGCGCTGGACTGGCGGCTCTCGGACCAGGGTCACGCCTGGGCGAGGAGCGTCCTGGCCGCCCACCCGAGGACCCCGGTCGTCCTGACCACGCACGAGCTGGTCGTCGAGGACGACAGCCTGTCGGCGTACGGGCAGCAGCTGTGGGACCGGCTGGTCAAGGACCACGACCAGATCTTCCTCACCCTCAACGGCCACTACTGGCCCGCGGGCCGGGCAACCCGCAGGAACACGGCGGGCAACGACGTCCACCTGCACCTGACGAACTATCAGAACCGTTACTTCGGCGGCGCGGCCATGATCCGCCTGTACCGCTTCGACCTCGACCGCGGGGTGATCGACGTGGAGACGGTCTCCCCGTGGATCCTCGGCCGGGCCGGGAAGGGCCTCAACGAGCTGGAGCGGCAGGAGATCGAACTCAGCGGCGACGCGGACCGGTTCACCGTCGACATCGACTTCGAGAAGCGCTTCTCCGGCTTCGCCCCGGTGCCCGCGCGTGCGTCCCGACCGGCGTCGAGGATGCTGATACCGGGTACGGCGGCGTACTGGCGTTTCGACTCGGCGGTCTCCGGCAAGGTCCGTGATCTCTCCGGCCGCGGCAACGACCTCACCGTGGTGTCGGTCGGCGGCGGCACGCTCGGCTGGTCCGCCGACCACCACCCCGACCAGCCCGGACACGGCAGCCTGGAGTTCCAGGGCCACAAGTCGCCGCTGACGGGCGCCTATCTGCAGACGGTCGACAAGGCGCCGCTCAACTCGGCCGAGTTCAGGGACGGTTACACCATCGAGGTGTTCTACCGCATGCCCGCCGACTGGGACCCGGACCACAACGCCTGGGCGGGGCTGATCAGCCGGCGGGGCACCGGCGGCGCGGCGGGCAAGACCGCGGACGACCCCGACGAGCCGCTCGCCACGCTCTCGCTGTCCAACGACCGTGAGCCCCAGTGGGCCATGCGGCCCCTCAACCAGCAGGGCATCGCCACCAACTGGGGCCAGGAGACCCCGCTGGAGACCTGGTGGCACCTCGCCGTCGTCAACGACGGCAGGCACACCACGCTGTACGTGCAGGGCTGCCCGGTGGTCCGCAACCCGAAGGCGCCCGCCGTAGGGATCGCCTCGGTCGGGAAGCCGTGGCTGCTCGGCGGCTACACCTACGCGGACACGATCGACCAGATCCTCCACGGCCGGCTCGGTGACGTCCGGATCGTGTCGCGGGCGCTGCCCGTCTCCTCCTTCATGACGCACTGACCCGACTCACCCCCTGGGATCACCATGCACGAGCAGCAACTGCCCTCCTGGGCCGACCCGTCCGTCTCCCCCGCCGACCTCGACGCGCAGGGCGTGTCGAGACGTGGGCTCCTGCGCCGTGCGGGCCTGTTCGGCGCGGCCTTCGCGCTGGGCTCGGCGACTCCGGCGCTGGCCGCCGCGGACCGCCCCCGCCTGGGCGGCGACGACCCCCGCCTCGCCTACCTCGTCGGCGACCACCACGTGCACTCCGTCTACAGCCACGACGCGAAGTACACCTTCTCCCAGCAGGCGAAGGCCGCCGCCAGGTACGGCCTGGACTGGATGGTGTTCAACGAGCACTCCAACTTCGGACACGCGCAGTACGGCGCCAAGCTGGAGCACGCGGAGATCGTCAGGGCCCGCGCGCAGAACCCGCGCCAGCTGATCTTCCAGGGCCTGGAGTGGTACATCCCGGCCGCCGAGCACTGCACGGTGTTCGCGGCCCCCGGCCCCCACGAGACCGATCTGCTCACGCAGTTCGAGCTGGCCTATGACGGCAAGCTGCTCGGCTACACCGAGGGCTCCGCGGGCGCGGCGGACACCGCCCGCAACGAGGCGCACGCCGTGAAGGCGATCAAGTGGCTGGCGGATCAGCGCCGTTCGGGCTACGTGGACGACGTGCTCGTCATCGCCAACCACCCGCTGCGGCTCGGCATCGACTCCCCGCACGAGATGCGGAACTGGCGGGACGCGGCCCCCGAGATCATGATCGGCATGGAGGGCGCGCCCGGCGCCCAGGGGGCGGCGATCCCCGGCTGGCGGGGCGCCACGTCGATCCGGGGCGAGTACGAGAACAAGCCGTCGGCGCAGTCGTGGGCGGGCTATCCGGCGGACGCGTATCTGACGTACGGCGGCTTCGACTGGGCGACGGCGACCGTCGGCGGGCTGTGGGACGCGATGCTGGCCGAGGGCCGGCTGTTCTCGGTCACCACCAACTCCGACAACCACCGCACCGTCTTCGACACGTGGAAGAACGGCGACTGGGCGGCCGGGCAGAACTTCGACAACACCGGCAAGCTGCCCGACCCGGTGAACACCGACACCCCGCAGCCCGGCAGCGACTTCTGGCCCGGCGAGTTCAGCCGCACCCACGTCGGCGTGACCCGCTACGGCTACCGCGCGGTGATGGCGGGCCTGCGCGCGGGCCGGGTCTGGGTGGACCACGGGCATCTGCTCGACGGGCTCGACGTCCGGCTGAAGCGGGACTGCGACGCCGGGCGCGGTGTGACGCTGGGCGGGCGGCTGCGGGTCCGCAAGGGCGAGCGGATCACGCTGTACGTCACCGTCACGAGCGCCTCCCGGCCCAACCCGCAGGGAATCCTGCCCGAGTTGGCGCACGTGGACGTGATCCGGGGCGCGGTGCGCGGTCCGGTGAGCGACCGGGACGGCTGGAAGGCGCCCGACACCAGGGTCGTGCAGACCAAGGACGTGTCCGGCCGGAAGGGGACGTACACCCTGCGCATCCCGCTGACCGCCGGGGACGAGTCCTTCTACGTCCGGCTGCGCGGCAGCGACGGCAAGCGGCACGGCACCGGGTACCTCGGTGCCTCGGTCGACCCGCACGGCCCGATTCCGCACGAGCCCGGCAACGGCGACCCGTGGGCGGACACGTGGTTCTACTCCAACCCGGTCTTCGTCGACGTCACCGGCTGAGGCAGGCGCCCCGAAGGGGCGCGGGGAACCGCGCGATCAGCCACAACGATCCCGCGGTTCCCCACTGCCACCGCACGGAACTTCCTAGGCGTAGAACCGGGACAGGCTCTGCAGCACCGCCGCCGGCTTGGCGCCGCCCTCGATCTCGATCGCCCCGTCGACGGTGATCTGGACGCCGCCCGGCACATCCTCGACCTCCGTGAGCTTTGCGGCCAGGCGGATGCGCGAGCCCACCTTCACCGGCGAGGGGAAACGGACCTTGTTCAGGCCGTAGTTGACCTTCGTCGTCACGCCCTGGACGTCCAGCAGCTCGGTGAAGAGCGGGATGAAGAGGGACAGGGTGAGGTAGCCGTGGGCGATGGGGGCGCCGAAGGGGCCCGCCGCGGCCTTCTCGGGGTCCACGTGGATCCACTGATGGTCGCCCGTGGCGTCGGCGAAGGTGTCGATGCGCTCCTGGGTGACCTCGATCCACTCGCTGGTGCCGAGGTCGCTGCCCGCGAGCTTCTTCAGTTCGTCGAGGCCGTTCACGGTGAGGCTCATGGGTTTCCTAACTGTTGCCGTAGCGCTTGCGCACCCGGGACTTGAGGAGCTTGCCGGAGGCGGTGCGCGGGAGTCCGTCCGCGACCACCACCGACTTGGGGATCTTGTACTTGGCGAGCCGGCCGGACAGGGAGGCCAGGATCTCGTCGGGGTCGGGCGTGGCGCCCTCGCGCGGCACGACGACCGCCCTCGGCACCTCGCCCCACTTCTCGTCCGGGACGCCGATGACCGCGCACTCGGCGATGTCCGGGTGGCCGAGGAGGAGGTCCTCGATCTCGGCGGGGTAGATGTTCTCGCCGCCGGAGATGATCATGTCCTTGATGCGGTCGACGACGAAGACGTACCCGTCCTCGTCGACGCGGGCCGCGTCCCCGCTGCGGAACCAGCCGTCCGCGAAGGAGGCGGCGGTCTCCTCGGGCAGTCCCCAGTAGCCGGGCATGACGTTCGGGCCGCGGAGCACGATCTCGCCGGTCTCGCCGATGCCGACGGGGGCCAGGTCCGGCCGCACCACCCGGACATCGGTGAAGAAGTGCGGCACGCCCGCCGAACCCGCCTTGCCGATGGCGTGCTCGGCGTCCAGGAACAGGGTGCCGGGAGAGGCCTCCGTCATGCCGTAGCCCTGGAGGAAGGTCAGCCCGCGCTCCTGGTAGGCGGCGATCAGGGGTGTCGACACCGGGGAGCCGCCGCAGGTCAGGATGCGCAGGGAGGACAGGTCCGCTCCCGGCCAGCGCGGGTGCCTCGCCACCTGCTCGAACATCGTCGGCACGCCGAACATGAACGTGATCCGGTGCTGTTCGATCAGGTCGAAGGTGGCGTCGGGGTCGAAGGACTCGACCAGGACGCAGGTGCCGCCCTTGAGCAGCACCGGCAGGGTCAGCATGTTCAGGCCCGCCGTGTGGAACAACGGGGCGGAGACCAGGGCACGTTCGTCGGCGATCAGGTCGGTGTCGACGAGGACGTTGATCGCGTTCCACGTCAGGTTGCCGTGGGTGAGCATGGCGCCCTTGGGACGCCCGGTGGTGCCCGAGGTGTACATGATGATGCAGGTGTCGTCGGGCGTGACCGGCTCGTCGATCGGCTCGGCCGGTGACTCGGTGAGCAACTGCTCGTACTCCGGGCCGACTTCGACGTACGTGCGGACGTCGGTGCTGCCCGGCAGTCCGGCGACGAGAGCTTTGGACGCCGGCCCGTAAATGAGCGCCCTGGCGCCGGAGTCGGAGAGCTGGTAGCCGATCTCCGGTCCGGCGAGGCGGGTGTTGAGGGGGACGAAGACCGCGCCGAGGGTGCCGGCGGCGAACAGCGTCTCCAGGTAGGAGGGATGGTTGGGGCCGAGGTAGGCGACCCGGTCGCCGCGCCGGATGCCCCGGGCGCGCAGGGCGTGCGCGAGGCGGGTGACACGGGTGTGCAGACCGGCGTACGAGAGGGTCGTGTCGCCGTGGATCAGGGCGGTGCGGTGCGGGGTCTTGCGGGCCCGGCGTGCGGGCCACGAACCCAGTCCCTCGTTGCGCATCTGGGGCCCCTTACGGCTTGGTCAGCCCGAGCAGACGGGCGGCGTTCTCCTTGAGGATCCTCGGCCTCACCTCGTCCTTGATCGACAGCTTCTCGAAGTCGGCGAGCCAGCGGTCGGGGGTGAGGACGGGGAAGTCGGAGCCGAAGAGGACCTTGTCCTTGAGCAGCGTGTTCGCGTACTGCACCAGCTGCGGCGGGAAGTACTTCGGCGACCAGCCGGACAGGTCGATGTGCACGCCCGGCTTGTGCGTGGCGACGGCGAGGGCCTCGTCCTGCCAGGGGAACGACGGGTGCGCCAGGATGATCTTCAGGTGCGGGAAGTCGGCGGCCACGTCGTCCACGTGCAGGGGGTTGGAGTACTTGAGGCGGATGCCGCCGCCGCCCGGGACCCCGGCGCCGATGCCGGTCTGGCCGGTGTGGAAGAGGGCGATCGCGCCGGTCTCCTCGATGACCTCGTAGAGGTCGTACGCCACCGAGCGGTCGTTGGGGAAGAAGCCCTGGATGCTGGGGTGGAACTTGAAGCCCCTCACCCCGTACTCCTCGACCAGGCGGCGGGCCTGCTTGACGCCCGCCTTCCCGCGGAAGGGGTCGATGGAGGCGAAGGGGATCAGCACGTCGGAGTTGGCGGCGGCGGCCTCGGCGACCTCCTCGTTGGGGACGGGCGCGGTGCCGGTCGCGGACTCGGCGTCCACCGTGAAGATCACGGCGGCCATCCTCCGCTCGCGGTAGTAGGCGGCGGTCTCCTCAAGGGTCGGCTTCCGCTTGCCCTCCACCTTGAAGTAGGCGGAGGAGGCGTCGTGCAGGTCGTCGTCCAGCGAGGAGTGGCCCTTGGAGGAGACCTCCGCGTGGGTGTGCACGTCGATGGCGACCAGTTCGTCGATGTCCATCACGCCTCCGGGAACTTCGGCGCCGGGATGCCGACCGTCTGGAGCTCGGCACCGACCGAGGTGGGGAAGGCGTCGGCCAGGGTGCCGGGGGTCCAGCCGCCGTCCGCGTACGCCGCCCTGATCTCCTGCGGATGGGACCAGAGTGCCACCTTGTCGCCGCCGATGCCGATGGCCTGGCCGGTGATGCCCCGGGCGGCCTCGGAGGCGAGGAAGGGCACGAGGGCGGCGCAGTCCTCAGGGGTGCCGAAGCCCTCGCCCTTGCGGAGGAAGTCCGGGAGCGGCTCGCCGTTCCTCATGGCCTCGATGTACGGGGCGAAGGCGGGGATGGTCTCGGTCATCGCGGTGGCCGCGACGGGCACGATCGCGTTGACGGTGATGTTCGCGCGGCCCAGTTCCATGGACCAGGTGCGGGCGAAGGCGGCGATGCCGGCCTTGGCGGCGGCGTAGTTCGTCTGCCCGAAGTTGCCGCGCTGGCCGGCCGGGGAGCCGACCAGGATCAGGGTGCCGCCCTCGCCCTGCTCGCGCATCCGCACGGCGGCGGCGCGGGCGCAGGTGAAGGTGCCCTTGAGGTGGGTGGTGATCACCGCGTCGAAGTCGTCGTCGGTCATCTTCCACAGCACCTTGTCGCGCAGGATGCCGGCGTTGGTGACCAGGACGTCGAGCCGCCCGAACTCCTCCACGGCCCGGTTGACGAGCCGCTCGGCGGCCTCGGTGGTGCCGACCGGGACGACCTCGGCGACCGCGGTGCCGCCCGCCTCGGCGATGGACTTCACGGCCTGCTCGGCTACCGCCTCGTCGACGTCGTTGACGACCACCCGGGCGCCGTGGGCGGCGAGGGCGTGCGCGTAGGCGAGTCCGAGGCCCCGGCCGCTGCCGGTGACGACGGCGACCTTGCCGGTGAGATCGATGCTGGACACGGATGGAGTCCCTTCCACATGGGCTGCGGCTACGAGATCGAAGCTAAGAGCAATAATTGGTGACGTCAATAGTTGTTGGCGACCTTCGGGTGCGTCATGCTGGAATCTCCCTGACACACCGAGCACGAGGAGCCCGCCATCACACGCCAGCACGTCACCCCGAAGCCCATCGACTCGGAGGAGCCGTGGATGCGCGGGCTGCACGCGGACACCGGTTACCTGCTCTACCGCCTGGGCCTGCGCTCGGGTCAGTTGTTCAACACGTTCCTCCAGGAGTCGGGCCTGCGGCTGCGGCACTACGCGGTGCTGCGCTATCTCGCCGGCTCCGAGGGTGCTCTCCAGCGCGAGCTGAGCACGCGGCTCGGCTACGACCCCAGCGCGATCGTCGGCCTGGTCGACGACCTGGAGAAGCTGGGCATGACCGAGCGCCGGCCCTCCCCCGACGACCGCCGCAGCAAGATCGTCGTACTGACCGAGGCCGGCCGGGCCTTCCTGCGCGGGACCGACGAGGCGGGCAGACGGGTCACCAACGACCTGCTCGCCCCGCTCGACCCGGCCGAACGGGAGACGCTCCAGGCCCTCCTGCTGAGAGTCGCCGACCAACCATGACCGCGCTCCCGCACTCCCGGCTCGGCTCGCGCGGGGGCTCCCCGACCGCCCCGGACCGCCTGCTGTCCGTGCTCGCCGCGTTCGACCACGACCATCCGGCGCTGTCCCTGACCGACATCAGCAGACGGGCCGGGCTGACGCTGACGACCACGCACCGGCTGGTGGGCGCGCTGGCCGACTGGGGCGCGCTGGAACGCGACGACGCCGGGGTCTACCACGTCGGGCTGCGCCTGTGGGAGGTCGCCGCGCTCGCGCCGCGCGGGGTCGCGCTCCGGCAGCTCGCGCTGCCGTACCTGGAGGACCTGTACGAGGCCACCCACGAGAACGTGCAGCTGGCGGTGCGGGACGGCGCGGACGTCGTCTACATCGAGTGGATCGCGGGCCGTTCGTCGGTCGGAGTGCACATCCGGGTCGGGGCGCGCTGGCCGCTGCACGCGACCGGGGTCGGCCTGGTGCTGCTGGCGCACTGCGAGCCGCGCGAGCAGGAGGAGTACTGCGCGAGCCCGCTCGCCGTCTTCACGCCGTACACCCTCGCCGAGCCGGCTGAACTGCGCAGGGTGCTGGCCGAGGTGCGGCGCACCGGGGTCGCGGTGAGCAGCCGTCAGGTCACCGACGACGCCCTGTCGGTGGCCGCCCCCGTGCGCGGCCCCGACGGGAAGGTGGTCGCGGCGGTCTCGGTGGTCGTGCCGCAGGCCGACGCCCAGGTGCCGGTGCTGGTCCCGGCGGTGCGGCTGGCGGGACTGGGCATATCCCGGGCCCTGGGGTGGCGACCGGAGCGGTGACGCGCCTCAGCGGTGGAGCCAGCGGGTCATCCGGCCGCGGGTGTTCGCCACGTCGACCATCTCGGCGAGGTCGGGCATGCCGTCCCCACGCAGGATCTCGACGACGTCCGTCGCCTCACGGACGAGTGTCCCCCAACGGTCCCGGCGCGTCCGTGCCAAGTGGGCCGGATATCCCTCTCACCGGTGAGGCCCCCGCCGCCTCGGGCTCGTGATACTGGAACGGCCCCGGCCCCGAGGAGCCGTCATGTTCGCCGTCCGGTCCTGGTACGTCCCCGTCGTGACCCGTGTGAGGACGACGAACCCGTACGTCGTCGACGGCGCGCTCGCCGTGCTGGTGCTGTTCGCCGCGTCCTTGCAGTGGCTGTTCCCGGACGAGGGCGACGATCCGCTGAGCCTGGTGGGCTGGCTGCTGGGCGCCGCCACCGCGGTGCCGCTCCTCTGGCGTCGCCGCTTCCCCTACGCCTGCGCCCTGGCCGTGTCGGCGGCCACCACGGCGATGGCCTACCACCACGCGCCGCCCCCCGACATGCTCTACGGCGGACTGGTCGTCCTGTACACCATGGCCGCCCGGGGCCTGCCCTGGCAGCGCCGTTCCATGCTGGCGGGCTGGCTGCTCGGCGCCGTGCTGACCATGCAGCACAAGGAGCACTCCGAGCCCTTCGAGTACGCCTTCCACGTCACCGGCATGATCTGCGCCTACGGCCTCGGCGTCCTGGCCCGCGTCCAGCGGGCGTACACCGCCGCCGTCGAGGACCGGGCCCGCCGGCTGGAGCGGGAGCGGGCCGCGGAGACCGCCCGGGCCATCGCCCAGGAACGCTCCCGCATCGCCCGGGACATGCACGACATCCTGGCGCACGCGGTGAGTCTGATGGTCGTGCAGGCGGAGGCCGGACCGGTCGTGGTGCGCAGCGACCCGGACCGCGCGGAGGCCGCCTTCGACGCGATCGCGGCCAGCGGCCGGGACGCCATGACCCAACTGCGGCGGATTCTGGGCGTGTTGAAGGAGGAGGAGCGCCGGGGCGGTGCCGTCCGGCTGCCGCAGCCGGATCTCGCCGGGCTGCCCGGACTGGTCGGCCAGGTCGCCGAATCGACCGGGTTGCGCGTCGAGTTGAGCGTCCGCGGCCAGGCGGCCCGCCCGCTGCCCCCGGACACCGAGGTCGCCGCCTACCGAGCGGTGCAGGAAGCCCTGACCAACACGGTCAAGCACGCGTACGCTTCCTGCGCACAGGTGGAACTCGACTGGGCGGAGGACGGGTTGACCCTCACGGTGACCGACGACGGCAGGGGCCCCGCACACACGGCGGGCGGCCACGGGCTGATCGGGCTCAGGGAGCGGGCGGCCGCCTGCGGGGGCGGCGCCGAGGCCGGTCCCGGTCCGGAGGGGGGCTTCCGGGTCGTCGTCCGGCTGCCCGCGAGCGCGGACCGGGAAGCGGCCCTCGGGTGAGCATCCGGGTGGTCGTCGCCGACGACCAGGAACTGGTCCGCAGCGGTTTCACCATGATCCTTCAGGCGCAGCAGGACATCGAGGTGGTCGCCGAGGCCGGGGACGGCGCCGAGGCGGTCGACGCGGTGCGCCGGCACACCCCCGACGTCCTGCTCCTCGACATCCGGATGCCGGTCATGGACGGCCTGGAGGCGGCCCGGCGCGTGTGCGCACAGTCGGGCTGCAAGGTGGTCATGCTGACCACCTTCGACCTCGACGAGTACGTGTACGACGCGCTGTACGCGGGCGCCAGCGGTTTCCTCCTCAAGGACGTGCGCCGGGACGACCTCGTGCACGCGGTCCGCGTGGTGGCGGGCGGCGACTCGCTGCTCGCGCCGACGATCACCCGCCGCCTGGTCGCGGACGTCGTGCGCCGCCGCCGCGAGGAGGCCGCCACCGGGACCACCCCCGAGCGCCTGGACGTCCTGACGGCCCGCGAGGTGGAGACCCTGCGGATGCTGGCCCGGGG
Source organism: Streptomyces sp. RP5T (assembly GCF_003933965.1). Taxonomy (GTDB): domain Bacteria; phylum Actinomycetota; class Actinomycetes; order Streptomycetales; family Streptomycetaceae; genus Streptomyces. The sequence continues at coordinate 16,904 of NZ_RSAJ01000106.1, forward strand.
ACTGTCCAACGCGGAGATCGCCACGACCCTGTTCGTGAGCGAGCACACGGTGAAGACCCATGTCAGCAACGTCCTGGGCAAGTTGGGGCTGAGAGACCGGGTGCAGGCCGTGATCTGCGCCTACGAGACGGGCCTGGTGACGCCGGGCGCGCCCTAGTCCCCGGGCTGGTCGCCGAGTTCGGTGAACAATGTCAGCTGGAGCGAACCAGGCGCCTCCAACCTGGAGTTCAGGGAGTTCCACGGTGTGCGGGTCGGCTCGGCGACGACTTGCGCACCCGCCTTGGCCAGCCTGGCCGTGGTGGCGGTCGAGTCGTCCACCTCGAAGGCCACCCGGACGTGCCCGGCGACCCGCCGCCCCACCTCGACCTCGTCGATGAACGCGGCGTGGTTCGGATCCGTCAGCTCCAGCGTCGCGCGCCCCGCCTCCAGGATGGTCACCCGCCCGTCCGGCGACGAGAACGCGGCCCGTTCGGGCAGCCCGAGGACGTCCCGGTAGAAGCGCAACGCCTCGTCGTAGTCCTCCGCCGTGACGACGAGCCGGAGTTCACGGACGGCGGGCGGTACCTCGGACATGGGGCCTCCTCATGGGTGTCTGCCAGGTCAACTCCTGGGCCGGTACCGAGGATTCCTCCCCCGCGGGAGTGAGGAAGCACCCCGCCTCACCCGTACGACGGAGGCTCCGAAACCGCCCGCCCCGGCGATCCGGCGGGCACGCCCGCGGCAGCAGTCTGAGAGGGCCAGCCATCGACACCGCCAACCCGCCGGGAGGCCCCCGTGCTCTCCACACTCGCCCGGGCGGCGACCCGCCGCCCGCTGACCGTCATCGGCCTGTGGGCCGCCTTCCTGCTGCTGGGCTTCGGGCTCGGGACGGGCGTCTTCGCCGATCTCTCCGACGACGTGCCCGACGTGCCCGGCACCGAGTCCGACCTGGGCGACGACCATCTCTCCGCCGTGGACCCGGCCGGCGAGTCCGTCACCGCGGTCGTCGCGGGCGAGGACGTCTCCGGCGCGGCCCTGCGCGCCCGGGTCGAGCGGACCGTCGCCGAGGTCCGCGCGATCGCCGGGGTGGCCGACGTGCCGGACCCGTACGCCACCCCCGGTCTCACCGCCCGGGACGGACAGGCCCTGATCATCCCCGTCACCTTCGAGGGCGGCCTCAGCGACGAGGACGAGGAGAAGGCGACGGACACGGCCGTCGAGACGATCAAGCGGATCGACGCGCCCGACGTCCACGTCAGCGGTGGCGAACTGCTCGGCCGGCAGCTCGGCGAGCGCGCCCAGGAGGACGTGAGGAACGCCGAGTTGATCTCCCTGCCGGTCGTACTCGCCCTGCTGCTCGTCGTGTTCGGCGGACTGCGTGCCGCCGCGCTGCCGCTGGTGATCGCGGTGAGCGGAATCGCGGGGGCCTTCCTCGGACTGTTCGCGTTCAGCCAGGTCACCGACATCTCGGTGTACGCGATCCAGGTCACCACCATGCTCGGGCTCGGACTCGCCGTCGACTACGCCCTGTTGATGCTGGTCCGCTTCCGCGAGGAACGACGGCACACCGACGACGTGGTGCGGGCCGTGCACCGTACGGTCGACGCGGCCGGCCGGACCGTGCTGTTCTCCGGGCTGACCGTGGCGGTCAGCCTGACCGGTCTGCTGGTCTTCCCGAGCGTGTTCCTGCGCAGCATGGGCCTGGCGGTCGCGGCCGTCGTCGTGGTCGACATGCTGGCCGCGGTCACGCTGCTGCCCGCTCTGCTCACCAAGTTCGGCGGGCGGATCCGTCCCGCGAAGACGCGTTCCGAGGACGAGGAGGGCCGGTCCTTCGCCCGGCTCGCCCGCTTCGCGCAGCGCCGCCGGGTCGCCGTCCTGGTCACCGTGGTCCCGGCCCTGTTGCTCCTGGCCCTGCCCGTGACCGGCCTGCGCATCGCCATCGGCGACGCCCGGCAGCTGCCCGCCGGCACGGAGGCACGCCAGTTGTACGACACCGTGGACGCGCACTTCCCGAAGGGCACCGGCGTCTCCCCCGTGGTCGTCCTCCTCAGGCCCGGCACCGACGCCGCGACCGCCGACCGGATCCGCGCCCTGGCCCCGGACGCCGAGTCCCGTGACCTGCCGGGCGGCAACGCCGTCGTGGAACTGCGCCCGCCCGGCTCGGTGGACGGACGGGCGGCCACCGACCTCGTCGAGCGGGTCCGGGACGTGCGCGGCGGCGAGCCCGTCGAGGTGACCGGGGTCGCGGCCCGGCTGGTCGACTTCCGGGCGATGCTGGCCGACCGGGCGCCCTGGGCGGCGCTGACCGTGCTGGCCGCCGTCTTCGTCCTGCTGTTCGCGTTCACCGGCTCGGTGCTGATCCCGCTGCGCACGATCGCGACCACCCTGCTCAGCCTGGGCGCGGCGCTCGGCGTGGTGGCGTGGGTCTTCCAGGACGGCCACGGGGCGGGGCTGCTCGGCGGCGAGGGACTGGGCGCGCTGAGCCTGACCGCGCCGCCGCTGATCGTGTCGATCGCCTTCGGGCTCGCCATGGACTACGAGCTGTTCATCCTGGCCCGCATGCGGGAGGCCCGGCAGCGGACCGGCGACGACCGGGAGGCCGTCGTGACGGGGCTGCGCCGGTCCGGGCGGGTCGTCACCTGTGCCGCGCTGCTCCTCGCGGTCGTGTTCGGCGCCTTCATGACCGGCGGGTTCTCCCCCATCCTCCAGATCGGCCTCGGCCTGACCCTCGCGGTCCTGATCGACGCGACGGTCGTACGGATGCTGCTGGTCCCGGCGACCATGGCCCTCCTCGGCCGCCACGCCTGGTGGGCGCCGAACCCACTGCGGCGGGTGCACGCCCGTTTCGGGCTACGGGAGACGTCCGCGTCGGCGAACGCCTGACGACGAGCAACGGCGGTGGCCCCGCCCACCTCGACTGGGGCCACCGCCGTTCCGCCACGCTGTCCTGCAGCGGGCGCACGCGCCGCAGGCCAACTACGGGGAGCCCCGCGCACCCACCGACGACCGGAACCCCCTCGCCGGTCTCATCGGAATCTCAGCCCGCAGCCCGGTGATTCAAAGGATCGGCCAAGGTGTGGGGCGCACGATGCACACGCAAGGGCTGATATCCCAGAAAGGCCTGCCGTGGGCGACTCGCACATATCGAACCGGTCCGAGCAGTCGGAGACGTGGTCCCGGCGCGGGATCCTCGCCGCGCTCGGTGCCGTACCGGCCGCAGCCCTGCTGACG
>NZ_RSAJ01001070.1 GCF_003933965.1 Streptomyces sp. RP5T
CTAGTAGTGCTTCGTTAGGTCTATCCGTTTGCGCTGATCAAGAGCATGTTGGTCGTGTGGATGCGCATGAAGTGAACCGATTACGGGCCGCGTTGGGGCTGTTCGTGGCGGATGTGTTCGCCTCGGTGCCGCGTACGGATCAGCGGGCCAAGGGCGAGTGCTATCTGCGGGGGCTGATGCTGGATGGCCGTCGCAAGTCGATCCAGCCGATGGCTGCGCGGCTGCCGGACGGGAACATGCAGGCCCTGCAGCAGTTCGTGAACCAGTCGCCGTGGGATCCGCTGCCGGTCAGGCGGCGGATCGCCGAGTGGCTGTCCCAAGTGGTCAGGCCCGAGGTGTGGGTGATCGACGACGTGTCGTTCCCCAAGTGCGGCAAGGCGTCGGTCGGGGTGGCCCGCCAGTACTGCGGTGCGGTCGGCAAGCGGGCGAACTGCCAGGTCGCGGTCAGTGTCCATGCCGCCACCGACACCGCCTCGTGCCCCTTGGAGTGGCAGTTGTATCTGCCGCGTGAGTGGACGGACGAGCCGGAGCGGTGCCGCAGGGCAGGCGTCCCCGACGGCATGGTGCACCAGGAGAAGTGGCGTCTGGCGCTCGGCCTGCTGGACACACTCGCCCAGTGGCAGTTGCAAGCACCGGTCATCGTGGCCGACGCCGGCTACGGCGTCAGCACGCCGTTTAGGCTCGGTCTCCAGGAGCGAGGACTGTCCTACATCCTTGCCCTGCAAGGCAAGGAAGTCGCTCATCCGGAGGATGCCCGGCCGCACCAGCCCGCTTATGGCGGGCTCGGGCCGCCCACTCTTCCCCGCTACCGCCTCCCGCCGCGAGCCCTGTCGTCCCTGGCAGCGGAAGCCGGCGCAGAGCGATTCCGCAAGGTGACCTGGCGGCAGGGCAGCAAGGGCGTGATGACCTCACGGTTCGCGGTGCTGACGGTGCGGCCCGCGGGCAAACAGTCTCTGGCCGCCGCTCAGGAATCGGGCGGGGGCCGCAGCCGGTGGGATGGCGTCCTGCCCGTCCAGACCGTCCTGGTCGAATGGCCGGACGACCAGGACGCCCCGACGGACTACTGGATATCGAACCTGCCCGCCACCACACCCGTCGCTGACCTGGTGCGGTGGGCGAAGATGCGCTGGCGGGTCGAACATGACTACCGCGAGCTCAAACACGGCCTGGGACTCGCCCACTTCGAAGGCCGAACCTGGCGCGGCTGGCACCACCACGTCACCCTCGTCACCGCCGCGCAGGCATTCCTCACCCTCCGCAGGCTCGACCCAAAAGTCGAGGCACCGGCCCGAGCCTCTACCAGACCCTCGACGCCCTCCAAGGCCTGCTGAGGTGCTGGACCGGCACCTGCAGCACCTGCGGCCGCCCTCTCACCGCAAGCAGAACCAGAACCTAACGAAGCACTACTAG
>NZ_RSAJ01001071.1 GCF_003933965.1 Streptomyces sp. RP5T
CATCAGCGTCGCGCCGATCTGGAAGGCCAGGACCGTGTCCCCCACCTTGCCCGTACTCGTGAGGTCGGCGAACAGCAGCGGTCCGCTGATGCCGCCGGCCGCCGTGCCCAGGGCGTAGAAGAAGGCGATCGACATCGCCCGGGTCTCCATCGGGAACACCTCGGACACCGTGAGATAGGCGCTCGACGCCCCCGCCGAGGCGAAGAACAGCACCGCGCACCAGCACGCCGTCAGCGTGGCCGCGCTCAGGGAGCCCTGGTCGAACAGCCACGCCGTCCCGAACAGCAGCAGCCCCGACAGCAGATACGTCGACGAGATCATCACCCGCCGCCCGACCGTGTCGAACAGCTTCCCCAGCAGCAGCGGCCCGCAGAAGTTGCCGATGGCGATGACCGCGAAGTAGTAGCCGGTGTCCCCCGTCGGCACGTCGAAGAACGTCGTGAGGATCGCCCCGAACCCGAACGTGATCGCGTTGTAGAGGAAGGCCTGGCCTATGAACAACGAGAAGCCCAGCACCGACCGGCGCCGGTAGTCGGAGAACACCGTCCGCGCGATCTCCAGGAACGACACACTGCGGCGCTGGTGGATGGTGATCTCACCCTCGGGCCGCGGCAGGGACGCCCCCCGCTCCGCCTCCACCTTCTCCTCGATCGAGGAGACGATCCGCCCCGCCTCCTCGTCCCGCCCGTGGATCAGCAGCCACCGCGGACTCTCCGGCACGTGCCGCCGTACGAGAAGGATCACCAGGGCCAGTACGGCCCCGAGCGCGAAGGTGAGCCGCCAGCCCACGTCCTTGGCGAAGATGTCCGTGTTCAGCGCGACGATCGACAGCAGCGAGCCACCCACCGCGCCCAGCCAGAAGCTGCCGTTGATCATGAGATCGACCCGGCCCCGGTACTTCGCCGGGATCAGCTCGTCGATCGCGGAGTTGATCGCCGCGTACTCCCCGCCGATCCCGAACCCGGTCAGGAACCGGAACAGGAAGAACCACCAGGAGTCGAAGGAGACCGCCGTCAGCGCCGTGGCCGCCAGGTACACCGCCAGCGTGATCATGAACAGCTTCTTGCGGCCCCACTTGTCCGTCAGCCGCCCCCAGAACAGCGCACCCAGGCACGCGCCGGCCACGTACAGCGCGGCCGCGATGCCGGTGACCTGCCCGGAGGAGATGGACAGCCCGCTCCCCGGCTCCGAGAGCCGGCTCGCGATGTTGCCGACGACCGTGACCTCCAGGCCGTCGAGGATCCACACGGTGCCGAGCCCGATCACGATCGTCCAGTGCCAGCGTGACCAGGGCAGCCGGTCGAGTCTTGCGGGGATGTTGGTCGTCACGGTGCGGCCGGTACCGGCCTGAGCGGTGGTCACGGACGGGCTCCCTCCTCGTCGAGCGGTCCTCGGACGAACCCCACCCG
>NZ_RSAJ01001072.1 GCF_003933965.1 Streptomyces sp. RP5T
CCCCTGCTCCCGCGCCGCCACGCTCCACAGCACCACCGCCGAGAGCCCGCAGTCGGCCGCCGCGCGCAGGGTCGTGCGGTCGTACGTGCCGTAGGGCGGCCGGAACAGCCGCGGGCGGATCCCGAAGCGGGAGCGCACCTTCTCCTGCTGGCCGCAGATCTCGGCGCGCTGGCCGGCGTAGGGCAGGCCGCGCAGGGCGGGGTGGTCCAGGGTGTGGTTCTGGATGCTCGCGCCGACCGACTGGAGGCGGGCGAAGTGTCCGTACCCGGGCCCGACGACACTGTCCGTGAGGAACATGCTGACAGGCAGCCGCAGTTCACGGACCAGCTCGACGAACCGCGGGTCCCTCTCGGCGCCGTCGTCGTAGGTGAGGAAGACGACCTTGTCGGAGGTCTCGACGCGGCGCACGACCGGCGGCACACCGCGCCGGTCCGCCGCGCCGTGCACCGGCACCCGTGGCGGCGCCGGCAGCGGGGCCGTCAGACCCCAGTGCCGGTACGGCCGTCCGTCCGCCCTCGCGGGCCCGTGCGACCCCACGTGCTGGGCCGCCTTCTTCCCCAGCCGTTCGATGGGGTCGACGGACTGGGCGCAGCCCGCGAGGAGTACGGCCGCCAGCCCGGCGGCGGCCAGGGCCCGCGGTCTCACAGGTAGTCCTCGAGGCGTGCGACGGCGTACCCCTCGGCCGTGACCTTGTCCAGGAAGCGGCGGACCATGTCGGTCATCGTGCCCTTCCAGTCCTCGCGGCCACGGAAGTGGCTGAGCACGATGTCGCCGGGGTGGAGTTCGCGGTCCCACTCGCGGTACTCCCAGTGGTCGACGAAGACCTCCTCGTTCCAGATCGGCGCGTAGCGGATGCCGCAGGACTTCGCCGCGCGCAGGGTGTCCTCGTTGTAGTTGCCGTAGGGCGGGCGGAAGAGCGCGGGGCGCTTGCCGTAGTGCCGCTCGATGACGTCCTGCATCCCGCAGATCTCGTGCTTCTGGCGGGCGTACGACAGCGCGGGCAGGTAGGGGTGGTGGAGGGTGTGGTTGTCGAGGACGATCCCCCGGTCCCGCATCTTCCGGAAGTAGCCGTAGTCGTCCTTGATCAGGTAGTCGCTGAGGAAGGCGGTGTACGGGATCCGCAGCTCGCTCATCATCCGCAGGAACGCGGGGTCCTTCTCGGCGCCGTCGTCGATGGTGAGGAAGACGATCTTCTTGTCGGTGGGGACGGTGGTGAAGACCGGCGGCAGCCCCTTCTCCTCGTGCCCGTCGACCTCGAAGCCGTCGCGGGTGGTGATGCGCGGCTTGGTCACGGGTGCCGGCGGGGCCACCAGGGGGGCGCTCCTGAGCCCCCAGCGCCTGGCGGTGGCGAGGCGGGCCCGCTCGGCGCGGAGGCGGGCGGCGCGGATGACGGTCTTGTCG
>NZ_RSAJ01001073.1 GCF_003933965.1 Streptomyces sp. RP5T
CCTCCCCCACCGACTCCACCACGCCCGCACCCTCATGCCCCAGCACCACCGGGACCGGGAACGGAATGGTCCCGTCCACCACGGACAGGTCGCTGTGGCACAGTCCGGCCGCCGAGATCGCGACCCGCACCTCGCCCGGCCCCGGGTCCCGCACCTCCAGATCGTCGACGACCCGGACCTGTCTCCCGTCGAACAGCACGCCGCGCATCAGACGACCCCCTTGGGTTCCCTGGGCAGGCCGAGCACGCGCTCGGCGATGATGGTGCGCTGGATCTGGTCCGAGCCGCCGTAGATGGTGTCGGCCCGCGAGAACAGGAACAGCTGCTGCGACGCGTCGAGTTCGTACGGCTCCGAGGCGGTCCAGTCGCCGGGACCGACCGTGGCCCGCGCCCCGCGCACGAGCATCGCCAGCTCCCCGAGCCGCTGATGCCAGCCCGCCCACAGCAGCTTGGCCACACTGGAGGCCCCGGCGTCCCCCGAACCCCCGAGCGTGCGCAGGGCGTTCCACCGCATGGTCCGCAACTCGGCCCACTGCCGCACGAGCAGGGCCCGTACGACGGGATCGGCGACCGCGCCCGTCAGCACGGCCTCCTGCAGCACGCGGGTCAACTCCTCGGCGAATCCGACCTGTTGCGCGAGCGTGGACACTCCACGCTCGAAGCCCAGCAGACTCATGGCGACCTGCCAGCCCTGCCCCTCGCCGCCGACGACGTGCTCGGCACGCGCGTGTGCCCCGTTGAAGAAGACCTCGTTGAACTCACTGGTCCCGGTCAGCTGCCGGATGGGCCGCACCTCGATGCGCCCCGGCTGGTCCATGGGCACCAGCAGGAAGGTCAGCCCGTGATGGCGACGGGAGTCCGGATCGGTCCGGGCGAGGACGAAACACCAGTCGGCCTCGTGAGCGAGGGACGTCCAGATCTTCTGCCCGCTGATCCGGTACGTCCCGTCCTCGCCGCGCACGGCCCTGGTCCGCACTCCGGCGAGGTCGGACCCGGCCCCGGGTTCGCTGTACCCCTGGCACCACAGCTCCTCCCCGGCTGCGACGGGAGGCAGGAAGCGCGCCTTCTGCTCGTCGCTGCCGTGCGCGAGAAGGGTCGGGGCCAGCAGTTTCTCGCCGATGTGCCCGGACCGCGCGGGCGCCCCGGACCGCGCGTACTCCTCGGCCCAGACGACCTGTTGGGTGAGGGTGGCGGTCCGGTTCCCGTAGCCGGACGCGGACCAGCCGAGCCCGATCCACCCGGACTTGCCGAGGGTGCGTTCCCAGGTACGCCGGTCTTTAGAGCCATCGATGTGAACCGAGAGCCATTCCCGCACCTCGGAACGGAACACCTCGTCCTCGTCGCCGAATCCAAAGTCCACGAACGTCTCCTCTCCACACCGGACCAGGTATCTCAC
>NZ_RSAJ01001074.1 GCF_003933965.1 Streptomyces sp. RP5T
GCGTCGGCGTGCCCGTCGGCGCGGTCGGCGTCGAGGACGGGGTTCCGGAACCCGTCGGCGTGGACGGTGTCGACGGCTTGGACGTCGAGGGCTTGGGGGACGTCGGCTTCGGCGAGGTCGGCGTGCTCCCCGTCCCCCGCGTCCCGCTCGGATCGTCGGACGGCCTGGCGGTGTCCGTGGGAGTCGGGTCGTCCGCGGTCCCGTACGTCCCGTCGGGCCCCGGATCGGTGGGACGGGAGGTCGCCGTACCGGTGTCGCCCTTGTCGTCGTCCTGCGGGACGTCCGCTCCGAGGTTGCCGTCGTCGATGCCGATGCTGGCCGAGGGGTTGACGCCGACCCGGTCGGACGGGGCGTTCGGGTCGTTGTCGGAGGTGGCGCCCAGCGTCACGACCGTGCCGAGCACCGCGACCAGGAGCGCGCCCGCGCCGGCCGCGACGAGGTTGCGCTTGGCGAGGCCCTTGAGCCCGCCGCGGGCCTTGCGCGAGGGCGCGGACGTGCTGGGCGAGCGGTGGACGACGACCGTCTGCGCGTCGGCCGGCGGCTGGAGCGCCGGGAAGGCCGCGGGGACACCCCCGGGCGGCGAGGCGGACTCGTCGTACCGGGCGTCGGGCACCTCCTCGCCCGCCGTCGCGCCGAGGACCGCGGCCAGGCCGGGCGCGCTGCCGTCCCGGTCGGAGACCAGGGTGAGGGCACGGCGGCCGGCGACGGTGCCGCGCTTGTCGGCGAGGGCGCCGCGCAGGCCGATGGAGGCCTCCAGTTCGGCGCGGGCCCGGTCGAGCTGTCCGCCGCAGAGCGCGAGGATGCCGAGCTCGTGGTGGAAGTAGGCCTGTTCGGACACCTCACCGGCGAGCCGGGAGGCCTCGGAACCGGCCCGTAGCGCACGCTCCCAGGCGCCCCAGTGGCCGCCGGCGGCGAAGGCGGGCGCCGCCGTGCGGGCGAGCTGCACGGTGACGGCCTGCTCGCCCTCGTCGGGGGCGAGGGTGGTCGGCACCAGGACGGCGAGGGCGGCCAGCAGGGCGTCGGCCTCCGCGCACACCCGCTCGGGGGTGACCGAGGGGTGCCCGGCCCACCAGCTGTAGTGCTGGGCGGCGGTGAGGGCGCGGCTCTCGGTGTCGTCGCCGTATCCGGCGGCCTCCAGCTGGGCGAGGACACCGGCGGCGAGCCGGTAGCGGGAGCCGACCGGGGAGACCAGTCCGCAGTCCGCGAGCTCGCCGAGGGCGGCGTCCGCGTGGGTGTCGCCGATCAGCGCGGGCAGGTGCGCCTGGTGGGGCACCTCGCCGCCGAGCGCGACGGCGAACCGCAGGGTGGCGCGGGCGGACGTGCTCAGCCGGGAGGCGAGCAGCGGGGCGGGGGCGGCGGCCTCGCCGAGCGCGGGCAGGGGTATCTCCTCGCC
>NZ_RSAJ01001075.1 GCF_003933965.1 Streptomyces sp. RP5T
GATCAAAACTGCCCCCGTCCGTGAGCCCCCGCCAGGAGCGCCCGTGTCCCCCGTCGTCGAGACCGACGTCCTGATCGTAGGCAGCGGCCCGGCCGGAGCGTCCGCCGCGCTCGCGCTGAGCACCTACGGTGTGCCGAACATCGTCGTGACCCGCTACGCGCGCCTGGCCGACACACCCCGTGCGCACATCACCAACCAGCGGACGATGGAGGTGCTGCGCGACCTCGGCGTCGAACAGGACGTCATCGCACGGGCCACCCCCCAGCACCTGATGGGCAACACCACCTTCTGCACCAGCCTGGCCGGTGAGGAACTCGACCGGGTGCGCTCGTGGGGCAACGACCCGCTCGTCCAGGCCGCCCACGAACTCGCCAGCCCCACCCGCATGTGCGACATGCCGCAGCACCTCATGGAGCCGGTCCTCGTCGACGCGGCCGTCGCCCGCGGCACCGCCCTGCGCTTCGAGACCGAGTACCTCTCCCACACCCAGGACGCCGACGGCGTGACGGCCACCGTGCGGGACCGGCTGCGCGGGGACACGTACGAGATCCGCGCGAAGTACCTCATCGGCGCGGACGGCGGCCGCTCGAAGGTCGCCGAGGACGCCGGGCTCCCGATGGGCGGCCAGATGGGCGTGGCCGGCAGCATCAACATCGTCTTCGAGGCGGACCTGACCAAGTACACCGCCCACCGCCCCTCCACCCTGTACTGGGTCCTGGCCCCGGGCGCCACAGTCGGCGGCATCGGCGCGGGCCTGGTGCGCTGCGTGCGGCCGTGGAACGAGTGGCTGATCGTGTGGGGGTACGACGTCACGGCGGGCGCCCCCGACCTGACCACCGAGTACGCCGAGTCCGTCGTACGGCAGCTGGTCGGCGACGACGAGATCCCGGTGACCATCAAGTCGTCCTCGGCCTGGACCGTCAACGAGATGTACGCCGAGCGGTACTCCCACGGCCGCGTCTTCTGCGCCGGCGACGCCACGCACCGCCACCCGCCGTCCAACGGCCTCGGCTCCAACACCTCCATCCAGGACTCCTACAACCTGGCCTGGAAACTGAAGCTCGTCCTCGACGGCACCGCCTCCCCGAAGCTCCTCGACACCTACACCGCCGAACGCGCCCCGATCGGCAGGCAGGTCGTCACCCGGGCCAACCAGTCCATCGGCGAGACCGCCCCGATCTTCGAGGCCCTCGACGGGCTGTCCCCGCAGACCCCCGAACAGCTGTGGGCCAACATCGCCGCCCGCAAGGACGCCACCGAGGCCGCGGAGAAGCAGCGGGCCGGGCTGCGCGAGGCCATCGCCTTCAAGGTGTACGAGTTCAACGCGCACGGCGTCGACCTCAACCAGCGATACGTCTCGGACGCGATCGTCCCCGACGGCAGC
>NZ_RSAJ01001076.1 GCF_003933965.1 Streptomyces sp. RP5T
ACCTTCGACGGCCGGGGCCCCGGAGAGGCGGCGGAGGTCCTCGGCGACCTCGCCCGCGCCGACCACGTGGCCGTCCTGGTCCCCGGCTCCGACACCTCCCTGGACACCTACGACCGCTTCCGGGCGACAGCGGCGGCCCTGCGCGACCGGCTCACCGCCACCGCGCCGCACGGCACCCGGACCGCCGTGGTCGCCTGGCTCGGCTACCGCACCCCGGACACCGTCAGCACCGCGGTCCTGACCACCGGCAGGGCCAAGGAAGCGGCTCCCCGGCTGCGCACGTTCATACGCCTGCTGCGGGGCGTCACCGGCGGCGCCACGACCGTCACCCTGGTCTGCCATTCCTACGGCACGGTGGTCTGCGGCAGGGCGGCCGCCCACCTGGACATCGACGACCTGGCCCTCGTCGGCAGCCCCGGCACCGGCAGTGACACCGCGGCGGCCCTGCACACCCCCGCACGGGTCTGGGCGGCCAGGGGACGGCACGACTGGGTCGCCGAGGTTCCCCACGTCCGCACCGATCTCTTCGGCGTCAGCGTCGGCTTCGGCACCGACCCGATCTCCCCGGCCTTCGGCGCTCGCGTCTTCGCCGCCGGGGAGGGCGGCCACAGCGACTACTTCAGCCCGGGCTCGGTCTGCCTGACCAACCTCGCCCGGATCGTCCTCGGAGACACCGCGGAGGTGACCCGTGCCTGAGACCCACCCCACCCGGGGCGGCGTACGCGCCGGCATACGCGAGAGCGCGGAGGGACTGCGCCGGGCCGCCGATCGGGTCGACGCGGCGACACCTCCCGAGCGGGACCGTGCCGTCGACGCCCTGCGCGCCCTCGCGATACTCGGCGTCGTCCTCGGCCACTGGCTGGTGACCGCCCTGGTCGCCGACGGGGGCGCCCTGCGCACCGCGAGCCCGCTGCAGCACATGCCCTGGCTCGCCCCGATCTCCTGGGCCTTCCAGACACTGGCCGTGTTCTTCCTGGTCGGCGGTCATGTGGCGACCCGCGGCTACACCTCGGCCCGGGCCCGTGGGACGACGTACCGCCAGTGGCTGACGAGCCGTCTGTCGCGGCTGTTCAAGCCGGTGGCCGCCGTTCTCGCCCTGTGGACGGTGGCGGCGACGGCCCTGCTGCTGACGGGCGTCCCGTACGGCACGGTCCGCGCCCTGGCCGGACTCGCCCTGTCCCCCCTGTGGTTTCTCCTGGTCTTCGGCGCGCTGACGTCCGCGACCCCGCTGCTGCGGCGGCTGCACCCGCTGTGGCCGCTGGCCGTCGTCCTGCACGTGGACCTCGTGCGCTTCGGCCTGGGCGGGCCCGACCGGCTCGGCTGGGTGAACCTGGCGGCCGGCTGGCTCGTCCCGTACACCCTGGGCGCTGCCT
>NZ_RSAJ01001077.1 GCF_003933965.1 Streptomyces sp. RP5T
ACCCCCCACACCACGAGCCCGACGCACCCCGCGACCTCGTCGGCATCGGCATCGGACCCTTCAACCTCTCCCTCGCCGCCCTCGCCCAGCCCCTCACCGCCCTCGACGCCGTCTTCTACGAGCAGCGGCCCGCCTTCGGCTGGCACCCCGGGCTCCTCATCGACGGCGCCACCGTCCAAGTCCCCTTCCTCGCCGACCTGGTGACCCTCGCCGACCCCACCAGCCACTGGACCTTCCTCAACTACCTCAGGACCCGCGAGCGCCTCTTCCCCTTCTACTTCGCCGAGCGCTTCCACATCCAGCGCGCCGAATACGACGCCTACTGCCGCTGGGTCGCCGAGAACCTCCCTGGACTCCACTTCAGCCACCAGGTCGACGCCGTCCGCTTCAACCCCGAACGCGACGTCTTCGAGGTCGACTTCACCCAGCTCGACAGCGACGGCGAGGCCGAGGCGCTGGGCCGCACGTACACCAAGAACGTCGTCCTCGGCATCGGCACCGAGCCCTACGTGCCGGAACCCCTGAAGCCCCTCGTCGAGGCACCCGGCGTGCCCGTCATCCACGCCACCGACTACCTCGACCACCGCAAGAGACTCCTCGCCGCCGAGCACGTCACCGTCGTCGGCTCAGGACAGTCCGGCGCGGAGATCTTCCTCGACCTCCTGCGCAACCGCCCCACCGGCCACGAACGACTCCACTGGCTCGGCCGCACCGAAGCCTTCGCCCCCATGGAGTACTCCAAGCTCGGCCTCGAACACTTCACCCCCGACTACACCCGCTACTTCCACGCCCTGTCCGAAAGCGTCCGCGACCGCCTCGGCACCACCCAGTGGCAGCTCCACCGCGGCATCGACACCGACACCATCGCCGCCATCCACGACGAGCTCTACCGACGCACCCTGCACGGCGGCTGGCCCGACACCGTCCTCACCCCCGGCGTCCGCGTCCGCACCGCCGGCCGCATCGCCACCACGAAGATCGAACTCCACCTCGAACACACCCAGCAGGGCACCCGCTCCCGCCTCACCACCGACGCCGTCGTCCTCGCCACCGGCCACCGCGAACGCCCCCTCGACCGCATCCTCGCCGGACTCGACCCCTACCTGCGCCGCGACAGCCGCGAACGCCCCCGCGTCGACGAACACTTCCGCCTCGTCCTCGACCCGTCCGTCACCGGCGCCGACTGCCACGTCTACGTCCAGAACGCCGAACGCCACACCCACGGCGTCGGCACCCCCGACCTCGGCCTCGCCGCCTGGCGCAGCGCCACCATCCTCAACACCGTCACCGGCAAGGACGCCTACCCGCTGCCCACCCGCACCGCCTTCACCACCTTCGGCCTCGAAGACCGGCTGCCCCGGATCCCGAC
>NZ_RSAJ01001078.1 GCF_003933965.1 Streptomyces sp. RP5T
GGGGTTGGCTGCGGGGCAGGGTCGGCGGGTGTGGCGGCTCTCGGTACGGCGGCTTTCTTGGCCGTGGTCCTACGGGTGCGCTTTGCCTTCGGCTGGGCGGCTCGCTCAGCAACCACTCGGACGAGCAAGTCTGCGGCGGAGGTGTCGAAAGAGTCCTGCGGTACAACTCCACCCTCGAAGGCCTTACGCAGCAACGCCCGTTTGAGGGAATCTCCTCGACGCAAAGCATTCCTGCAGGCTGTGCGGGCAACCTTGAGCGCTGATTCGTTAGATTCTTGGCGATCCACGATTTCCTGCTGCCGCTCAATGGATGGCAAAGGAAATTCAATCGCCTCCAGCATCCGCTGATTCACCTTGTAGATCCCAGCAGTCGTGCGAGCCCTGCTCTCAATCTGCTTGCGCACCTCAGGAGAGCCCCACACCAAGGAAAGATACTGGGGAAGAACAGCCCCCACGTCAGGGCGCACCCGGATCATAGTGTCAGGGAAGGCAACGGGAGAGCGCACTTCTCCCACCAGACCACCCTTACCAACCAGCTTCAGCGATCCGTTTCCCCTGGCGATGAGGAAGTCGCCCTTTGTGACAACGAAAGGGCGCGCATCCTCGGCGCTCCACGCTCCCGCCTTGAACTCACCGAGATCAGTGATGCCTTCCTTGATCGCGGTCAGGCGGAGTACCGGAAACCCACCCTCCATCGTCTTCACTGATCGCCCATTGATTAGAGGCGACGCGAGAACATCCTTCAAACGGGCACGTTGCGATACGCCGACCAGCTCTGATGCCAGAGATGCCGTCTTGAGCCGCCCAACACGCCGAAGAGCTTGCGCCGCGCTTGCTGCTGCCGCATCCAGCCTTGACAGCTGCTCTTCGAGGGCCTCGACAATGCGCTGCTGCTCCGCGAGCGGAGGCAGCGCGAACTCCACACGGTTTAGCTTCGACGTACTCAGCGTGTAGAGGCCGCTGCTCGACTGAGCCACTCGCATCAACTGAGCCGAAATATTGGGCGAGTTCCAAAGAAGTTCAAGAAACTGAGGATCAATAGCCGAGGTTGGCCGCACCTTGATCAAGTGATTCTGGTGCACGGCATCCTTGATGGCGCCGCGCCACATGGCAGCACGCCCAATCTGATCCGGGCTGCCGTTCCCTTCGACAACGAGCAGGTCTCCGACCTGCAGGCGAAACCTGTCCAGTTCTCCTTCGAAGAGCTCAACTTGGTGAACATCCCCTAGAGCAAGCGAACCACGCCCTACGTTGGCAACACGCAGAAACGGAAACTTATTCTTCACTGGACGGCGCTTGCCCTGTTTCTGAATCCCTCCAGACACATCGCAGACGTGATCCAGCCGGACCCAAGCCCACCCCGCCGG
>NZ_RSAJ01001079.1 GCF_003933965.1 Streptomyces sp. RP5T
CGGCATGGGTGAAAGGATCGAAGCCGTCGGGGGATCGCTGAGCACGGGGCCCGCTCCGGACGGGCCGGGCTGGCGGATCGTGCTGCGCGTGCCCGTGGTGGACCCGGTGCCATGCGGGTCCACCGCGCGGGGCGCCGAGGCCGACGGCGGCTCCACGGGCGAGACAACGACGGACGGGCCGGGCACGGATGGTGTGCGGGGCCGTGACGAGAAGGAGAGCACGTGACCATTCGGGTGGTCGTCGCCGACGACCAGGCCGTCGTGCGTGACGGAGTGGTGCTGTTGCTCGGCTCGGCCGATGACGTCGAGGTGGTCGGTCAGGCGGACAACGGTCTGGACGCCGTGGAGCTGGCATTGCGCATGCGTCCCGACGTCGTGGTCGTGGACCTGCGGATGCCGGGGCTGGACGGCACCGGCGTGACGGAGCGGGTGCTGGCCGCGGGGATCGGGGTCCGGGTCCTGGTGCTGACCACGTACGCGGACGACGACGCGGTGCTGCCGGCTCTGCGCGCCGGAGCGGCCGGGTATCTCACCAAGGACGCCACCGGTGAGGCCGTACTGGCCGCCGTGCGGGACGTCGCCGCCCGTCGCACCGCACTGGATCCCGCGGTGCAGCGGCGTCTGGTCGAACTGGTCACCCGGCAGCAGGACGCCGCCTCGCCGTCGGGGCCGCCGCGGGTGGCAGGCGAGTCGGCCGGGCTGACGCGCCGTGAGATCGACGTACTGCGTCTGGTCGCCGACGGCCTCAACAACCGTCAGGTGGCTCGGGAACTGGTGATCAGCGAGGCGACGGTCAAGACACACCTCAATCACCTGCTGGCCAAACTCGCACTGGAGGATCGCGGCGCGCTGATCGCGTGGGCGTGGCGAAACGGCATGACCAGCACACCGGGCGTCTAGAGCCGCCCGGCGCAGTCCCAGGTGAGCGACCGAGTTCGCGTCGCGTTTCGACTCGGCGGACAAGCGACAGACTCAGGCGTTCCACCACTCGTCGGTGCCGCAGCCGACCTCGTAGTGCCACCAACCTTCCTCTTGGCCTTGTGTCAGAAGGGCCTTGATCCCAGCGAAGTCCGCGCCTGCCGTCGCGGTGAAGGCCACCATGGGGAAGTCCTCGCTGAAGGACCTCGCCCCCGAGGCCGCATACCGAAAGGCGTTGATGTACCGCCTGCGAACTGCGCCCCAGTGAGCCGGTGGGCAGGGGCACCACGCGGATCGTGCAGTCGCCGGAGGACCTGCCACGCTCGACGGCCCAGTGCAGCCCGTCACCACAGCCCTTCGGTGTCCTGCGGGAACCACCCCACCCCACCGCAGAACTCCCCCATCCTCACGAGAACCTGGCGCCCCGCCGGTTCCGTAGTACGGGATG
>NZ_RSAJ01000107.1 GCF_003933965.1 Streptomyces sp. RP5T
CGGGTCGCGATACATCCCCATCCCGGGCTGGGCGCCGAGTTCGCGCTGCGGGAGCCGTACGACGTGCACGCGTTCTGCGCGCCCCCGGGCTCACTGCTCGCCCTCTACACCGACGGCCTGGTGGAGGATCCCGCCCTGTCGATCGACGAGGGCATCGACAGGCTGACGGAGGCCGTGTCCTCGGTGCACCCCTGGGACGCCCTGGACCAGGCCGCGCGGCGCGTGGTCTCGGCGGTGGCGCCGACACGTCGGCGCGACGACGTGACCCTGCTGATCGCCCGCATGATCGGTTACCGCAAGGGGGACACCGCGACGTGGCGCCTTCCCGCCCGCGGCGACGCGGCCGCCCGGGCCCGCACACTGGTCTCCGAGCTGTTGAGGCAGTGGGGCACCAGAGAGCACACCAGGGACAGCGTGCTGCTGGTGGTCGACGAACTGGTCACCAACGCGGTCCGCTTCGCCGACGGCCCCATCACGGTACGGCTGATCAGGACCGGTCACGGGCTGCTGTGCGAGGTGGGCGACACCGGCAACGGCAGGCCGCGGCTGGGCCCGGGCGGGCTCCTCGACGACGCCGGCCGTGGCCTGCACGTGGTGCACGGGCTCACCAGCCGGTGGGGGGTGCGGTGGACGGACACCGGCAAGGTGGTGTGGGCCTCGGTCGAGCGGTGACGGGGTGTCGGCCGGGCGGTGACGAGGCGTCAGCGGACTGGTGAGGCTTCGGCCGGGTGGTGGTGCGACTCCGGCCGAGTACCGGTGAGGCATCGGCCGGTACCGTCGGGCGGCGGTACCGGCGTCACGAGGGGCGCGAGTCCGCGCCCGTCACAAGGGCGCGAGTCGCGCTACAGCCACTCCCCTTCCAGGGCGGTGGCCGTGAGGCCCGGGGCTGCCGCGTACAGAACGGTACGGCTGCCCGGCTTCTGCCCGGCGTCGTACGCCCTCCGCATGATGTCGAACACGGCGGCGCCTCCGCGATTGCCGCTGGTGTAGCTGTCCCGGCTGTAGCGCAGGAGCCCTGACGGCCACCCGTCGGGCATCGTCTGCTCCATGTACTCCAGTACACGCGTCCCGCCGGGGTGGGCGAGCAGAAGGTCGGGGTGCCAGGAGCCGGGGTCGTCCTGGTAGCGGAGGCGCAGCCACTCCCACATCGCGGTGACCGTCTCCTGCACAGCGCGCGGTCCTCGACGGTCCATCACGAAGTGGGTGCCGTCCTCCCGTGTCTCCAGCCGGTGCAGGTCCTGGGTGCCGGGCAGAGTGTGGTGCCAGGCGGTGTCCAGCCGCAGCGTCGACTCGGCCCGCGGGCGGCCCGTGACCACCACGGCGACCGCGGTGTCCGCGAACAGCAACCGGACGATCAGGGACTCCAGGGTGTCGTCCGCGGGTTGGTAGGTCGTGCTCAGTGCCTCCGCGATCACGACCAGGACCACCCGGTCGGGGTCCGCGGCCACGAGATCCGCCGCCAGCGCGAGGGAGCGGGTGCCGGCTATGCACGCCCACTGCGTGGCCGGCAACAGCAGCACGTCGCGCCGGAGCGGAAGTCTGTTGGCGAGGGAGACGTCCAGCCCCGGCAGCGCCGGGGTGGTGGAGTGACTGGCGATCAGACAGTCGACGTCCGCGGCGTCCACTCCGGCGCTCTGCAGGGCACCTCGCGCAGCACGCTCGCCGTAGGACTGCACTGCCGACCAAGCCGGCGCGGTGCGCTCCTGGACGGTCTGCGGCGCGGGTATCGACTCAAGGGCGGCGATCACACGATCCACGTCCTGCTCGCTGAACCCGTCACCGGCCAGCGCCTCCCGGGCCGGCCCGATACCGGCGGCCGGCAGGCCGCTTCCGCTGCCGGGTGCGACGGCGGCCTCCAACGGCAGCATCCAGCCACGGGTTTCGATGCCCGTACTGGCCGCGATGCCGTCGATCCGCGGCGCCCACGCCGCGTTCGGGTGCCGACCGCGCACTTCGTCCACGATCTGGCTGGTCCGCACGGCGTGCGTGCCGTGTATGACGGCAGGCGGGCACAGGTAAGCGGCCATGGTTGGCGCCTTTCTACAGGGAACGAGATGAAATGTCACGGGCGCTGTGTCATAGACCACTAGGGAACGATTCACCCAAGTCCAGGACAGTGCGCTCCGGTTCGGGACTGCGTGTCCGTTTCGAGCATGAATGCCACAGGGGCGTTTGCGCTGTGATGTGGGCAACTTGGGAGGTTCTGCGATGCGTGACACGGCGCACACTGCCGCAGAAGGGGCCGGCGCGGTGCCGCGCCTGGCCGACATGCCGCCGGTGGACCTCGCCATCGCCGCCACCGCGGCTCACCACGGGCTGGCTGTCCTCCACGACGAGGAGCCGATGGTGCCGATCCACAGCCTCCCACACCCGCGGGCGCAGTGTCCCGGGTCGCGAAAGGCGGTTCTACGAGTTCGGCGAGCGCATGGTGCCGCTGGTACGGAACGCGAGGAGCGGGACAGGAAGTACGTCCAACTCATGGGCCGGGAAGGGGTTTCGACAGCGGTCACGGCTCCGGCCATTCCTGCACGAGCCCATCCGCGCGAGCACTTCCACGATCTGCTGACCGACGACGATCACCGGCACGGGACCTCGGCCAGAACTGCGCCGCCCGGCCCTGCTTCTGCCAGGCGGGCGGCCCCGAGGGCGTGACCGCCGGCGAAGTCCGGTGCGGCGAAGCGGGGTTCGTGTGGCGATCGGGGAACCGAACGCGTGCACCTCGCCCCGTCAGCCGCATCCCGTCCAACGCATCGCGCAGGGCGGCAACTTGACTCAGCCCGGCTTCGACCGCGACCCACACAAACAGCGGAGCCCCGTCGACATCGCCTACCAGGCCAAGGCGTCAGCGATCACCCTCGTCCCGCTTGACGGAGAGGACGTAATCGACGGCGGCGTTGAGGGTCTCGGTCTCGGCGATGAGGACGGATTCACTGGTGGGCAGGGCGCGTTCGACCGAGAGTCCGTTGAGGACGGTGAGAAGGAACCTGACGTTGCGCGTGTGATCTCCCGGGGGGAGTACGCCTTCCTCGGCGAGCACGGTCAGCCAGTGTTCGACCCGGCGCTCCGCCTCTCTTTCATGGCCGAGGTATGCGGCGCGCACTTCTTCGGTCGGCTCGGGTTCGATGAAGGCCCGATACGTCGTGCCCCACGCGGTTCGCGCGTCCTCGCTGGTGGCGAGCGGCGCGAGAACCTGCCGGAGGCAGTTCAGCAGCCGTTCGCGGGGCGGCAGCGTCCGGTCCCGGATCGGGTCGCCGGGCAGCAGGTGCTCGTAGATCCGCGCGAGCAAGCTGTCCTGCAGGGCGCGCTGGGTGGGGAAGTGGAACCTCAGCGAGCCGGTGCTCACTCCCGCACGCGCGGCGACCGCTCGCACGCTCAGCTTCGCCGCGATGTCCTCGGCGATCATCTCCGCAGCGGCCTGGAGGATCTTCTCGCGTGTGTCCATGCCCCGCTCTCCTTCGCTTCTCCCAGCACCCCTCACTCTACTAGCACGCCGTACTAGTACAGCGTGCTAGTGTCTCCCACTAACACGCTGTACTAGTGAGGTGCGGCTGATGCACGAAGGAGGGGGCGAAGCATGACCTGGAGGCAGTGGGCGGCATCAAGGCGCCTCAAGCCGGGAGACGGCAGGGAACTGCAACGGTTCCGCTGGTGGCAGCTCCCTCTGCGCTCCCTGTTCTGGCTACGGCTTCCCGGTACCGGCGGCCACGGAGACGTTCGCGTACACGCCGTCGACGTACGGCACTGGGCGCGGCTGGACAACAGCAGGATCCGGGCGCACCTGTTCCTGGACGGCAGGCACGTGGCCGAGTCGAAACTGCCCGCGATCTTCCCTGTCGACGGGGGTGTCATCGAGGTGGCGATGAGCAACTGGGGCATCAGGCGCTGCCACTACCGCCCCTTGGACGGACAGCCGCGTCAGCTCACGCCCGACCCTGCCTCAGCGGAGGGGCGACGGGCGCGCTTCGGTGCCCGCCATCCGGGGCTGAGCCGGGCGATCGGCACCGGATCGGTGTTGCTGCTCGTCATCGGCGTGGGCCTCAACCTGTTGCAGCTCGCTGAACCCGTCTCTCAGATTCCTCCCGTCGCGGTGCGGGTCGGAACGTTCGAATCGCCGCTTCACCTGCCGATCTGGCTGAACCTCGCCCTGGGGGGCGGGGCCGTGCTGGCGAGCATGGAGCGCGCCCTCCGCCTGCGGCACTCCCCCCTCCTCGACACGGCCGGTCACTGACCCCTCGAAGCGAGGAATCCACGACCACGCCGGCCCTCTTCGGGCGGCACCTCGCGCGACCAGCACGTCCCGGCTGCGCGGAATGACACGAGTACGGCGAAAGGAAGATCAGCATGATCCAGTTGAGGCCGAAGTCCGCAGCCCGGTACGGGGCGGCGTTGGCCGCAGCCGTCCTCATGGTTCTGGCCGGGTGTTCGTCCGGCGCCTCGGGGGCGCGCGGCACGTCCGCAGGGGGCTCGTCGGCCTCCGCGCCGTCCCCGGACCTGCTCACTTGGAGCACGTGCGGGCAGGACCTTGACTGCGCCACCATCAAGGTGCCGCAGGAATACACCGATCCTGACGGCGTACAGATCCCTCTCGCGCTGATGCGCCACCGGGCCACTGATCCCGACCGCCGCATCGGCAGCCTGATCTTCAACCCGGGCGGGCCAGGGGTTCCCGCCATCGAAACCCTGCGAAATCTGCCGAAATCAGCCGGCACACCAGGCGCCTTCTCGCCCGCGATACTCGCCAGGTTCGACGTCATCGCGATGGACCCGCGCGGCGTCGGCGAATCGCAGGCTGTCCGCTGCCTCACCGACAAACAACGAGCCGACGCCGCCGGTACCGCCTTCAACCCTGCCATCCCCGGGGGCAAACCCCTGCCGCGGCTGCTGACCGATGCTGCCGCGTTCACCGAAGGCTGCGTCAAGCAGCAGAGCAAGGAGTTCCTGGCCAGCCTGTCCACCGACAACGTTGCCCGCGACATCGACCAGGTGCGCGCCGCGCTCGGCGAGGACAGGATCACGTATTACGGCTTGTCCTACGGCACGGTGGTCGGCCCGATGTACGCCACCCTGTTCCCCCACCGCGTCCGCCAGATCGTGCTCGACGCGCCGGTCGACACCAACCTGTGGTTCGGCAACTCCCTGACCTTTCTCCACGACGTCGCCGTGGCAAGCGAACGGACGCTCAACGCCTGGTTCGAGACCTGCCGTTCCGAGGGGGCCGCGGTGTGTCCGTTCGGAGCAGGAGACCCCCAGGCGGCGTTCGACACCCTGATCGACACGCTGGAAGCGAAGCCGCTGAAGATCGCACCCGCCAAGACCGGCGCGCCGGGCGGCGCACTCGACGGCTCCATGACCCTTGAGGCCGCCCGAGCCCTGGCCGGCGACCAGCACATCTGGCCCTTGCTGACGTCGGCGCTGCTGGCCGCACAGGACGGCAACGGCGCACCCCTGTACACCCTGTGGAGCAGCGTCACAGTGTCTCCCTTCCCCGTCCCCACCGCGATGTTCGAAGCCCACACCGCGGTGCGCTGCGCCGACTGGCAGACCCCGGCCGCCATCGCCGCGCACAAGGCCGCAGCCGCCAAGGCCGTTCACGAGGCCAAGCGGATCGGGACCCGGGCCGCCTACTCCGCCCTGAACTGCGCCCGGTGGCCCGCGCCGAACAAGGACCGCGTCACCAAGCCGCTCACGGGCGCCGGTGCGCCGCCGGTACTGGTGGTCGCAGGCCGCCTGGACCCCGTAACCCCGCACCACTGGGCCGAGAACATGACCCGAACCCTGGACTCCGCGGTACTGCTCACCCGAGAAGGAGTCGGCCACGGCTCCTACGGCACCAACTCGTGCGTCAACAAGGCAGTTGACGCCGCCCTCATCCATGGCACCCACCCCGCCGACGGCACCGTATGCAAGACGGACACACCCGCCACGACTCGCCCCCTCGTCGCCGCGCCGACCCGGTGAACCGAGGGCGCGGGACGTCTGCGCCCGGCCGCAGACCAACCGGCTGGCACAGGTGCGAAGGGTGTGGAGAAACTAAGTCCAGTGCCCGTGAGAAGCGTGGAGAAACCAGGGAAATCGACCGTGTGTTCTTGCATTTGCCGGGCACGAGAAGCGACGGAGGTTGATAACTATGGTTCCCCTGCTTGTGGTTCTTCTGCTGGCCCTGCTTCTCTTCGGCGCGGGTTTCGCACTCAAGGCACTGTGGTGGCTCGCGGTCATCGTGCTGGTCGTCTGGCTGCTGGGCTTCGTCATGCGCTCCGCTGACGCGGGCGGCCGCAAGGGCCGCTGGTATCGCTGGTAAACCGCTAAGCATCAACATGCCTGTGGCTCCGGATACGTCCGGAGCCACAGGCATGTCCCGGATCAATGCCTCTCACAGGGCGAGCCGCACGAGTCCGCTCGCCCCCTGCCGCGCACCGCCGGTAGCCTGGCGCGGCGGCCCCGTTCGGAACGCACATCAAGCTACCCCGATGGCGACGCTCGGACCGGGTGGGTGGAACCCGCCGGATCGGCAGACCCTTCGCGACTGCCGACGCGTAGTGCCGCGGAAGGGACATCCATGCGACCCACGCGGACAGCCGGCCCTGCGTCGAGGACGCACGGGTAGCCCTTCTGGGAAGGTCGGCCAAAGAGCGCAAGGTGCAAGCAGGCCCTCGTGGACCGTCAGAGACTGCCCGGGACGGCAGCTTCCGCCGCTTCCGCCGCCGTCCGACGCAGCGAGCGGACCGTGATCCAGCGGTTCTTCCCGTCGGCCAGGTGTGCCACGGCATGGCCCACCCATTCGGGTTCGCCGAGGAGATGCAGCTTCCCCTCGTCGATGAGGTGCCGCAGCAGATACTCCAGCCGGAGGACGTCCACGACCCTGTACGGGCGCGCGTGCTGGTCGAAAGACAGTTGGTGGTTCTCGTACGGATGGCGCAGCGTCATGTGCATCCAGCCACCGTGGCGCCCGGCGACCGTGCCTCTGACTGTGTACCTGCCCCTGCTGTTGGGGTTCCAGAAGTGCTTGCCCCAAGTGATCCAGATGCCCGTCATGATCCTGGACCAAGGGACCAGCCGTCCCTCGGAATCCGGCTCGTGCTGGTAGAGGCCGTCCGGGCGCAATTCCACCCAGCGCGTACCCGGTCGGGTGGCATCCCCGACGACCCAACGCCCGTCGAACAGTTCCAAGGGCCCCAGGAATGCACCGTCCCTCACCATCCAGCCATTGAATCACCTGACTTCGAACTGATGCGCTGTTTCTGACGATGCTCGCCGCGCGTGCGCTGACAGGGACCTTACGATCCAGGAGTGACGATCAAGTACGAGTGGCGGGGCGACTTCGACAACGCAGCCCTCAACACACTGCACGCCGACGGCTTCGGCCACGCGGTCGCCGGGACTGACTGGCGAGAACGACTTGAGCGTCACAGTCTCGGCTGGGTCTGCGCCTGGGACGACGGCGCGCTGATCGGGTTCGTCAACGTGCTCTGGGACGGCGGAGTTCACGCCTTCATCCTGGACACGGTGGTCGCCCAGCGCTTCCAGAGAAGCGGTGTCGGCGCCGAGCTGATCGCCGTCGCACTGAACGAAGCTCGTGCCGCGAAGTGCGAATGGCTCCATGTCGACTTCGAGCAGCACCTGCGTGCCTTCTACTTCGATGCCTGCGGCTTCAAGGAGACGACGGCCGGCCTGATAGCCCTGTAGCACCACGGGCCAAGCTCCCAGAGTCGCCCAGAGTGGCTTCAGCCACCACATCATGCCGTTCCGTGGGGTGGCCCGCCGCCCGTGTGAGCGGCGGGCCACCGGGGTGGAGCCCGCAGGTGTCCGCTTTGCCGGCCTTTACAGCCGGCTCCGAGTGAGTCCCCGCGTCACCTGCGCCAGAACAGGTGATGCGTCACGCCGCTCGGGCTGGGCACGACCTCCAGGTGGAATCGGTCGAGCAGCTCGTCGGGCGACTCCCAGAGCCGTAGTCCGGTCCCGAGTTCCACCGGTGAGACCGCCACGTGCAGGGTGTCGACGAGGTCGGCGTCGAGGAACTGCCGGATGGTGGTGACTCCGCCGCCGAGTCGGACGTCCTTGCCCTGTGCCGCTTCGCGCGCTTGGTCGAGGACCGTGGCCGGGTCGCCGTCGACGAAGTGGAAGGTGGTGTCGGACAGCGTGAACGACGGACGCGTGTGGTGGGTCATGACGAACACCGGTGTGCGGAAGGGGGGTTCCTCCCCCCACCAGCCGCGCCAGTCATGGTCCTGCCAGGGCCCGCGCTGGGGCCCGAACTTGTTGCGGCCCATGATCTCGGCACCGATGTTGCGTGCGAAGTCTCGCGTGAAGTAGTCGTCGAGGCCCTGGCTCCCCCCGGGGTCGGTGCGCATGGGCCAGCTCGCCGTGGCACCGGCCCAGGCGAACAGCCTCTCAGCGCGGTCAAGACCGAACGGATTTTCGAGACTCTGGTGCTCACCGGCACCGGCTCCGACACCGTCGCGCGAGACGTTGAAGTTCATGACTCTCAGCAGTTGATCCATGCGGTTCCTCGTCAGGTCGTCGCGTCACCGTGCGGCGAGGTGCCGCACATCATGACGTCGAACGAGACTTGGCCTGATCGACAGCTCCGCACAACTTTTTCGTGGCAACCGAGTGCGTTCGGAGTTTTCGCCTGTCGAAGCCGGAAGGGCGGCCGGGTACGGCGAGCACCTGGTGCGGGTCCCTGTCCGTTCAGCCGTTGAGCGGTGCGCAGTGCACGTTGTTCGCTCCGCCGCTCTGGCCGGAGATGCGTCCCCAGTAACTCACGCAGTGGCCGGGGTGGCCGATGTACACCGGGCCGGCGTAGGTCGTGTAGGAACCGTCATCGAACTCGGGGTCGACGTCCTGGGCGTCGGTGACCGCTGCCAGCATCGACACGGCGGTGCCGGGACGGGCCCGCACAGTGACCACGCAGTCCTGTCCGGTCGAGGGGCTGTACGTCAGGTACACCGTGCCCGCCGTACCGACCGGCGCCGAGTCGACAACCGAGTAACCCGCCCCGCAGACACCGTTGTACTTCGCCGGAGGTGTCACCGCACCCGCTTGCGGCGCGACGGCCCCCATGGCGCCGACCAAGGCCGCCGCGACCGTTGTGACCGCTGCGGCACGCTGCGGCACGCTGCGGCACGCTGAATGATGTTCATGTGGATCCCCCGTTTCGTCGACTGCTCCAACAGCTTGTCGACTTCGCAGGGTTCGACCGAGGTCACCGGAGCGGCGTTGTAGGCCACGGGCACTGGTTACGGAACGCGGACACGGAGTGAACGGGTCCGTGGCGGGACGGTGTGGACGGGGTCGGGGTTCAGGCGTCGGCAGCTGCTGCGGCCAGCAGCCCGGCGAGTTCGACCGGCTTGGTGATCATCGGCCAGTGGCCCGAGTCGATGTCGGCGAACTCCACGTGCTTGGCGCCGGTGACCTCGGGCACGTCACCGGCGTCGATCCACTCCCGGGCCTGGGCAGGAGTGAACTCGGGACACACGAGCAGCATCGGGACGTCGAACCTGCGCTCGTCCCGGAGTCGTACCGTGCCCTTGGCCACCTGCTCCGGCACGGGGATCGCCGCCGAGGCGATGCGGCTGCGCGTCTCCTCGTCGAGGTCGGCGCAGTCCGGCCCCTCGAAGGGACCCCAGCCGGGAAAGGGCATCACGCCGTCCTTCGTCTCGAAGAAGTCGGCGTACGGCTGCCCGTCGCCGGTCGGAAAGCCTCCGACGAGGGCCACCTTGGCCACCCGCTCCGGCCGGGCGTCGGCGGCGAGCCAGGCCAGGGT
The DNA here is from genome assembly GCF_003933965.1 of Streptomyces sp. RP5T. GTDB lineage: Bacteria > Actinomycetota > Actinomycetes > Streptomycetales > Streptomycetaceae > Streptomyces. The sequence continues at coordinate 9,764 of NZ_RSAJ01000107.1, forward strand.
GCACGCGGCGGAGTGCCCGACCACCATGGGCCTCTCCGGCGCCGCGTCCACTGCGGCGAGCACCGCCGCCACCTGGTCCTGCAACGTGGCGGACTCCGCCCCGTCGCCCTGTCCGGGCAGGGTGAGCGCGACCGGGCGGTGGCCGAGTTTTTCGAGCGCGGGCACGACGTCGTCCCAGGCGGATCCGTCGAGCCACAGGCCGGCGATGAGCAGGATGTCCATGGATCAGTTCTCTTTCCCGTGAGGCGCGTGGAGACCGTGAAGAGCGGCGAGAGCTTGATGCGCGTGAAGACCGTCGAGACCGTGAAGTGCGTGAGACGGTGCCCTCACGCTACGACGGGTTCCGGACAATCCACTTCCGGTACATCTCGGCACCGCCTAATCTGCTCGGGTGCCGACCGAGCTCAGCCCCACCGCACGCGCCCTGCGCACCCTGGAGATCCTTCAGTCCCGTAGCGCCGGAGTGACGGCGGACGAGCTGGCCGCCGGCCTGGGAGTCACGGAACGGGCCGCGCGCCGCTACATCGGGATCCTGCGCGAGGCGGGCATCCCCGTGCACTCCACCCGGGGCCCTTACGGCGGCTACCGGCTCGGGCGCGGGGCGCGGCTGCCGCCGGTCCTGTTCACACAGTCGGAGGCGCTGGGCCTGGTCATGGCGGTTCTCGACGGTCAGCCGGCGGCTGCCGACCTTGATGCCGACGACCTCGTGGCCACCGCACTGGGCAAGGTCATCCGGGCACTGCCCGAGAGCGTCGGGCGGGAAGCCGCAGCCCTGCGCGAGCACGCGTCGGCGGCGCCCGACCGCCACACGTCCCGTCCGGATCCCGCCCTGACGAGCACGCTCGTCGCGGCGAGCGCGGTGCGACAGCGCGTGCTGCTCTCGTACCGCAGTGAGTCCGGCAGCGAGTGGGAGGCCGAGGTGGATCCGTGGGCGGTAGTCGTCCGCTACGGCCGCTGGTACCTCCTGTGCCACTCCCATCGCGCGGACGCGATCCGTACTTACCGGATCGACCGCGTCCGCGCGGTCCGCGAGAGCGCTCACGGCTTCGAGATGCCTGAGGGCCTCGACCCCGTGGCGGTGCTGGAGGAGAACCTGGGCCGGGGGTGGGCCTTTGCCACACGGGTCGTGTTCGACGCCCCGATGGACCAGGTGCTGCCGTCGATCCGTCCGCCCATGGGGCGGCTCGAACCCTCCGGAGAGGGGTGCGTGCTCGTCGGCAGCACGAGGAACCCGACGATGTACGCGCAGGAGTGGCTGGCCCAGCTGCCGCACGCGTTCCGTGTCGAGGGCGGCCCTGAGCTGCGCGCGGCGATGAGAGCGCTCGCCACGCGTTTCAGCGCCGCCGTGACGGATGAGCCTTGAGGACGCACGTCAGCCGCTCGGAAGACAGCCACTCGGGCACCGGCCCCGGCGCCGACCACCTGTATGTCCGGCATATCCGGCCGAGGCCCGGCACCGCCAGTGCGGTGCCGGGCCTCTGATGTGCCGCGCCGGGGTGTCAGCCCTGGCGGGCCTTGAAGCGCGGGTCCTTCTTGTTGATCACAAAGGTCACGCCACGCCTGCGCACCACCTGGGCGCCGGGTCTGGCCTTCAGCGAGCGGAGGGAATTGCGTACCTTCATCACGGCCTCCTTTGACGGGCCCTGCATGGATTGAGTCGGCTCAGGCCGTCAGGGACGGACGGGAGCGGTACGGCCGTAGCGCCGCTCGAAGCGCTCCACGCGGCCGGCGGTGTCCACGACCCGCGACGTGCCGGTGTAGAACGGGTGACTCGCGGACGAGATGTCCACGTCGACGACCGGGTACGTCTTGCCGTCCTCCCACACCACGGTGTGCTGTGCATCGAGGGTGGAGCGGGTGAGCAGCTGGAATCCCGCCGCTCGGTCGCGGAAGACGACGGGGCGGGAGACGGGATGAATGTTGGTCCTCATAGGGGGTGCCTCCTTTGCGGAACCTCGGTCGATGACCGGGGCGGGTGTCATCGTTCCTCGCGGAACAGAACGTGCTTGTCGGCCACCGGGTCGTACTTGCGCACGACCAGCCGGTCGGGATGGGCCAGTCGGTTCTTCCGCGTCACGTAGGTGACGCCGGTACCGGCCGTCGACCTGAGCGTGACCACGGGCCGCGTGGTGCTGCGTGCCATGAGGACTCCTTCCACCACCACCGAGTACTTTGACTCGGTCATGTCATGCAGTGGTGGTAACAAGGCCCATCGCCGCGTCATTCCCGAGGGCCCCCCGCCATTCACATCCCGCAGTTCTCAATACCAGAACCAGCAACTGTTGGATTTCTGGATTGCCGATTTCTAGAGTGAGGACGCGACGTCGCACGTCATGGCGGTCGGCACCGCACGCGCCGGCCTCGCGCGGATCGACGTAGCCCGCGAAGTGCTCCTTCCGTCTGAAATGCTCATGTAACAGCGAAAGAGACACATGAAGACCTTCACTCTGCCCGGCACCGACATGGTGGTCCCCAACGTCGTCCTCGGACTGATGCGTATCGAGAGCATGACCGACGACGCGGTGCGCACGCTCGTGAACACCGCGCGCGACAGCGGCATCACGTTCCTCGACCACGCCGACGTCTACGGCTCGGACGACCACGGTTGCGAGCGTCGGTTCGCGGAGGCCATGAAACTCAGCTCGTCGGAGCGTGAGCAGTTCGTCATCCAGACGAAGGCCGGCATCGTCAAGGACGGGCCGTACTTCGACTTCTCCCACGAGCACATCGTCGAGTCCGTGAACGGATCGCTCCAGGCGCTGAACACGGACTATCTCGACATTCTGCTGCTGCACCGGCCCGACGCCCTCGTCGAGCCGGAGGAGGTGGCCCGCGCCTTCGACGAGCTGTCGGCGGCAGGCAAGGTACGTGCCTTCGGCGTCTCCAACCAGACCCCCCGACAGCTCGACCTGCTGCGCAAGTACGTGACGCAGCCCATCGTGGCGAACCAGCTCCAGCTGTCGATCACCCACGCCCCGATGATCGCGCAGGGTGTCGCCGCGAACATGCAGGGCCTCGACCAGTCGGTCGTGCGTGACGACGGAATCGTCGACTACTGCCGCCTGCACGACATCACCATCCAGGCGTGGTCGCCCTTCCAGGCCGGGTTCTTCGACGGCCCCTTCCTCAGATCCGACCGCTTCCCCGAGCTGAACGCGGTGATCGACCGGCTGAGCGGCAAGTACGGTGTCCCCGCCGAGGCCATCGCGGTCGCCTGGATCACGCGTCATCCCGCGCAGATGCAGGTCGTGCTCGGCACCACCACGCCCGAACGCGTCACGGCCGCCGCGCTCGGCTCCGACATCCCGCTCACCCGCTCCGAGTGGTACGAGCTGTTCCGCGCCGCCGGGTACACGGTGCCGTAGCCTCCGTCCCCCTTACCCCGCACACGTTCTGGCGGCCACGTCACCGTGGCCGCCAGTCGCAGGGCTCGTCAGGTGCGGGTCCAGTGCTGGTTGCCGCCGTTCGAGCAGGAGTAGAGCTGGATCAGGGTGCCGTTGGCGGTTCCGGCTCCGACAGCGTCGAGGCAGAGGCCGGACTGGACGCCGACGATGGATCCGTCGGAGTTGAGGCGCCACTTCTGGTTGTCGCCGCCCCAGCAGCTGTAGATCTGCACCTTGGTGCCGTTGCCCGTGCCGGCCGCGTCCAGGCACTTGTTGCCGTAGACCCTGAGTTCACCGGCGTCGGTGACGGTCCACTGCTGGTTGGTCGCGCTGTTGCAGTCCCACAGCTGGACCTGGGTGCCGTCGGTGGTGCTGGAGTTGGGCACGTCCAGGCAGCGACCCGAGCCGACGCCCTTGATCAGTCCGCCTCCCGTGGGGGGAGGTGTGGTGGTCGAGCCGCCGTTGAGCGCGTTGAGGACCGCGGTGTAGGCGGGCTTCTTGCTGCCGTCGTTGTTGAACAGCAGCGGCGTGTCACCGGAGCGCCAGGAGTCGCTGTCCCGCACGCCCCAGACGGTGATGCCGAGGCAGCGCGAGACGGCCAGGCAGTCATTGGTCACGGCGGCGTAGGTCGACGACGAGGCGCCCTGGATGTCGAGCTCGGTGATGGCCACGTCGACGCCGAGAGCGGCGAAACTCTGCAGCGTGGTGCGGAAGTTGCTGTTGTACGGGCTGCCGCTGTTGAAGTGCGACTGGAACCCGACGCAGTCGATCGGAACGCCGCGCTGCTTGAAGTCCCGGACCATGTTGTACACGCCCTGGGTCTTGGCCCAGGTCCAGTTCTCGATGTTGTAGTCGTTGTAGCAGAGCTTGGCGGCCGGGTCGGCGGCGCGCGCGGTGCGGAAGGCGACCTCGATCCAGTCGTTGCCGGTGCGTTGCAGGTTGGAGTCCCGCCGACCACCCGAACTGCCGTCGGCGAACGCCTCGTTCACGACGTCCCACTGGGCGATCTTGCCCTTGTAGTGGCCCATCACGCCGTTGATGTGGTCGATCATCGCCTGGCGCAGGGTGCTGCCGCTGAGGCTCTGCATCCAGCCAGGCTGCTGAGAGTGCCAGGCCAGGGTGTGTCCGCGGACCCGTTTGCCGTTCTGCACGGCCCAGTTGTAGACGCGGTCACCGGCGGTGAAGTTGAACTGGCCCCGCTGCGGCTCGGTGGCGTCGATCTTCATCTCGTTCTCGGCCGTCACCATGTTGAACTCACGTGCGGCGATGGATGTGTAGGCCGAGTCACCCAGCCTGCCCGAGGCGATGGCGGTACCGAAATAGCGCCCGCTCTGCGCCGCCGCGGCGCCGAGCGTGCTCTCGGCGGCCGTCGCGGTGGTCGGTGTGGCCACCGCGACGGCCGTGCTGAGGGCGCCGGTCAGCAGCACCATCAGCGCACTGCGGACCTTGCGGCGGACAAAGGATCTGGGAAGGGCATTCACGCCCATGGCAGTGCCTCCAACATAGAGATCGCGGACTGACCGGAGTGCGGTGAGAAGCGTCGGTCACTTCCTTCGGCGGACGGGCTGAGGCAGGCCGGAACCCGGGCAGCACCGAATCGCCGGAGGCCGCGGCCGTGCCGCCGGGGCGATCACGAGCCGCGTGTACGGCACCTGGCCGGCCGTCGTCACACGGCGTCGCGTACGAGCGAAATGGGGGGTGGCGCAGGTGCTGGGGTGCGGGGACTTGCCGACCCTCGGGAGGGATGATTGATGCGTTGACGGTGGATCGTCAATAGATTGGGCAAAGAAAGTTTCCCTCGTGACTACGAAACATTCGAAGGGCCGACTCCCAGCCCAACCACACGGCACACCTCACGCGAGCGACTGATTGCAGACAGAACAGTGACAGCTCTTGACCAAGGGGCTGCTGATTCCTAGCTTGTGCGGTCGAAGGTTTCATGCATGCGTCGAAAGTTTCGACGACTCCACCGTCCCCGCACGGCGGCTCCGCGGTTCGCCGGCGCCACTCGCCCCGCCCCCAGGAGGCACTCAGATGTGGTTACGCCACCCCTCCACGGTCCCCATCAAACGCCTGCTCGCCGTCCTCTCCCCACTGCTGCTGGTGGCCGCCTTCCTCGGCGCTCAGCCCGCCAGCGCGGCGACCGTCGACACGAACGCCTCGTATGTCCTGGTCAACCGCAACAGCGGCAAAGCCCTGGACGTCTACAACATGGCGACCAACGACGGTGCCCGGATCGCCCAGTGGGCCAGGAACGATCAGAGCCAGCAGCAGTGGCAGTTCGTCGACTCCGGAGGTGGTTACTACCGCCTCAAGTCCCGCCACTCCGGCAAGGTGCTCGACCTGTACAACTGGTCCACCGCGAACGGCGGCTCCATCGTCCAGTGGACCGACACCAACGCCGCCAACCAGCAGTGGCGACTGGCCGACAGCGCCGACGGCTACGTGAGGCTCATCTCGCGCCACAGCAACAAAGCCCTTGAGGTACAAGGCGCTTCCACCGCCGACAACGCGAACATCGTCCAGTACGACGACTGGGGCGGCACCAACCAGCAATGGCAGCTCGTCAAGGTCGGGGCAGAAACCCCCGGCGCGTGCGACCTTCCGTCGAGCTACCGCTGGACGTCGACGGGCGCACTGGCGCAGCCCAAGTCCGGGTGGGTCTCGCTCAAGGACTTCACCGTCGTCCCGTACAACGGCAAACAACTCGTGTACGCGACCACCCACGACACGGGGACGCGGTGGGGTTCGATGAACTTCAGCCCGTTCACCAACTGGTCGGACATGGCCTCGGCGAGCCAGAACACGATGTCGTCCGCCACCGTCGCGCCCACGCTCCTCTACTTCGCCCCGAAGAACATCTGGGTGCTCGCCTACCAGTGGGGCGGGACCGCCTTCTCCTACCGGACGTCGAGCGACCCGACCAACCCCAACGGCTGGTCGTCCCCTCAGGTGCTCTTCTCCGGCAGCATCTCCGGCTCCGGCACCGGCCCCATCGACCAGACGCTCATCGGTGACGGGACGAACATGTACCTGTTCTTCGCCGGTGACAACGGCAAGATCTACCGGGCGAGCATGCCGATCGGGAACTTCCCGGGCAGCTTCGGCTCCAGCTCCACCGTGGTCATGAGCGATTCGACGAACAACCTGTTCGAGGCACCGCAGGTCTACAAGCTGCAGGGCCAGAACCGCTACCTCATGATCGTCGAGGCGATCGGCTCGCAGGGCCGCTACTTCCGCTCGTTCACGGCCACCAGCCTCAACGGGTCGTGGACCCCGCAGGCCGCGACCGAGAGCAACCCCTTCGCCGGCAAGGCCAACAGCGGCGCCGGCTGGACCAACGACATCAGCCACGGCGAGCTGATCCGCACCAGCCCCGACCAGACCATGACCGTCGACCCCTGCAACCTGCAGTTGCTCTACCAGGGACGCAGCCCCAACTCCGGCGGCGACTACGGTCTGCTCCCCTACCGCCCGGGTCTGCTGACGCTGCAGCGCTGACAGCACGGGAGGTTCGCCTCTCGTAGGGAACCGGCGTGGGCGGGCCCGGCGGAAGACCGGGCCCGCCTGTCGGTACGACCCCGGGGCGGCCGGTGCCTCCCTGGGCCGGAAAGTGCGCGGGCGGGGCTCCCCCAAGTCCCGTACCTCACCGCCGGGGTGCGCCGGGCAACCGGAGCAGAACAGCGGTGTCGGGGCAGGGCAGAGAGACGGTGAGGATCCCCGCGGGCGCGTCCCACCGCACCTCGGCACCGGAAGGGCCGGAGTGGAGCACCTCCGGGACGAGGGGAACACCACGCAGGCGGGGCAAGCAGAGCGTGCTGCTTTCGCTGCCGGGGCCCCTGCGCCACACCGTCACGAGCGTGCTCCCGCGGCCGTGGAGTCCGTGGGCGATCCAGGCGTCGTCCCAGCTCGGCAGCCCGAGCGGCCAGAAGGGGTGCGCCTGGGCGATCTCCGTCCGGATCTCCTTGTACACGCCGATGGCCGAGCGTACGAGGGCCTGCTGCTCGTCGCTCATGCGGTCGAGGAAGCCGGAGAGGTGAACCCGGCCCAGAAGGGCGGAGGTGAGGGTGAAGGCGATCTCGTCGAGGGTCTGGTCAGGTTGCGGGTAGGCCCAGACGGCCGCCTGCTCAGGTGCCACCGCGGTGGCGGCCGCCGCGGCGATCGGCGGGTAGCGCAGCGGATCCTGCTGGTCACTGGTGGACTGCAGCTGTGCCACGGCCAGTTGCGCGTAGTCCATGCGCAGGCCGCCCGACCCGCAGTTCTCCAGGACGAGGTGGGGGTACCGGTCGAGGAGCGAGGCCATCCAGTCGAGGTGCGCGCGATGGTGCCCGAGCAGCCCGGCGCCCGCGCTCTCGGGACCGTTCTCGGTGCCGGGGCCGATGTTGATGTTGTAGTCGAGCTTCAGGTAGCCGACCCCCCATTCGCCGACGAGCCGGTCGACGACCTGGTCGAGGTGGGCACGGGCGGCGGGGTGGCGCAGGTCCAGGTGGTGCCGTCCGTGTTCGGTGACCCGCAGACCGCCGCGCCGGAAGAACGCCTCGGGCGGCAGGGTGCCGGCCAGAGGGCTGCGCACACCGACGACCTCGGGTTCCAGCCAGAGCCCGGGGGTCATGCCGTGGTGCCGGATGGCGTCCAGGACTTCCTTGATGCCACCGGGGAAGCGGTTGGGGGCGGCCTCCCAGGCGCCGACCGCGTCCCACCAGCCTTGGGAGTCGTCGTCGTACCAGCCCGCGTCGATGACGAAGACCTCGGCGCCGGCCGCCCCGGCGGATTCCACCAGCGGCAGGAGCTTGTCGGTGGTGGGGTCGCCCATCAGGGTGTTCATGTAGTCGTTGTAGATCACCGGGAGAGCCGTGTGGTCCGGGTGGTCGCGGCGCATGCCGCGGCGGTAGTCGGTGAGGACACCGAAAGCGGCATCCAGGCCGCCGGTCCCGGTCCGGACGAGTACGGCGGGGACGGTGGCGAACTCCTCGCAGGGGGCGAGCGTGTGGTGCCACTGGTGGTGGGCGTCGTCGGGACCGAACAGGGCGACGTAGGCCGCGCCCTCGCGTTCGCCGGTTTCGTAGCGCCAGCCCGCGCTGGACTCGATCTGCCACAGCCAGGCACGCCCGCCGTGGCCGGTGAGGGCGGCGACCGGCAGATGGCGGCCGGTCGACCAGCTTCCCTGCGAGTACCGCTCGAAGCAGCCGCGGCCCTCGTGCCCGTGGGCGGCTCTGCTCAGCGGGACGACCTGGTCGCGGTAAGGCGCCTTGTGCCAGCGGCATTCGGCGAGCCAGTCGTTGTCGGCCCAGTGGACGGTGAGGCCGTCGAGAGAGCCGTCGGCGTCGGCGATGCCGCCGAGGGCCAGCGTGCTCACGCTCTCCAGCCGGATCGGCGTGGCGCCCTCGTTCACCAGCCGCACCCGCGCCCGCAGGAAACCGGCGCCAGGAACCGCGTTGGCGGCGCCCGCCTCCAGAATGACGTCGGCGACGAGACCGGTCAGGGAATCCGCGAGCCGGATCGTCGTTCGCTCCCGGTCGCCGTCCTGGACCGTCTCGTGCGCCCGGTACGCCATACGATCGCCGATGGACGTCTCGATGAAGCGTTCACCCGACCACATACGCCCGTGACCGGTGGCGGTCACCTCCACCAGCGGAACCAGACAGGCCCAGTCCTGGTCCGGTCCGCCGAGTCGCACGGATCCGGTGGCGTCCACGAGCGCCTGCAGTCCGAGCTCCGGACGGGACCAGATGCGGGACCACTCCCCCGTGACGACGGCTGTGGACAAGGCGGTTCCCCTTTGGTCAGCGGGTGCGAGTGTCGCCGCGTCGTCGACAGGAGCGAGGGTGGATCCCTGAGTGCGGTCTCTTGGACGGCCATGTTGTGACCGCTCACAATGCTCGCACCGTGGTCACCGGTCAGACAAGCTCCGCCAGTTCTGACGCCGCGGCACGGGTGCGGACCGTCAGCTGTGCGGGGCCAGGCGGTAGAAGGCGGTCGCGGTACCGGCGAGGAGCGCCTGGATCTCGTGGTCGGCACAGTCGGTGAGCAGTTCGTCCACGGTGGCGGCCCAGCGGTTCCAGCCGCCGGCGAGGTTGGCGACCGGCCAGTCCGAGCCGAACATCAGCCGGTCGGGGCCGAAGGCGTCGAACAGGGTGTCCCGGACCGGGCGGATGTCGGCGGTGGTCCAGCTGTCGTGGTCGGCCTCGGTGATCAGTCCGGACAGTTTGCAGAGCACCTGCTCGTGCGCGGCCAGCCGTCGCACCTGACGCCGCCAGTCCTCCAGCGCGCCCCCGGCGATGTCCGGCTTGCCCGCGTGGTTGAGCACCTGGGGCAGGTCGGGGAAGCGTCCGGCGAGATCGAGGGCCTGGTCGAGCTGGTGGCTGCGGACGAGCACGTCGTAGGAGAGGCCGCGGTCCCTGGCCGCCGCCAACCCACGCTCGACATCGTGACGTTGGAGCCAGCCCGGCTCCGTCTCGCCCTGCACGAGATGGCGCAGCGAGCGCAGATACGTGCCGCCCGGTCCGGCGAGCAGTCGGTCCAGCACGTCGCCAATCGCCGGTGAGGTCAGGTCCGCCCAGCCGACCACCGCCTCGATCAGCGGCTCCTGTTCCGCGAGGGCGAGCAGGTCCTGCGTCTCGGGCACCTCGGGCATGCACTGCACGACCACCGTGCCGTGCAGGTGCCTGCCCGCGATCGGGGTGGTCGCCGTGGAGCGCAGGTCGCCGGGGGTGAAGGTCCGGTTGATGGACACGAGGCCGGGATCGTCGAGCCAGGGCTGGGGGCGCCGGTCGAGGTCCCACAGGTGGTGGTGGGCGTCGATGAGGACGGGGGTGCGGGTCATGGCGGGTCCAAGTCGGCTCGGTCCGGCGGGATGTCAGTCGGTGGGGCGGGCGC
>NZ_RSAJ01001080.1 GCF_003933965.1 Streptomyces sp. RP5T
ACCCCGGACTCCCCCTGGAGCTCGTCCTCGGCCCGTACCTTGCGCACCCGCTCGAAGTCGGCGCCCGCGACGACCTTCAGCACCGCCCCCTGGCCCTTCACCGCGCGCAGTTCGCTCCCGGGCAGGGCCGCCGCCAGTGAGCGGGCCGAGCGGTCCCAGCGGGGGTCGTAGGCGATGACCGTGCGCTTCAGGGTGCGGTCGGCCGCGTTCACCGGGGTCCCCGTCGTACGGAAGCCCGTGGACGCCAGGGCCGCGTCCACCCGCTTGCCGAGGCCGCCCGTCGCCGTGCCGTTCTCGACCTGGACGCGGATCTGCTGCGGGGACACCGGGACCAGCCGAGCCTTGTTCCCCGGCTTGTGCGCGGCCAGCGGCTGGTCCTCGCGCAGGGCCCCGAACAGCCGCGCCGACTTCACCGGGTCCCACTTCAGGGTCGAGCCCACGCCCGGGACGGCGTATCCCATCTGCCCGATCGGCACGGTGGTGAACTCCGACGAGGAGGGGGAGAAGTTCCGCATCGCCCGGCCGAGGTCGAGCAGCTCGTCCGTGCCGAAGCCCTTGTCGGCCCGTACGGAGCCGAGGACGGCACGGGCCACGTCGCGGAACCTCATCGGGTTCAGCAGGACGCCCGAGGAGGTGGCCCGCTCGATCAGCGCGGCGAGGAAACGCTGCTGACGCTTCATCCGGCCGAGGTCGGAGGAGCCGTCGGCGTGCCGGGAGCGGACGTACTGGAGCGCCTGCCCGCCCAGCAGCCGGTGGTGGCCGGCCGCGAGGTCGAGGCCGGTGTACGTGTCCTTCAGCGGGTCGGCGTTGCAGATCTCGACCCCGCCGAGCACGTCCACCGTCTTCATGAAGCTGGTGAAGTCGACCTCCAGGTAGTGGTCGATCTTCACGTGGGTCATGCTCTCCACGGTCCGGACCGTCAGCTGCGGTCCGCCCTCCGCGTACGCCGCGTTGATCTTGATCGGGTGTCCGCGGTGGTGTTCCCCCGTGGTCGCGTCGACGTGCGCCGGTGTCGTCGCGTACGAGTCACGCGGCAGGCTCACCACGCTCGCCCGTTCCCGGTCCTCCGAGATGTGCACGATCATGATCGTGTCGGTGCAGTGGCAGGGCGCCCCGCCCAGCCGGTACTTCCGCCGCTCCTCCTCGGTGATCCTGTCGCGGCCGTCGGTGCCGACCAGCAGCACGTTCATCCCGTGTCCGGCGCGCGGCCGGTTCTTCATGTCCTTGAAGGGGTCCACGCGCTTGATGTCCGCGTCGAGGCTGGTCATCACCGCGTGCCCGATCCCGGCGGAGGCGAGCACGACGACGGACAGCGTGGTCGCCGCCCGCATGGCCCAGCGGGGCCGTCTGCGTCGTACGGGGG
>NZ_RSAJ01001081.1 GCF_003933965.1 Streptomyces sp. RP5T
CCCTTAGTTCGTGAGAGGTTTCTGAGATAAATTTCTTAGGAGGTGAGAGAACTGCTGGTCGAGGAGGATCTGTGAGTGCACATCAGTATGACGAGGGGCATACGGTGGCGGGCTGGACCGGAGTCGCCGTCGCCACCGCCGGGACGTCCGTGCTGGGGCTGGGGGTGTGCACGGTGTCCGGCGCGCTCATCGCCGTCGGTCTCGTGATCACCGCGGCGAGCGCCCTCGTGACCTGGGCCCTGCACCTGTCCGGCTGGGGCAAGCCGCCGGGACGCCGGCCGCGTGAGCAGTGGGGCATGCGGGTGCGGGACACAGGCGCCCGGCAGGGGCACCCGGGGTGTGTCGGGTGCCGGATGGCGGGACGGCGCGGCGCGCGGACCGGCGGAAGGGTCGGAGCTCGGGCCGCGGCAACCCCACCGGAACCGGTGTCCGTGGGGTCGAGGTCTGCGGAGCCGGTGTCCGGGGCGGCGGTCTCCACCGAGTCCGTGGGCTGACCGGGGCCGTGGGCTGACCGGGTCACCGGGTCCCCGGGTCACCGGGTCACCGGGTCCCCGGGTCCCCGGGTCACCACCGGGGTCGCCGGGCACAGGGCCCCCGGGGCACAGGGGCACAGGGGCACAGGGGCACCAGGTCCCCGGCGCCCCAGGTCACAGAGCCCCCGGCGATCGCGAGGACCGTTGTCAGTGGTGCCCCCTAGTCTCGTGAGGGATGGCACAGGGATGGAAGTGCTCGGGGTTGTCGTGGTCGGCGGACGGTCCCGTGCTGCGCTGGGACGGGGGTCGGCACAGTGCGCTGACCTGGGGGAAGCGGGTGGCCTTCGGGGTCGCTGAAGGGGGTGTGCGGACATGCGTGGGAGCACGGGGGCACGCGTGTGCGGCGCGGGCCGCGGTGTCGGGGCGAACCACGGGCGCGCGGTGCGAGGAGTGCGCGCGGCTGGACCGGGCGCACTCGGTGGCTGCGGACACCCTCGCGGACGACCCCCGGCCGTACCGGGTGTACCTGGCGTGGTTCGGGCCCGGCATGGTCAAGGTCGGCATCACGGCCCAAGAGCGCGGATCCGCACGCCTGTTGGAGCAGGGTGCCGTCTGCTTCAGCTGGCTGGGCACCGGTCCGCTGATGGCCGCGCGGCGCACCGAGGAGCTGCTGCGGGCGGCGCTCGCGGTGCCGGACCGTATCCCGTACGGCGCCAAGCGGGCCGTACGGACCGCCCTGCCGGAGTCGGTAGCCGAGCGCTCCGCCGAGCTCGCCGGACTGCACGCGCGGGCGGTGGCGCTGGGCGGCTGGCCGGAGTCCCTGGCGCGCGAGCCGTACCGACCGGTCGACCACGTAGAGGTCTTCGGCCTCGCCGCACTGCCCGCCGC
>NZ_RSAJ01001082.1 GCF_003933965.1 Streptomyces sp. RP5T
CTCCTGGGCAAGCCCGTGGAGAAGCTCCCCCTCAACGCCATCCGCGAACTTGCCCGGGCCACCGGCAACTGGCCCTTGAACAACTACTTCACGGCCAGGGGAGTCCCCGCCGAACTCCTCGCCGCCCACCCCTGGAACCGGCGCTCCGCCACGACCTCCCTCGCCGAGAACATCGACGGGATGCCCGAGGACGACGACCTCAACTACCCGCTGCTGAACCTGCTGTTGCTGCAACGCCACGGCAGGCGCTTCACCACCCTGGACGTGGCGCGGCTCTGGCTGGACGAACTCCCCGCCGGCCGCACCTTCACCGCCGAACGCGTCGCCTACCGCAACCTCCTCCAGGGCCTGGAGCCCCCCAGGACGGCCCGCCACCGCAACCCCTTCCGCGAGTGGATCGGCGCCCTGATCCGCGCGGACGTGCACGGCTGGACCAACCCCGGCGACCCGGCGGCAGCGGCCGAACAGGCGTACCGGGACGCCACCTTGACCCACACCGCGAACGGCGTCTACGCGGCGATGTTCACCGCCGCCGTGATCGCCCGGGCGGCGGCGACGCCCGACATCCGCACCTGCCTGCGCACCGGCCTCAGCGTGATCCCCCCGAACTCCCGGATGGCGAGGGCGATCACCCACGCCGTCCAACTGGCCGAGCGCCACGACGACTTCGACCAGGTCGTCGACGAGCTCCACGCCACTCACGCCGCGACCCACCACTGGGTCCACGCGATCCCCAACACCGCCCTGATCGCCGCCGCGCTCACCCACGCCGACGGCGACTTCACCGGCTCCGTCCGCCGGGCGGTCAGCGGCGGTTGGGACACCGACTCCAACGGCGCGACAGCGGGAAGCATCGCCGGTCTCCTCGCCGGCACCCCCGGCAAGCTCCCCGACCGCTGGACCGCCCCGCTGAAGAACCGCCTGGCCACCTCCGTGGCCGACTTCAACGGCACCGGCTTCGACACCCTGGCCCACCTCACCCACCGGGAGGCTGCTCGCCCATGACCCACATCGCCGTGCTCGGCAGCACGAACACGGACCTGGCCGCCCGCGTCGAGAAGGCGCCCCGGCACGGAGAGACCGTCCCCGGCAGGGAGTTCCGTACGATCCCCGGAGGCAAGGGCGCCAACCAGGCGATCGCCGCGGCCCGCGTCGGCGCCACCGTCTCGATGATCGCCGCGGTCGGCAACGACGGCTTCGGCACCGGGCTGCCCTCCACCCTGGAGCTCCCCCTGCCGGCGGCCCTCGCGGGCGACACGTACGTGGGCGCCCTCGCCGTCGCGCTCGGCGCCTCGGCGTCCATGCCCCACCGCTCCGAGATCGAGGCCCGGTACACGTCATGACCCAGACCCCCCTGCAC
>NZ_RSAJ01001083.1 GCF_003933965.1 Streptomyces sp. RP5T
CCCCGCTGCTGTCCGGCTGCTGGGTCGGGGCGGGCGGGGCGGGGTCGGGCGGTGACGCCATCAACGTCCTGATGGTCAACAACCCCCAGATGACCGAGCTGCAGAAGCTGACCAGGGCCCACTTCACCAAGGAGACCGGGATCAAGGTCAACTTCACCGTGCTGCCCGAGAACGACGTCCGCGACAAGATCAGCCAGGACTTCGCCAACCAGGCCGGCCAGTACGACGTGGCGACCCTGTCCAACTACGAGATCCCGATCTACGCCCGCAACGGCTGGCTGCACGCGATGGACGCGTACGTGGCCAAGGACCCGGCGTACGACGAGAAGGACGTCCTGGCGCCGATGCGTCAGTCGCTGACCGGCGACGACGGCAAGCTCTACGGCCAGCCCTTCTACGGCGAGTCGTCCTTCCTGATGTACCGCAAGGACGTCTTCGAGCAGAAGGGCCTGACGATGCCGGCCCACCCCACCTGGCAGCAGGTCGCCGACCTGGCCGCGAAGGCCGACGGGGCGCAGCCCGGCATGAAGGGCATCTGTCTGCGCGGACTGCCCGGCTGGGGCGAGGTGATGGCACCGCTCACCACAGTCGTGAACACCTTCGGCGGCACCTGGTTCGACAAGAACTGGAAGGCCCGGCTGGACTCGCCCGCCTTCGAGAAGGCCACGAAGTTCTACGTCGACCTCGTGCGCGAGCACGGCGAGTCCGGCGCCGCCCAGTCCGGCTTCGCCGAGTGCCTCAACAACATGACCCAGGGCAAGGTCGCCATGTGGTACGACGCCACCTCCGCGGCCGGATCCCTGGAGGCGAAGGGCTCCCCGGTCAAGGGCAAGGTGGGCTACGCCCCCGCTCCCGTCGAGAGGACGGAGTCCTCCGGCTGGCTCTACACCTGGGCCTGGGGCATCCAGGACGCCTCCCGCAACCCCGACAAGGCCTGGAAGTTCGTCTCCTGGGCCTCCAGCAAGCAGTACGAGCAGCTGGTGGGCGACCGGATCGGCTGGTCCAACGTCCCGGCCGGCAAGCGGGCTTCGACGTACACCAACCCGGCCTACGCCAAGGAGGCCGCCGCCTTCCAGGAGATGACCAAGCAGGCCATCGAGCAGGCCCGGCCGAACGACCCGGGTGTGCAGCCGCGCCCCGCGCCCGGCATCCAGTTCGTCGGCATCCCCGAGTTCACCGATCTCGGCACCCGGGTCTCCCAGGAGATCAGCGCGGCCATCGCCGGACGCCAGTCCGTCGAGTCGGCCCTGGAGAAGTCCCAGCAGATCGCCGAGAAGATCGCCGAGGAGTACGAGGGACGATGACCGCCACCACCACGGCCCCCGTGGCCGCCCCCGCCGTACGGCCCCTGGGGGT
>NZ_RSAJ01001084.1 GCF_003933965.1 Streptomyces sp. RP5T
ACCGCGTTCTCGGCCCCCGGGGTGTGGCCGCTGCTGGCCTTCCTGGCCGACGGGGCGCGGGGCGCGGCGCGGGAGGAGCTGGCACGGGCGCTCGGCGTGCCCGCGGAGCAAGCGGCCCCGGCGGCAAGGGAGTTGCTCGCGGGACTGACCGACGCGGAGGCGCTGGACTGCGCGATCGGGCTGTGGACGAAACGGACACTGGAGCTGCGCGACACATGGGCTGCCGGGCTGCCCACCGACGCACAGGGCGTCCTCACCGGCGATCCCGCCCTGGACCAGCGGGAGATGGACGCCTGGGCCGCGAAGCGCACGGGCGGACTGATCGAGCGGATGCCGGTGGATGCGCGGGGCGACACCGACCTCGTGCTGGCGAGCGCGCTCGCGCTGCGGACCACCTGGCTGCGGCCCTTCGAGGCGCGTCCGGTACGGCCGTCCGCGGGCCCCTGGCGAGACCGGACCCTGCGCGGGCTGCACCGCCGGAGCGTACGGCTGGACCGGGTCGGGGTGGTGGCCGCGCCCCAGGGGCGGGTCACCGAGGCCAAGGTGCTCGGCGACAACGGCCTGGACGTCCATCTCCTGCTCGGCGAGGAGCACATGACGTCCGGTCAGGTGCTGGCGGCGGGGGCGGCCGTACTCGACGGCGCCCATCCGGTCGTACGGGGGTCGTTCCTTCCGCACGGGCCCGCGGGGCCGGGGCTGCGGGTGGAGGAGCGGCCGTGCGCGGTCCCCCAGCAGCCGACGCTGGAGGTGACCACGGCCGCGTTCGAGGTGCGGGCGCACCACGATCTCCTCGAACAGCACGGGCTGTTCGGCCTGACCGCGGCCCGGGACACGCGGCAGGGCCACTTCCCCGGCATCAGCGCCACGCCCCTGGCCGTCGGCTCCGCCCGGCAGTCCGTCCTGGCCCGCTTCGACGCGCTCGGCTTCGAGGCGGCCGCGGTGACGGCGGTCGCGGCGGCGCCGGGTGGTGCTCCGCCCGCGCCCCGGTACGTGTCGACCGTGGTGACGGCCGCCTTCGACCGCCCCTTCGGCTTCCTCGCCGTACACCGGGAGACGGGGCTGGTGCTGATGGCGGGGTGGGTGACGGAACCGGCACCGTTCCGCTGACCGCCGCGCGAGGGCGGGCCGTCGGTCGTGAGGGCTCATGTCGGACGGCGGGATACGCAGGTCCGCGAGGTCGCCGTCGAGTATCCGGACCAGGTGGTGGAACTCCACGACCCTGTTCTCCATCGGGGTCCCGGTCATCAGGAGGGTGCGCTCGCAGCGCTCCGCCCGCCCGGCGACCGCCTGGGGCCGCTTGGCCGGCCTTCGGGTTCTTCACGGAGTGCGCCTCGTCCACCACCAGCAGTGCGACC
>NZ_RSAJ01001085.1 GCF_003933965.1 Streptomyces sp. RP5T
GTCGAATCCGGTGCCGTGGACGGTGGCCTCGATGGTGTCGCCGGGCTCGGCGGTCCGGGCCCAGTCGCTGGCGACGCCGTCGTGCAGCGCGAACTCCAGGGCGAAGGTGCCCTTCCCGGGGTCCGGGTCGACCAGGGTGTAGGCGCGTTGGTGCGGCTTGCCGTCGGCCGGGAACCACAGGCGCACCCACATCGTCGGGTGGACACCGGTGGCCGCCAGCATCCCGCCGTCGGTGAGATGCACCCGCCGGTACGCGTCGGTGACGTCCTCGGCGCCGGTCACGGTGAACACGAAGTCCTTCGCCCGCAGCAGCCTGAGGACCGCTCCCTCCCAGCCGTGCCCCTGCCCCATGGTCCGTTCACCCTTCACGTACGATTTCCCCACCATCCGACTTAGGTAAGCCTAACTTAAAGAGGGGCGGGTTCGAGGGTGAGTATCGAGATCCACCGCGACGCCTGGGGGATCCCCCATCTCCGCGCGGGCGACGCGCGTGAACTCGCCCGCGCCCAGGGCCGGGTCACCGCCCGCGACCGTGCCTGGCAGCTGGAGGTCGAACGGCACCGCGCACAGGGCACCTCGGCCGCCTTCCTCGGCGCCGGGGCGCTGTCCTGGGACACTCTCGCGCGACGGGCCCGCCTGGACGACACCGCGAGACGGTGCTTCGCCGCGCTGGAGAGACAGGACCCGGAGACCGCCGCGTGGGTGCGGGCGTACGTCGACGGCGTGAACGAGGAACTGCCGTCCGCCTCGGCCCCCGAGTTCGCCCGCGTCGGGCTCGCTCCCGGGCGCTGGCAGCCCTGGACCCCGCTCGGCGTCTGGCTCGGCACCCACATCCTGTTCGCCGGCTTCCCGGCCAAGCTCTGGCGGGACGAGGCGATACGGCACCTGGGTCCGGAGGCGGTCGGTCTCTTCGCCGCGGACGGGCCGGACACCTCCGGCAGCAACGGCTGGCTGGTCGCCGGCGCCCGCACCACCACCGGCCACGCCGTGCTCGCGGGCGACCCCCACCGCTACATCGAGGATCCCGGCGTCTACCAGCAGATCCGCCTGGCCTGCCCCGAGTTCGACGTCATCGGCCTCGCCGTCCCGGGCGTCCCCGGCATCGCCCACTTCGGCCACACCGGGACGGTCGCCTGGTCCATCACCAACGCCATGGCCGACTACCAGGACCTCTACCGCGAACGACTGCGCCGCACGGGTGCCGGGGTGGAGGCGCTAGGCCCGGACGGCACCTGGCACCGCGCCGCCCGGCACACCGAGACCGTCGAGGTGGCCGGCGAGGCCCCCGTCGAGATCGAGGTGATCGAGACGGACCGGGGCCCGGTGGTGGCGGGCGGCCCGGAAGGGCTGGAG
>NZ_RSAJ01001086.1 GCF_003933965.1 Streptomyces sp. RP5T
GTACTTGGCCACGCTTGTCTTTCCGGCGCCCGACCCCGCGGGCACCACCCTCGCGGTGCTGCTCATCGGTCCGGCGGGCGCCGGAAAGACAAGCGTGGCCAAGTACTGGGCCGACCACCGCCGGGTGCCCACCGCCCACATTAGCCTCGACGACGTCCGTGAGTGGGTCCGCTCGGGCTTCGCCGACCCGCAGTCCGGCTGGAACGACCACTCCGAGGCCCAGTACCGCCTCGCCCGCCGCACCTGCGGCTTCGCCGCCCGCAACTTCCTCGCCAACGGCATCTCCTGCATCCTCGACGACGCGGTCTTCCCGGACCGGCCGGTGGTCGGCCTCGGCGGCTGGAAGCGGCACGTGGGTCCGGGACTGCTCCCGGTGGTCCTGCTGCCCGGCCTGGAGATCGTCCTGGAGCGCAACGCGGAGCGGTCCGGCAATCGCCGCCTGACGGACGAGGAGGTGGCCCGGATCCACGGCCGGATGGCCGGCTGGTACGGCTCGGGACTGCCGATCATCGACAACTCCCAGATGGACGTGCCGCAGACGGCAAGGGTCCTGGACGACGTCCTGGCGCGCTCCATCGCGAGCCCGCCGAACTGGTAGCGCCCGTGAAGGGGAGAGGAGGCCCGGGTGCCCGGCCCCCGGCGGACCCGCGCTCGACCAGCGGCTCTCCCCACTCGGACTCTCCCAAACAGCGGCATACCGGGAGAACTCCTACGCTCAAGTCATGTCAGAGGTGTACGCCACCCGCAGAACCCGCCTACGCGACCGCTGCCAGGCCGGCGGCAGCCAGTCCGCGCTGATCTCCCGTCCGGCCAACGTCCGCTACCTCGCGGGCACCGCCCCGCGCGGCAGCGTGCTGCTGCTCGGCAGGACCGAGGACCTGCTGGTGTGTGCCGGGCCCCCGGACGACCGTCCCGGCATCGGCCGCCCCGACGAGCACCTGCGGCTGCACCACCTGCCCGGTGCCGGGGGCGACCCCGCCGTCGCCGCGGCCGACCTCGCCACCGCTCAGGGCGCGGACTCGCTCGCCGTGGAGGAACAGCACCTCACGGTCTCCCGGTACCGGGCGATCCGCTCGGTCGTCCCGCGGCTGCGGCTGGCCGACCTCGGCGGCGCGGTCGAACAGCACCGCGTCATCAAGGACGAGGAGGAGATCTCCTGCCTGCGCATCGGCGCCGAGATCGCCGACCAGGCCCTCGGCGAACTCCTGGAGTCCATCCTCGTCGGCCGCACCGAGCGGCACCTCGCGCTCGAACTGGAGCGCCGCCTGGTCGACCACGGCGCCGACGGCCCGGCCTTCGCGACCTCCGTCGGCACCGGCCCGAACTCCGGACGTCCCGCCCACCGCCCCAC
>NZ_RSAJ01001087.1 GCF_003933965.1 Streptomyces sp. RP5T
GGAGCCTCCCCCTGAGTGGTGGACACGCTGATACTGGATCTGCTTGATCCGGAGGAAGCGAGAAGGCCGCCGATGGCGATGAAGGATTACTCGGACGAGTTCAAGGCCGATGCCGTGGCCCTGTACGAGTCCACACCCGGGGCGACCTACAAGAGCATCGCCGCCGATCTGGGCGTCAACCGGGCGACTCTGCGTGAATGGGTGCTGCGGGACCGCGAACGCCGTGGCGTCAGCGCCGCGGCTGCGAAGCCGGCCGCCCCCCGTCGCGAGGCGGTACCGTCCGCTGATCCGGACGAGCGGGTCCGTCAGCTGGAGGCCCGGGTGGCAGAACTTGAGGCGAGTGAGCGCAAGCTCGCCACCGAGCGGGACATCCTCCGCAAGGCGGCCAAGTATTTCGCCGGAGAGACGAACTGGTGATCAGCCGCTTCCAGTTCGTTGACGACCACCGGGACACCTACGAGGTGAAGCGGCTCTGCCAGGTCCTGGACGTGAACCGGTCCAGCTACTACAAGTGGCTCGCCGGCGCCGAGGCCCGGGCCACCCGGCAGCACGAGGACCGGGTCCTGGCCGAGGAGATCCGCGCGGTCCACGGCGAGTCCGGCGGCGCCTACGGCTCCCCGCGCATAACGGCCGAGCTCCGCGAGAAAGGGCGGCGGATCAACGAAAAGCGGGTCGCCCGGATCATGCAGAGGTTCTCCATCACCGGCATCCGCCTGCGCAGACGCGTGCGCACCACCGTCGCGGACCCGGCCACCTCACCGGTTCCGGACCTGTTCCAGCGGGACTTCACCGCCACCGAGCCGGGGCGCAAATACATGGGCGACATCACGTATCTCCCGCTGGCAGGCGGGGAGTTCCTCTATCTCGCCACGGTGCTGGACTGCTTCAGCCGCAAGGTCGTCGGCTGGTCCATCGCCGACCACATGCGCACCGACCTGGTCGCCGACGCACTGCGGATGGCAGCCGCGACCCGCAGCGGCCTGGACGGCGCCGTGTTCCACTCCGACCACGGGGCCCAATACGGATCGAGGGCCTTCGCCGGCCTCTGCGACCAGCTTGGAGTCACCCGGTCGATGGGCGCGGTCGGCACCAGCGCCGACAACGCGGCCTGCGAAAGCTTCCACGCGTCCCTGAAACGCGAGACCCTCCAGGGCGCCCACGACTACGGTGACGCCGCCACCTGCAGAAGGACCGTCTTCGCCTGGCTGGCCCGCTACAACACCCGCCGTCGGCACTCCGCCAACGGCCACCTCAGCCCCAACGAATACGAACGCCGACACCACACCGCTAAACTCACGCTCGCCGCGTGATCAATAACCGCGTGCCCACCTTCACGGGGGAAGGCCC
>NZ_RSAJ01001088.1 GCF_003933965.1 Streptomyces sp. RP5T
CCTCCCCTCCATCCGTACCGGTCGGTATGCTCACCCGGACAGGCACCGCTGCCCCGGGAGGACCCGTGTCCCGCACCGCTCTGCGTATCTGCCCCCTGTGCGAGGCCACGTGTGGTCTGACGCTCACCGTCGAGGGGACCCGGGTCACCGGCGCCCGCGGCGACCACGACGACGTGTTCAGCAAGGGGTTCATCTGCCCGAAGGGCGCCGCCTTCGGGGCCGTGGACGGCGACCCCGACCGGCTGCGCACCCCACTCGTACGACGTGACGGGGAGTTGCGCGAGGCCACCTGGGAGGAGGCCTTCGACGCCGTCGCCGCCGGGATCCGGGGCGTGGTCGAGCGACACGGGGCGAACTCCGTAGGGGTCGTCCTCGGCAACCCCAACGTCCACACCATGGCCGGTGCCCTCTACCCGCCGGTTCTCCTCGCCGGTCTCGGCACCCGCAGCGTCTTCACCGCCTCCACGGTCGACCAGATGCCCAAGCACGTCTCCAGCGGACTGCTGTACGGCGACGCAAACGCCATCCCCGTGCCCGACCTCGACCACACCGACCACCTGCTCCTCCTCGGCGCCAACCCCCTTGAGTCCAACGGGAGTCTGTGCACCGCCCCCGACTTCCCCGGCAAGCTCAAGGCGCTCAGGGCCCGCGGCGGCACCCTCACCGTCGTCGACCCCCGCCGCACCCGCACCGCCAAACTGGCCGACCGGCACATCCCCATCCGGCCCGGCACCGACGCCCTGCTGCTCGCGGCCATGGCGTACGTGCTCTTCGAGGAAGGGCTCGTGGACACAGGGGAGTTGGCCCCGCATCTCCAAGGGGTCGAGGAACTCCGTTCGGCCATGGGCGACTTCACCCCCGAGGCCGTCGCCGGCACCTGTGACGTCGACGCCGGCACCATCCGCACCCTCGCCCGCGAACTCGCCGCCGCCCCAACGGCAGCTGTATACGGCCGTATCGGCAGCTGCACCGTCCCGCACGGCACCCTCGCGAGCTGGCTCGTCGACGTGCTCAACATCCTCACCGGCAACCTCGACCGGCCCGGCGGCGCCCTCTTCCCGCAGGCCGCCACCGACCGCACGCCGCGTCCCGCGGGCCCCAGCCACGGCTTCGCGCTGGGCCGTTGGCACTCCCGAGTGAGCAAGCACCCCGAGGCGAAAGGGGAGTTGCCGCTCTCCGCGCTCGCCGAGGAGATCGACACCGCGACCGACGAGGGCGAGCCGATCCGGGCGGTCATCGCCGTCGCCGCCAACCCCGTACTCTCCGCCCCCGACGGCGACCGGTTCGACAAGGCCCTCGGCTCGCTCGACTTCATGGTCAGCGTGGACCCGTACCTGAAC